>QZKR01000120.1 GCA_003598065.1 Myxococcales bacterium | reverse complement strand
AGGACGGCGCGAAGGCGTTGAAGCTGACGGAAGAGGAGGCCCTGCGCTGCCTGGGCGAGCGGACCCTGGACGTGTACCTGAACGGCGAGGTCTACTGGAGCGGCGTGCCGCAGCGCGTGTACGACTACACCATCGGCGGCTATCAGGTCATCAAGAAGTGGCTCTCCTACCGGGAGGAAAGCATCCTGAACCGCGCCCTCACCCCCGACGAGGCCCGCTACATTACTGAGGTCGTCCGCCGCCTCGCCACCCTGCTGCTCCTGGAGCCAGGGCTGAATGGGAATTATCGGGATGGGAAGAGAGAAATTTCTAAAACTAATTACAGGAGGCTTCGATGAAAAGTATAATTTATTACCCTACGATTGAAATTAAAAGCGAATCCTTCTTGAAGTGTCATTTAATATTCTCAAATAAACTCGGGCTAATAGTTCCTGAAAGCGCCGAAGGTGATATTTCAGAAAGACAAAACAAACTTAAAAACGAGACAGATCTGATTGAATATATTAGGCCAGAATCTATCGAGGCATTCAAGGCAACAACGGATGCCGTTAATATTTTACAAAGAATAATTACGAGACCAGGTGATTTTACGGTATTTTTCAATAAACGAGATTATTTTCCAGAATGGAGAAACCGTGATTCTCAAGATTTTGAGATATATCATGAGAAATTTACCCCCGATATGTTTCGTTTTTGCAGTCAAGAAAATCTTGGCCTCGAAACCCTTCGCGGATTACGCGTTCATCTCGATGTAGCAATGGTATATATGACTATTTTCTCTCATTGCTTGGCGGATTATCATAGCCGCCCAGCAATTACTAACATGCGAGAATATGACCAATTAGCAGCCTTCTCGCGCACTTCGAGAAAGAAACCTCAAGAGAACTATTTTCGGGCTTATCAAGCAATCTTAAAACTAAAGATTCCCTCCGGCCTAAATAATGTTCCCATTGAGGAAATAATTAAGATACGAAACCATCCGGATTTCATTATTAAAAGAGAAGCATTTCATTCCGAGTTGGAAAAATATTTAGCTGAAATTGGAAAACGTAAGTTAACTTATGATTTATTGAATACCGTTCACAATAAAGTATTTGGAAAGGACCTTGCGTCGTTTGTAGGCAATTTCTTAAAAATTGGAACGGGTTTACTAACAGTTCCCTTAAAAGCATGGCTACCAGCTACGAGCGGAATCGCGAACGCACTTACTGCAGGAGTCTCAATTCACTCTGCCTGGCAAAATTGTAGATCAAAATATTACGCGAGAAAATTTCTTCTGGACCTGAGTGGATTGGACAAAGCCAACTCGGACAAAGGATAGCCCCATGCTCACCCCCAGTCCCTACCGCGTCCGTTCGCCCTTGTTCCCGGACTACACGACCGTTCGGCATTTGCTGCGCATCTGGAACGGCGAGCCCAGGGAGAACGTGCTCCGCATGATTACCAAAATTAGCGACCAAACCGGGACGCCCCAAGATCCCGTGGACTGGTCCGAGCCCGACAAGTGGATCAACGAGCGGCTGAAAGGCCCGCTGGCCGAACTCGCCATGCGCATGTGGCGCGAATCCGACCACTATGTCAATCCGCGCCATAGCTATGGAACGTACCTTTTCGTCAACACCTTCGAACTGCTGGCGACCGACCCCGGCGGCGTGTACCGCCTGACCGAAAACGGCAGGCTGTTTCTGGACGGCGATCCCGCCATCACCCGCGAACTGGACGAGCAGGAAGGCGTCCTTCATCTTCTGAGCCTGCTGGCGGCCAGGCCGAGCGCCAAGCGCGGCGACCTGCTGGGCGAGTGGGGCGAGTACCTGCACAAGTACAGCAAATTCGGCACGGAATCGACCATCAAAGACACCTTGCGGCGGCGGCTTGTCAATTTGCTGGAACGCGGCTTGGTGGACCGGGACGGCATGGCCTACGCCATCAACGAGGCCGGGAAAAAACACATGGGCGCGGTGCGTCCCAAGGAAAAAGACCCCAAGCAGGACATAACGCGCGCTATCCAGCATTTCAACGCCGACCAACGCGAGCGGCTGAAAGAAACCCTCGCCCACATGGACCCGAAGAAGTTCGAGGAACTGGTGGGGGCGCTGTTGGACGCGATGGATTATCAGGACGTGGTGGTGACCAAGGTGTCGGGCGACATGGGAATCGACGTGGTAGGCAAGGCGCAATTCGGCATCACCACCGTAACCGAGGTGGTGCAAGTCAAGCGCAAGAAAGACAAGGTGCGCCGCCCGATCCTGGACCAGCTGCGCGGCAGCCTGCCGTACTACAACGCGATTCGCGGCACGATCATCACCGTGAGCGACTTCACCAAGGATTGCGTCGAGGCGGCGCTATTCCCCAACGCCGCGCCGATCACGCTCATCAACGGCGACGAACTCATCCGGATGCTGGTCGAGCACGGCATCGGCGTCAAGAAAACCCAGCTTGAACTTGAGGAAGTGGACGAAACTTATTTCGTTACACTCCAGGAGCGGGAAGGGGAGTTGTGACAGGAAGCTCGCGCGCGTTCCATATAAATTTCTGAACACGCCAAAATAGCCCGGATTAAGCTCCAAAAATAGGCTTTGAGCGTTCCTTGTTTCCCCGGAATGGTACGCGAACCGCTACAAAACCAACGTTGAACAACCAAATTGGAACCATTACAACCTTAAAATTGTTCCATGTTGGCTTTCGTGCGCGTGCATCAGTTGCGGGCGATCCCTCTTATTCGTTTTTGGTAGCAAGATAAGCTTCCCATTCCGCCTTTTCGCGGGGCTTGTTGCCTTCAAATTCGATCCTTGCCGCTTGCTCCTCGAAAGCCAACTGCTTTTCTTTGGGCCAATGCCCCACTTCCTCCCACGGCACAAACTGTGGTTGCTCGCGTGCATCAGGCAGAACGTCCAACACGCCCACGCTATCTTCCGAAGAAGCCAGCGTGGGACCCGGAAGAAGATCCGGTTCAATCCCGCCCTGAAGAATACCTTCCTCCTTACGTAAATACATCACCTTAAAATCAAGGCGGGAAACGGGCCGATCTTTAGCCTTTTCTCGCCTTAAATTTGAGGCGGTATTTTTCGAGGGCCGCCCTCGCGGCGCACGCATTTTTATCTTTCGTGGGGTGCAACACACAGCGGCTTCGGGAATCGGGAGAACGCGGCGGATGCGCCTTGATCGTCGAACCCTTTCTTTGAAGCTTCCCGCAAAAATGACCTCTACCAAGCCACGGCTTTCAAGACCGCGCATTCCTGTCCGAATGCTTCCATCGGAAAGTCCCGTGACTTCTTGCAAGTTGCTATCAGCCGCACCGAAGGCTTCCCCCGGTTTGACGCCTCTTAGGGTTTCCAGCGCCCTTATTCCCGCGTAGAGCGTCAGCTCGACAGGGCGCAAAACGCAGAGCAAGGGTGGCGAAAACACCGTTTCCAGCCCCCAATCCATTTCCAGGCGCGGCGGCGGACTGGCCGCCCGAAGTGCTTCTTCGAAGCGATCCTTGAACCCGGCTGGATTTTGCCGGTGCAGCTCATTCGGATCTTTGACGCCGTTGAGCAGGCGGATAATCCGAACCTCGCCCCGCCAGCCGATCTGGCGCAGCCGCAGGCCGACGCCTTTAACGAATGCTTCGCCCCCGTCCCCCGGCTCCTGAACGATGAAAACGCGGCGGATGCCCTCAAGGTGCGCCGCGGCCAAATAGCGGCTCATGCTTGCGCCGGGGATACCAAGGGCGGGGAAACCATGAAACCAACACGTCCAGCAATCGGACTCGCCTTCGCAGAGGATCAGAACGCCATTGTTTCGGGTTTCCGCAAGCCGCCACAGGCCGTAAGGGACAATCGGCTCGTCTTGGGTGGAGTTGTACCAGGACGAACCTTCTCGCGCCGCCAGGGCCGTTCTCCGGCGTTGCCGGCAGTGTTCCCGGCCATCCTCAAGGCGGTAAGTGATTTTCACGCTGCCATGATGATTCTTGACGCCAAGACCCCGCAGGAAGCTTTCGGGCAAGCCCTTGGCAGCCGCCAAGTCCGCCAAAGCGATCATCGGCTTTTTCGCTTTTGCGGCGTTCGCGTACAAATCTCGCATGGAAAGGCCGAGCTTGGCCACTACATCCTTGGTGTCACAGCCGGCAAAGCAGTTAAGCAGGGCGCATCCATCATCACCCTCGTTAATCGATAACGAAGCGTTGCCGTCGGGGTGCGCCGGGCAAAGGGCGATCCAGCCTTTTTGCTGTTTCTTTGGGCGGCAACCGGCCGCGCCGAGAAGGGCCAGGACTCTTTGGACGGGCGGCGAATGGCTTTCGGTCGGCTGAAACATGCGCCGCACTCACGTCAACCTTCGCCTGACATTTGTTGCCGCGCGGATTCCTCGCTCGTTGACGTGAACAGCGATTGTTTTTCCCATTCCACCACGTCCGACAAGCGGTAAACGACACGCCCGAATCGTCCCCCGAGTCTGATATACTTGGGGCCGCGCGCCAGGCAACGCCAGAGTCTGACGGTCTGCGGCTGCACATGTTCGCGTTCTGCCAGTTCCGCCGTGGTCAAGTGACGCTCTCGTTCCATTCAAAACTCCTTTCGAACCGTTGAAAATGTGCCATTCCCCCGCAGCCGGACCCTATGCACCGGCCGCTACTGTGGACAAGATAAGCATCCGCGTGGAAGGGCGCGTTGCAGATCCCTAGATTTTTTTGTGCAACAAAATTTTTGTTTGATTACGGTCTGTTGGGTTCTTTTTGGATCTGCGTTTCAAGCCCGATGAACCGAGCCAAAGCATGGACATGGCGGTTGATGGTGCCTTTCTCGGGACGCGGCGCGCCGGTTCTTGACACAAGTTGGTCATAAGTCAGTTGCGGCGGCAAAACTCGCAGAATAAGCCAAGCAAAGTCTATCGACTGGAAATGGTCATAGCTTTTCATCAGTTTCTCAATTTTTCGACGATAGACAGACAATTTCTTTTGGAAATCATCGATTATCCTATCACGGGCATCCATCCATTTTTCGCCTAAATGGGCATTCCAGCCATTGCTGTAGGCAAGCTTTAGTTCTTCGGGCAACGGCAGATTTTTAAAGAACGCCTGTTTGAGCTTGTCGGATTTCTCTGGAACAGGGTCTACCTTGACTTTTCTGCCGGTAATCGGTTCTTCGGTGCGCAAGTCGGCTATCGGTTGATGCTGTTCAAGCCAGTCGGGGTTTTCACGCCAAAAATGCATGGTGTTGAATGCTTCTTTCCGGCACCAATCCGTGTCGAGATTCCATCGCTCAAGCCATTCGCTTACCAGTTTGCTCACTCTATCGACCTTCTCTTGGTAACGGTCTGGACCCATGAGTTCGACCACCCGCCGATGTTTGAATAAAGGGATCAGTTCAGGAAAAAGATCCTGAGTTTCTTTGTCACTGCCCAAACCGATCATTTGAAAGTCCGGTTCCTCATCGCGGTTGAGGTCGGGAAGCTGAACGATATGTTCTTTACCTTCGGCGTCCGTGTAGGTGTGAAGCAGCCCTTTTAAGCCGCCGTCATTTTTGCCCGCCGTTCGAACGCCGAAGCTGGTAGCGCCTATCAACTGAATGATCCGCCTATCGACGCGCTCATATTCGTCTTGGAATTCCTTGTAGGCTTGGAACGGTTTCCCGGCGAGTTCTTCGAATACCGTATGATTCACCCGTTTGATGAGCATCCAGAAAAGGGCACGAGCGTATGACGGACTCATGATAAGCCGGTCTTTGGCGTATTTGGGCATCGGTCCACCTTCGCTTAATAGATTATTGCGGCCCTTCAAACGCTGCCTGAGAAACGATTCCCTACTTGGCGATCATACACCCGTTAGGCTGAAAACAGCAGATGGGGCGAAATTATGTTTCCCCAAACTTGAAGTTGTGGTAATTTTACTTGCGAGAAGGCGTCTTCATGGACTCGCCCGCCTGCCGGCTCCGGAATGCGACGAATCGGAGGAATGGTTCGATGAAACGGTTGTCGTGGCTCGTCTGCATCTTTTGTCTATTTTTCGTATTTTCATGCTCGTCGGGCGGATCGGGTTCGCCCGGCGATGGCGATACTTCCGACGGCGATGAAATCCCCCCCGACGCGGACCTTTCGGACGGCGATGGCGACGCGGTTGAAGGCGAAGAGGATAGCCCGCTCGCCGATCCCTGCAACCCTAATCCCTGCACGGAGGAACACCGCAGCTTCTGCACGATCGACGGCAAGGGCGGCTACATCTGCGTCTGCGACGAGGATTACCGCGATTACGGCGACCGGATCTGCAAACCCGCCTTCCCCTGCCAGGACGAAACGGAGTGCGCGGGGGCGCATCGGGAATGCCTGAACGCCAACGGCGCGCCGCTGTGCGGCCTCTGCCTGGCCGGGTATCACGAAGTGAACCACGTCTGCGAGGCGGACGTGGCCTGCGAGCCGACGACCTGCTCCGGGCGCGGCGCATGCGACGACGCCGGGGGAATTCCGACGTGCGCCTGCGAGACTGGTTACGTGGGCGATCATTGCGAGGACTGCGACGCGGCGGCTGGCTGGCATTGGAACGCGGCCGGCGACGCCTGCACGCAGGACCCCTGCGACCCGAACCTTTGTGCGACGATGGAACATCGAGTGTGCGAGCCGGCGACTGGCGCGTGCCTTTGCGAACTGACTTTCTGCGACATCGGCGGCGCGTGCGTGGCGGCGGGGGCGAGTGATCCCGAGCACGGGTGCCAGTATTGCAACCCGCTGAACGATCCGAGCCAGTGGTCGCTGCGCGGAGCCGATTACGAATGCCGGCCGACGGGGGGGAGCTGCGACCGCGCGGAGTTCTGCGACGGGACGGGCGCGGATTGTCCGGCGGATGAGAAATTCGGCCCCGAGGAGGAATGCCGCGCGGCGGCGGCGATCTGCGATGCGGCGGAGGTTTGCGACGGCGAGCATAACGATTGCCCGGCGGATGTTTTATCCACGCAAGCCTGCCAGGACGGCGACCCCTGCACGGCGCGCGATCGCTGCGACGGCCTGGGGGCGGGGGCGGAGCATTGCGCCGGCGAGGTTTACGACTGCCACGATCACGGCGTTTGCAATGACTACGACGATGTCTGCACTTGCGATCCGACCTGGGGCGGCGATTACTGCGACCGCTGCGCGGAGGGCTTTCACGACGTGGAAGGGCAGTGCATCACGGACGGTTTCGTGCCGATCGCGGCGGGCTCGTTCTGGATGGGCAGCCCGGAGGACGAACCCGGCAATATCGCGTGGGAAGAAGCCCGCCACTATGTTGTTCTGACGCGTCCTTTCGAGGTTATGACCCACGAGGCGACGCAGGCGGAATATGAAACACTGATCGGTTTCAATACGAGTTGCCACGGCCCGCTCGGCGAGCCGTATGGAGTAGGCGAGTGCGGCCCCGATTGTCCGGTGGAAGGAGTCAATTGGTACGACGCGCTGTTCTATGCCAACGAACTTTCTCTGGGCCATGGGATTCAACCCTGCTACGTTTTCGAGAACGTCCAATGCTTTGGCTCCGACGCCGTTCCTGGCGTGGACCCCTGGGAGTGCTATGATCCCGCTCTGGAGTTCACAGGGATCAAGCGCGCCGATGTCAGTCTGGTAGGCGTGGATAGCGTCTACGAGTGCGAGGGATACCGCCTGCCGACGGAAGCCGAATGGGAATATGCCACGCGGGCGGGGACCGAGACGGCGCTGTACAGCGGTCCTTTGACGAGCCTTCATCCGCTGGATCCGCCGGACCCCAATCTGGACCGCATCGGCTGGTTTGTGCAAAACGCGGTTGCCGATTATGGCGGGGTGAGCGATTGCAAATCGATATTCGGCGAGGGAGTCACCTGCGGTCCCCATCCCGTGGGTTTGAAGGAGCCCAACGCCTGGGGATTGTACGACACGATCGGCAACGTCTGGGAACTTGTCTGGGATCCGTACCAGCGGCAATATGATCTTACAACTCCCGAAGATCCGGCGATCGATCCGTTCGGCGCGGATTATTGGGATGTCGTCAGACGGGGAGGGGCTTTCGATTCAATGGCGAATTATTGCCGTTCGGCGAGCCGCGGGGGAGTGCATTTCGACCCTTCGAGTTCTTATTGCAACCAGGGCTTCAGGCTGGTGAGGACGTTGACAGGCAGATAATGTAAAAAAGATCCCCTAGTCATTGTTGTTATTTTTCTTATGCAAACGAGCCCAGAATGCTTTCCAAGGCAAGCTAATTAAAAAAGACACGCTCGCAAAGTATGTGATAAACAAAAACATTCTATTTATTTCATACTCTTCCGGGTTTATGCCGACAGCTAAGGGGTCATCACAGCCAAATAATTCCGTGCGTCCCTCATAGTATAGCATGATGTACGGGTAGCACATTGCAGCTACCAGTGTGGCAACCAACCTCATATGTTTTATTTTTTCCAGGATTACGGTTGCCGGTATTGATAAGAACAGCCCAAGATTAACCACAAAATAATCTATATTCAGTTTCTCAACATCAATTACTTCGCGTCTGGCATATAAAACAACCTGAAAGATCATTAAAAGAGCATATATCGGCCCAACGTTATTGTAATTTAATAGCTTTGCTAACCACTCGTAGAGAATTTTAAATTTTGACAATCTCCATTGCATCGCTTTATGTTCCTTAAAAAAAGCTACCAGCCCAACCTGCAATCCCTGATGCAGCCGCTCCTATCGCTTGGCCTATCAGGAGAGCAAGGGTTGTAGGAATGTCTAGCACGCCCTCGGCAGCCATCATTGTGCATTCATCTAGGCAATCGTTGTATGTATTTGACATATTTTCGTTCTGTTTTTTGCCAGGATCACAAATATGATCGTTTTTATCTGGGCCGGTGCGTTCACCATTAATATCGGCTGTCGCTTTCTTTTCGGCTTCACTAAGTTTCTTGCATGCTGCTTGACAAAATGCATGTGACGCTAGCCAGTTTCCGCCAAAAGTTATAGCTGCCCCAACTGTAAGGAGAGTGATTGGATCTTTGCCATTTAAGTCTCTTCTATTTATCGGATCATTGTTAACATAAACATACAAATTTTCCTGCCCGCCGTCAAACCGGATTGGGTCTTTTGTTGTCCAGCGTCCGGTGGAAGGGTCGTAATCCCGCGCGCCGAAGCGGACGAAGCCGGTCTGTGGATCGTATAGGCCGCCAACGAAGCCGAAGGGCTGGAAGCCGGGATTGGTGTCCTGCAACACCTCGCCGAAAGCCGAGTAACGCATGCGCTGGACGACCACGCCATCCGACATACGAACAACCAGCCGAACGCTGCCGAGATGGTCGGAGATGATCCGATAGGTGTCGCCGTCCTTCGTCATGTAGTCCGGCACGTTGGGTTTCGTACCGTAGACAAAGATACTCTTGATCATCCCGTTGCCATCCAGTTCGGCCACGGGGTTGAGCTGATCCTTATACAGCCAGCCTTGGACAGAGACGAGGCTGCCCTCTTTGCTAACGTATGTCTTTTTCCCGATGCGGCGGTTTTTGCCATCGATGATGTATTCAATGAAGGTGTCGTCGGACAACGTAACGTCGCGCAGGTTGCCGAAAACATCATAGGAGTATGAAGTAATATCTTGCCCCTTCATTATTGACATAAGGTTGCCAAATTTAGAGAAGGCCCATTCTTTATACGTAGCTGGCGTCGTGCCGTAATCCCAGCAGTAGGTCAGGCGATCCTGCTGATCAAAGAGGCAGGACTCCTGAACAACTATGCTTTCGCCATCAGAGACTACATGCACGCCCCTATTGCCGTTGGGACTGTAGGCGTAAGCGGTCTGTCGGGTCGTACTTTGGTGCATCTCGCTAACATCGTCTATTGAAGTGGCCCGCAGACGGCCGACATTATCATAAATGTATGTGTAGGTCGTAGCCGTTAGGCCGGATCCGGCAACCATTTCCACTACCGTTTTTATCCTACCGCGTTCGTCGCGGAAAAATTTCTCTTCCTCCGTGCCGGTTTCATTTTCGTAAACCCGTAGCAGAATTTGGTCTCCGTTAAAGGAAACTTCTTGCCGCTCCAACTCGCCGAAAGCATTATAGCTGAGGCTCTCCATCAAAATATTTCCGTCGGTCGTAAGCGAGAAGGCTTCGACCGCGCCGAAGGCTTTCCGCGCGATATTAAGATCGTTGCCCGCCGTGTCGGAAAGACGCCTCAGCCAGCCGTCATTATCATAATATTGGTTGACCGTGTTGCCATTGCCCACGGTGTAGGCCGATACCAGAAAATCGTCGTTGTAGGAGCGCTTGACGGTTCCTCCCGCGATGTAGCCCAGCGAATTGCTCCAGTCTTCTTTTTTCAACAGCGAGCCGATGTACTCCATTTTAAGGGAGATGCCGTCGGCTGTGTTGATCTGGCTCGGCAGCGAGGGATGCGAGCCGTAAGAATAGGTATAGATCATCCCTGTAGCCGTGAGCTGATCGAGCCTGCCAGCAGCATCGTAGGTGTAATCAATTCGCTTGTTGTCGGGCCGGGCTTCGATTTTTTTTTGACGATCCAGGTAGTAACCATAGGTAGTTTCCGTAGATACCCCTTGCTCAACAACCGGTGGCGTGTACGATGCTTCGAGGTTTGCCTCCGTATAGCCGATGCCATGCTTCAACTCTTCGGGCGACGAAGGACCAACAGGCGGAGCCATCAGATAGGTCATGTTGCCGTTGGCGTCGTATTCGAAGTAAGTCTTATAATCGTCCGGTCGCTCGATGGATTGCAATCTACCTGAAGAATAGTAATCGAGCGTATAGCTTTCCCCGTTCAGGAACCCTATCGTGCGCGGATTGGCGTATTTGGTCCCGCCATTCGAGTAGGAAATCGAGATGCCGCGCAATTTAGCTGCGCCGCCCATGTCGGCCGTTTGAGTGATATTCATGATGCGGCCTGCGTCGTAAAGAACGGTGATGGGAGCCAACCCATCCTCTTCGCCCGAAAGCTGCGCACTTATCAGGTTGCCTTCCGCGTCGATTTGCACGGTGGCGATCAATCCCAGGTTTATATTTTTCGGCTTGCCTTGTTCGTCGACCTGTACGGTGGCGGCGCGCTTTTCCGGAGAGATGTAGGTATGGATTCTCTGATTGCTGTCGAATTTCCAGAAAGCGACCTTCCCGTTTTTGCTGATCTTGCGCACGAAACCGCCGTTGAAATGTCCTTCCGTCGTTGCCTTGACTACATTTTGGGTGATCTCCATTTGAATAGGGGGGTCCTGTTCGTCGTCAGAGTCAGCGTCGCCGTCAGTCGGTGAATCGCCGGGAAGCGTGACTGTGACGTTACTGGCGTATTTGTTGGAGTAGCCCCATTGGGGATCGGGAGCATATTCAAACTCGGCAATCGTACCGTCGGTATGATAAATCGTATCTTTCGTTTCTTGAGAAACCATTCGAGACGAAAGCCCGGACGGATGAGTGACCTGGCGGATGTAATTGCCCGTAAACCAACCGTCCTCGTCCTTTTCGTACCAGGCGCCATAGCTCGTATCCCGGTGCGTCGATGTATCCACTGCTGTTTGCAACGTGACCTTGTATTCAAATTTGTTGCCTTCAGCGTCCTCATAACCTTCGACGAGGCTCAGCGATTTTTCTCCGCCGACCGGGTCTTGATCTTTGGTCAGCCGCCCTTGCGAATCGTAATCGAAAGTGAATTGTCCGCTTGAAGCCGGCTCCTGCATGGTGGCAAGAAGCCCTTCCACGTCAACCCTCGGCCCTTTTTCCGGATCCGGCTCTTCGTTGAGGTGCTTGTAGGTGAAGGTGTAGGTATTTTCGCCAGGCTTGGTAATCGCCGTGATATAACCTTCCTCGTCCAGTTCGAAAGAGGTGGTGTAACCGCCGAAGTAAGCCGGCGCGACGATGCTTTGCGGCAATTCGCCGTTGCGATTGATTACCGTCGTATTGAGGGAAAGATTCGGTATCGAAGCATCCGTTATCGAGGTCAGATAGCCCTTCGCGTCGTAGCCGAAAGAGTAGATCAGGCCATTGGTGAGGGCATTGTAAGTTTTGAGATGATGTCCGCGGTCGTCGAAGACGTAATACTCCTGTCCGTTCTTAGAGGCTACGGCGACGCCTTCATCGGTGGCCGTTACGTTGGCGGCGGCCGTAATTTTATGGATCATGCCGCAACCATCGTAATCGTAAAGAAGAAGATTGCCGGCTCCATCGTATGCCATTGCTCCTGGGTTGATGCCGGCCAAAATGGCAAGCTGCCCATCTTTGCCGAAAATTTCGTAAGGAGTATGGTTGGGGATCCATTGGCCATATTTTCCGGCGATTCGCTTTAGGCTGCCGTTCAGGCCAACTCGGTAAACGACACCTCCTGTTGTTTCGTCAAAATTGTAGCCATAAACAAAATATTCGTGGTGATAGCTTGAATCGAGCAGGGGCAGGGCCATTTCCGAAATGTAGACGTTATCCCGCCAGTCAACTGTCATGCCTTGGATAGGAGCGAGACATGCCTGTGTTGCGGGTTTGCTTTCTGCCGCCTCTCCCCAGAAACCGGTGGGACACTCCAAGCTCATGGGCTGCTCACCCGTGAAACGATTTCCACCCGCGAAAACGGAGAGCGTGCCATCTCTGGAAAGCTTCCATAAAATCCCGTTACGCCAGCCGTGGTCATAAGGGCCGGCGGGCGGCATGACAGCCGAAAAATAGACGTTCGATTGCGAGTCTATGGCAATGAACTCCGGCATGCCGATGTTACAGGCTGTGGCATCCGCTGTCGGATTTCCGCATAGATTACTGGCGGGAAGGCCGTTGCCCGCGACGGTGATAACCGTTCCAAGCGGATCCACCCGCTTAATCTTATAGTTTAGCGTATCGGCCACAAAAACATTGCCGGCCTCGTCTGTTGCGATTCCTGTAGGGTAATTGAATCTTCCCGGTTTGCCCTCCTCGTCGCCTTCGCCGTATGGCCCGCAATCACCCGCATGCGTCGTGATGATTCTAGAACTGGAAGAATCTACTTTCCTGATGCAGTGGCCATAGGGTGTACCCCCCGGCATGTAATTGACCGTGTTCCCACTAGAGAAATAGAGATTCCCCATTTTATCGACCGCCATCCCGCGCGGTTCTCCTATCTGGGTTGATTCGGCAGGAGAACCCGGTACGTATCCGCCCTGGGATTCACCACAACTTTGAGGATGTACCCCTGCAATTATTTCCGTTGTTTCTCCTGGAACAACATGCGCGATCTGGCAATATGAGCTGACATACAGCGATCCATCGTAACTCGCAGTAAAAGTGCCCTGAACTGAGCATGCTTCCCGATAACGAGAGATTGTAATTTCGTCTAAAGATCTTCTTGTCCCGTCTCCCAGATAGAGAATGCGGTTCTTTTCATCGAAGAAATGATGCGGGCTGAGCGACCATCCGCCCAGACCGAGACCTTTTCTCTGGTCCCAGACGCCGAGCGTGGTTTGGAAAGAGTCCGTCAACCGCAATCTGTCGCGCGTGGCGACGGCCGCCGTCCCCGAACCCGGCCGTCCGAAACTCCAATGGTAAGAGTCACCGCTGGGAATGGAATAATTAGCGTGGTAGAAATATGAGATTCGCACAACGGCAGAGTGAATTCCGTTGACGAAGCGTCCGTACTCATCAAACTGATCCCAGGTAAAATAATATTCCTGCTTTGGGCTCAAGGGACCGGCGAATTCCTGATTGATAGTTCGTCCAGCGACGCTGACTTCCACCATCGCCTTATCGAAGAGACGAGTTCCATCTAGGTTGTCTCTAGAAGGGGGATTTTCTCCCGCGACCGGAATTCGGAGCGATCTGGCGACTTTTCTGCCATAGGTGCGATTGCTTTGGTAATGGAGTTTGAAGGGCGTGCCCTCGATCGGAATCGATTCGCCTAATGTCATGCTTTGGCAGACAATCTTGGATCCTTCTTCCTTGCATTCTTTGTCTTCGTCATCTTCATCGCCTTCTCCATCGTCCTTCCCATCATCCTCGGGATTTGGATTGCCATCATCGCCCGGTCCCCCGTCTCCAGTCTCTCCAGGAGGGGTAGCGCCATCCGGGGGGTCTTGCGGCCAATTGATGTCGTAAGGCGTAAAATGCTCGATTTCCACCCGCCAGTAGGTGCCTTCTTCGGCGAATCTGCCGGAGTCGCATCCCAAGGCCAGGGCTTGGCGTTCCTCGTCGCTGACGCCCAAATCCTCAAGTTCTTCGTCCGATGCCGCCGTACCCGATCCGTCGATATCAAGAGTGGCCCGACCGTAGGAGTTGCAGGAATGAATCTTTACCACTAGACCGTCCTTGCTGGCGATCCAGGCGTCGGCCGTCGGATCGAAGTATCCGACCGGTGCGATTCCGCCGACGGCGAATCCCAGGAAATTGTCAACGTAAAGGGCGATGGGCTTATCGAATTGAACCGGGGCGTCGCCCGCCGCTTCGGCCTCGTCGATGGAGAAGTCTACCGCATAGGTGTAGGCCGTGGCCGGCGGCAAGGGGGCTGGCATGGCGGCCGGGCCGTTTTCGCCGACCGTAATCTCGGTGATGTGCAGGGACATGTTGCGCAAGCTGACTTGTGTACCATCGGCCAATGCAATCCACCCCGAGGTGTTCGGCTCGAAAATCAACGTTGCCGTTCGTTGTCCATCGTCGTCTCCCACTGTTTCTCCCAAGGCCAACTGGGTGTTAAAATCCCCCATGTTGACGGGAATAGAGGACGCCCGAGGCGTCATGTAGATATCATCCAGCCGGACCGAGCGGTTCCACTCCGAGGAGACGCGGCGCTGCATGGGAATGTAATCCCGCTTGTCGAAACGCAATACGAAGGTGCCGCCGCCATTGAGCAACATGTCGTATCTGCCATTTTCGCGGCTGATGCCGACGCCGTACTCGGGGTGTTCCTTCACCGTAACGCGCACGCCGGCGAGGGGTTCGCCGTTGCGATTTCTGATGAAGCCGCTGACGTGGAGGATCCGGTCGCAGTTTTCCAAAAGCTCGGCGAGACCTTCTCCCCGTTGAACCGGGTCGCTGTTTTCAACAAGGAACTTTCGCAGATCGCACACATCGGCGACGACCGTCGGGTCCACGTCATTCGGAATAGGTTCGAGTGGGATATCGGTCACCTCGCATTTGTTATTCACACACTCCGAAAAGGCATCGCATTGGCCGCAATCGACCGGCTCGCCGCAAACCATGATCTCGTCGCACTCCGCCCCTTTCGAAACGCAGCTCGTATCGGCGCAGGAGCACGTTCCGTCATCCAAAGTTTGATAGCCGTTGGCCGTGTCGCAAACGCATTCGCCGTCCACGCAAACTTCATGATTCGCCTGATCGCACGTGATAGCGGGATCATATTTACATCCCCACGCCGGGTCGCAGGAATCGGTCGTGCAGAGGTCGTCATCTTTGCAGTTATCAGAAATGTCGGTGTGGACGCAACCCGACCCCTGAACGCAAGTGTCTTCGGTGCAGGCGTTATCGTCGTCGCAGCCGAGCGGAAGCGAATAGCATTCCCCGTCCGTTGCACGACAAATTCCTATGCTGACGCAAGCGCTGTCAAAGTTATCGCAAGCCGAATGATCTGGCAATCCAATGCAGATGTCATCAAACGCGTTGCAGGTCCCTTGAACACAACCGTGGGTGAGGAGTGAGCAAGCTGAAGTCGGCAAACCATTGCAGCCAACGACCAGCTTCACGGAAGCATCATCGATACTATAATAAGCCGTGATCGTGTGGATGCCGCGCGGCAGGTCGTCGATTTTAAAGCGCCAAGGGTAGCCCTTGTCTGCGGTAGCGACCGCATGCGATTCGAAGAAAGCATTATCGAGTTCGTGCGTGTTGCCGTCGGTTCCGATATAGCTGCTTTTCCATTTGATATCGAACCAGCCGTTGTATTCCGCGCTGAATTCCACGGACGCGCCCTCGTGAAAGGCCGAGTTCGTAGTCGGCTTGTTGATGTCGATCTTGCAGCCCAATGTGCCGACAACCACCAAGGACAGCATTGCATACATGAAAACGGTACGGGCGTTTCCCATGAAATGCATGGCGCAACCTTTCTCGTATGTAATAGAATGAATCCTGGCGAGAACCTAATTTACTTTGACACCTTGTAACACAGCATTATCGATCGGTTGCCGGATTGTCAAGTAAAAAGTATAAATTGTAATCGTTATAATTTAGCAACGATAAAATCGCTATAGGCGGATTGAAATTGCCTGTAAGCGATATTCAATGTCGGGTTATGCGTTAAGCAACGGGCTTCCCATTCAGAGTTCGAGACCTTTGCCGCCTGTACGTTGTTATCCATCCGTCGCGGAGACTCTGGATTTTTTTTTTAAAAATTCGCGGGCAGGCATCAAATACTACATTCGACCGGGGTGGGGTCGGATGGCCCCCCGGCCCCCGACTACCGCCTATAGCAATCGCCGCGAAGCCCGACCAATGCGGCGGTGTCCTCAACCTGACCTCAGAAAGGTACGTTAAGGATGGTGCTGCAACGGCCGCTATGTCTTTCCGGCGTTGGCAGAGAGAAAGGACGGATTAGGCTTTGGGGTAACGGCCACGAAGGGCAGGGAGGGGTGGTTTAGCTGTCAAACGCTCTATCGCACCTTGGTAGGGCGGCACAGCCCGCGTTTGGACACGCTCACGGCTATTCTGCGCTTCTGCGGACTATCCTTGAGCCTCAAGCCCTCAAGGCGTCTGGCTTCGGTCGGAACGGACGCGACCGCCTAAACCGCCGGCCTTTCTTTCTGCGTTCCATCGCCTGCCAAAAAGCCGCGAAATCCGTCCTAAGTGTTACGGTGGTGTTACGGGAAGGGGTTTGCGGGAAGGGCAAAGAAAAAGGGACTTCGCAATTATGCGAAATCCCTTTCTGTTTTGGTCGGGGCGACTGGATTTGAACCAGCGACCACCTGAACCCCATTCAGGTACGCTACCAGACTGCGCTACGCCCCGGATTGTGCTTGTGCAAAGAACAGAAAGTCGCTTTTTTCACTCGCGAAGCGACCGGGAAAGGGCGGCAAGTTCGTCGCGGATCTCGACCAGCATCGTCTTTGGTTCGGTCGCCGTCGCCTTGGTCAACTCAGCCGCCAATTCCTGTTTGTCGCGCTTCAACTCCTTCAGTCGCGCCCGCGCACCCTCGATCGTGAACCGCTCTTCATAGAGCAAATGCTTGATCAGCAGAATTGTTTCGATGGCCCGCCGGTCGTACACGCGCTGATTGGTTTTGCTCTTTTCAGGCCGTATGCTGGGGAATTCCGTTTCCCAGAAGCGCAGTACATGCGGCGCCAGCCCGGTGATCCGCCCGACTTCGCCGATGCGAAAATACAGCTTGTCGGGGATTCTTTCCACAGCGCCCCGGGCCGTCATTTCCCGCGGTTCAGCGAATTCTTCATCACCTGGCTGGGTTTGAAGGTCAGCACCTTGCGAGCCGAAATCTCGATCTCCTGGCCGGTCTGCGGGTTGCGCCCGATACGCGATTTCTTCTCGCGGACGACGAAATTGCCAAAGCCGGAAATCTTGATCTTCTCGCCTTTTTCCAGCGTGTCCTTGATGATGTCGAACACCATCTCCACGATCTCGGCGGATTCCTTCTTGGAGAACCCGATCTTCTGGTAGACATTCTCGATCAAGTCGGCTTTCGTCATCTCCTGCTCCTTTGCGGTTCAGGACGAGGGCGCCATTCCACCGATACGGCGGAATTTACGCCGTCGCCAGCGCTTTCACCTGTTCAACCAACGCCTTGAAACCGGCGGGGTCGGTTACAGCCATGTCCGCCAGCACTTTGCGATCCAGCTCGATATTGGCCTCGCGCAAACCGTTGATAAAACGACTGTAGGACAAGCCGCTCAGCCGCACGCCGGCGTTGATGCGTATGATCCACAGCCGTCGGAAATCGCGCTTGCGACGGCGACGGTCGCGGAAAGCATAGCTGAGCGCCTTTTCCACGGCGTGCACGGCGACGCGAAACGATTTGCCGCGCGCGAGATGGAATCCCTTTGCCAGTTTGAGGACCTTGTTGCGACGATGGCGCGCCTTGAATCCACGTTTCACCCGAGACATGATGCCAACTCCCTTTCAGCGGCTGTTCGGCAGAAGACCCTGCACCGCATGGGTCATGACCGTATCCGCCGTTGCCCGCTTGCGCAGATTGCGGCAGCGCTTGGTCGTTTTCTTCGTCAAGATATGGGAATGAAATGCTTTTTTCCGTTTCACGGACCCGCCGTCGCGGACCTTGAACCGCTTCGCCGCGGCCCGGTTCGTCTTCATTTTCACTTTTGCCATCTCAACTGCTCCTTATGCGCTCTTCTCGGCTTTCGGGGCCACCATCATTGTCATCGCCCGCCCTTCGAGCCGTGGTTCAACCTCGATGATCGCCGTGTCGCCGATACGTACGACGATATCCCTCAGCACACTCAGTCCTAATTCAGGGTGCGTAATCTCGCGGCCGCGAAAAACGACCGAGATTTTCACCTTATTGCCTTCGTCCAGGAAGCGCATCACATGCTTGAGCTTGGT
The DNA here is from genome assembly GCA_003598065.1 of Myxococcales bacterium. Lineage (GTDB taxonomy): Bacteria > Myxococcota_A > SURF-8 > SURF-8 > SURF-8 > SURF-8. Next base: position 155,945 of record QZKR01000120.1, on the reverse strand, counting down.
TTCCACATCATGCGCCTCCGTCTTCGGCCTCAGCTTCACCTCCTTGATGAGAATGACCGTCTGGCGCTTCTTGGCTTCCTGCCGCTTCTTCGCCTGCTGGTACTTGAACTTGCCATAATCCATGATCCGGCAAACGGGAGGATCCGCCGTCGGCGAGACTTCGACAAGGTCGCGTCCCATTTCGGTAGCCTTGTCCAAGGCTTCCTCGATTTTCAAAACGCCGAGTTGGTCTCCCTCATCGGTAATAACTCGCACCAGCGGCACCCGGATTTCCTCGTTTACCCGGACGCTTTTCTCTTTTCCTTTGGTTATGGCGGCCCTCCTCCAGCAGTTATCGGCTACTTGCAAAAAAAAATGGTAGGCACGGGCGGACTTGAACCGCCAACATCTACCACGTCAAGATAGCGCTCTACCACTTGAGCTACGTGCCTACTGCATTCTTTTCACGCCGCAGGGGCAACGAAATGCGATTCCCGTCTCTAACAGAAGCCCCCCTGCACTGTCAAGCAAAAATCGCGTCCCGGCGTCGCTTTTTCGATTTTGCGCGCCGTTTCGGGAGGCGGATCAGGTTTCCTCTTTCGCTTTCCCGTCGCGGCGGGGAAGTTTCATCCCTCTATTCCGGCATCCGGCGGAAAAATCGCAGTTTGTTTCACATCCGCAACGGGCATTTTTATCGGTCAGAGTCCGATAGATGAACCTCGCCGCCAGTCCGACTGCGCCGGCGACGATAAACCACACAATTATAGTCTCGGCCATGTCGAGTCCTTTCATCCAATGTTCAGAATTTTGCCTGCCTGGTACACCGCGACGGTCAGCACGTAGGCCAGAAACGTGAGTCCTCCCAACTGCAACAGAGCCCATTTCCAGGAGCCGCTTTCGCGCCGCGTCACGGCGATCGTCGCCATGCAGGGGGCGCTTATCAGGCAGAAAAGCATGATGCAGAAGGCGATGAGCGGCGTGTAATTCGACGCCAGCCGTTCCCGCAAAGCCTCGGATTCCTCGTCCGCCTCCCCGACGGCGTAGACGATGCCCATCTGCGCGACGAAAACCTCCTTGGCGGCGAAGGCTCCGATAAGCGCGACGCCGATTTTCCAATCGAATCCCATCGGACGCAGCAACGGCTCGATGGCGCGTCCGATTCGTCCCGTTACCGTATAGGCGAGTTGCTCGCCGTTGCGCTGCCGCTCTATTTCTTTGAGCTTTTCGAGGTACAACGTTTCCGCATCGTCGGTTTTATGGGGCTCCGCTAGGTAAGCCGCGCGCGCCGCGTCGGCCTCGGCCTCATAGTCCCGCTCGAACGCCATCTTTTCCGGATAGCTGCTCATGGCCCATAACAGAATCGAGATGCCGAGGATGATGGTGCCCGCTTTCTTCAGGTAGAGCCAGCCGCGCTCGCCCATGTGGATCACCACGCTTCTGAGCGTGGGTATCCGGTACGGCGGCAATTCCATGACGAAAGGCGTCGCTTCGCCCCTTAAAATGGTGCTGCGCAGCAATTTCGCCGCGAGAACCGCAAGGATGATTCCGATGACGTAAATTGTCCAGAGCATCGGAGCGCGCCAGGGCGCGGGGAAAAATGCGGGAATGATGAGCGCGTAGATCGGCAGGCGCGCGCCGCAGCTCATCAGCGGCGTCACGAGCATCGTGGCGAGCCGGTCGCGCCGGCTTTCCAGGGTGCGGGTGGCCATGATCGCCGGCACCGAACAACCGAAGCCGATCAGCATGGGAATGAAGCTCTTACCATGCAGGCCGATCTTGTGCATCAGCCGGTCCATGATGAACGCGGCCCGCGCCATGTAGCCTGTGTCTTCGAGGATGGCGATGGCCAGGAAAAGCAGCAGGATGTTCGGCAGAAACACGATGACGCCCCCCACGCCGCCGATCACTCCATCGACGAGCAGCGACTTCAGCGGGCTTTCGATGCCCGTCGGCCACCAGGACGCCACCATGTCGCCGAGCCAGCCGAAAAACGCCTCGATCCAGCCCATGGGCGGTTCGCCGAGCGTGAAGGTGAGCTGAAAAACGAGATACATAAGACCCATGAAAATCGGCAGACTCAGCACGCGATGCGTGACCACCGCATCGATGGCGTCCGTCATGGTTCGGCGAGGCTCGACTGCCGTATGTACGTTTTCTCGGCAGACATCGGCGATAAAGGCATAACGGCGGCTGGCGATGGCGGTCTCAGGGGGCTCGTTCAGACATCCTTCGATTTGCGCGGCGCTTTTCTCGACTTGCACGATCAGTTCGGGGGACGCCATGCGCAGAAAGGATTCCCGGTCGCTTTCCAGCAGTTTTACGGCCCGCCAGCGGCTTGCGCCGTTCAGATTTTCGCCGTCTTGTTCCAGCGCCGCCTGGACGTCACCGATCTCCGCCTCGATCTCGACGCCGTAATCGACGGTCAAACCCTGTCGTCCCTTGCCGTTCGCGGCCACGGCGGCGACGGCGCTCAGCAGTTCCTTCATTCCCGCTCCTTTGTGGCCGATCGTTGGAACGATCGGCGCGCCGAGCGCGGCGGACAGTTTGTCCTTATCAAGCTGGGTTCCACGCGCCCGGACTTCGTCGCTCATGTTGAAGGCCAGAACCAGCGGCGCGCCAAGTTCCATCAACTGCACGGCGAGATACAGATTGCGCTCCAGGTTGGAGGCGTCGATTACGTCAACGACTACATCCGGCTTCTCGTCGATGAGAAATTTCCCGGTCGCCTCCTCCTCGGCGGAGCAGGCGTTGAGGCTGTACGTTCCCGGCAGATCGACGATCAGCATCTCGATCCCGTCGTGCCGGCAAACGCCCTGTTTACGCTCGACGGTGACGCCCGGATAATTTCCCACATGCTGTCTGGCGCCCGTCAGGTTGTTGAACAGAGTGGTCTTGCCGGAATTGGGATTTCCCGCCAGCGCCACCACGAGCTTGGTTTTCATCGAGCTTTCCCTTTCCCTGGGCGACGGTTTTTCTTCTTGTCTCCCGGCTTGGTCGTTTGGCGAAAATTCTCCCGTTCAAAACAACTCCACATCGACGCCCTGGGCTTCCTCTTTGCGCAAAGAGAGTCGAAAGCCTTTCACTTTGATGCCGATGGGGTCTCCCAGCGGCGCGACCCGTTCGACCTCGACGATCGATCCGACGGTCAGCCCCATTTCGATCACCCGGCGTTTCACGCCGCCGGCGGTCCGGACATTCGTCACTTTCGCGCGCTGTCCCGGTTTCAGGTCTTTCAGCGTCGTGGATGCGGCCGTCATGATTTTGTTTCCTTGTCGCTAGAGGCGCTTTTTCGTTACGGCATCGTGACCAGGACGCCGGTCGATAATCCGACGTTGAATTTCTCGCCTTCTTGAGGGACGTCGAAACCGATCTCGTTGATGAGTTCCACCGCCTCGTGCACGGCCACGTTGTAGCCGAGGGCGGCCCCGCCGATTTCGAAACGTTCCTGGCCGGCCTCCGGCGTGTGATGGATCGCGCTGTCGAATTGGAGCAGAAGCTGGTGGCCCTCCGCCGCCGTCCAATAGGTTCCCAGGGTCAGCAGCGTGTCGAAATTGCGCTCGAAGCGAAGTTCGCTTTCATCCTGGTTCGGCGTGGCCGGATCGTCCGGTACGGAGGCGTCGCGTCCCCCGATCGCTTCCTCAATCAGGAGGTATACGCCCCACAGCGCCAGATCGGGCGCGAGGTCGAAATTGAGTTCGACGCCGGGGGTCACGCCGAAGTCGGTCAGGCCCGCGCCGGAGATTCCCAGATCGAGAATCAGATCGAGGTCCACATGGTCGGTGTCGAGCGGAGTTCCGTAGAGGCCGAAGGCCAGCGAACCCTCTCCCTGGCGGAAGTACTCGTTGCCCACCGCGCTTCCCGCGACGTATCCCGACAGGCGTTCGGTCAGGCCATAGCCCAGCGCGAACTCGCCGAAGACGGACGATTCGTACTTGTCGTTTCCCAAACCCGCCGCGCCGGCGTAAAACTCGAAGTCGGTTGCACCGACGTCGAACGGTTCCAGGGTGTCGGCGGCGGAAGCGGGGAAGGGGGCCGTTGAGGCGATAACCAGGATCGTCAGAAGAAGAAGGGAAGGGAAGGCGGGAACCTTAACGGCAAAGCGGAGCGCGGCCATGGATGATCTCCCTTATTATAGGCTTGTATCCTTATCGTTTCCTGTCGAATGTGAGCCGTTTTCTTGTCCCGATAAGTATTCTCGCAGCATGACCTTTTGTTCCTCCGACAGTGGCGCTCTACGCCGGTGTTTTTCCATAACCTTGTCGAAGCGTGCGTCGTCGAGTGCGCCGGGCTGGGGGATCAGGTGACAGGCTCCGCATTTGGCCGCTGCCAGACGGGAGGCGTCCGGGCGAGCGCCGGCCGTGACGCAGGCCACGACCAGCCATCCCGCCAGAGCGATCGCGAGGAGACTCATGAAGAGGGATCGCATGGGGTTCCTCATATTTGGATGCCGAAGAGCGAACGGATCTGCACCGCTGCGATGCCGTCGCGTGTTCCCAGTTGCGGCTGCACCGCCAAGGTCCAGTAAAAAGGGCCGCCCGCGACGCTCAGCGCCGGACCGAGGTAATTGGCGAAGTATTCGTATTCGCCGCCCTCGATCTTCAATTTTCCGTAGTATTCCAGGGACAAGGCGACATGCGGGTTGAAGTGATAGCCGAAGCCGAACAGCGGCAAGACTTCAAACTCCCATTCCTTGTCGTTCAACTTGTATTCCTGCTCGCCCTTCAGGTTAAACGACAACTCCCAGCCGCCAAGGACCTTGGATAAAATCAACATCTCTTCCAGTTTCACTTCGTCGCCGAAATAGCCGACTTCGAAATAGATGGCTGGATCGAGGCCGTACCGGTCGCGTTCGCCGAAACGATAACGCGTTCGCAGCTTCAACCCTTCATAGACGAAATCGTCGTACGGCTTCTGGCGGAAGACGTTGTAAAAGCCGAAATCCAGGTTGTCCGTGATCCCGTATTCGAATTCCACCTGATGAGTCCAGTCCACCTCGGTCCACTCTTTTTCCTGCTTGGGCGTGTTGGGATCGTCCCAGCCGTTGAGGCCCATGTCCAAATAGTGTTCGATCTCGAAAGCGCCTTCGGGAAGGGTCATGTAAGGGTAGGTGTAGCCGAAGATGCGGCGATCGGCGTTTGCTTCCGGGAGCGATAGCGCCAGTCCGATCATCGCCAAAGTCAGAACCGATAGCGTGCGTTTCATCGTGTGTGTCTCCTCTCGTCGTCAGGTAGTTTGGGACAAAAAAAAGCCCGGATTCGCGTCGCGTTCGGCGCAAATCCGGGCTCTGGGTTCTCGACCGCTGGCCGCTGGTTTTTAGTTTGAAAGCCTCTTGCGCAAAGAAGCGGAAGAGGCGGCTTGCCTTAGGATCGCAAGAATCGGGGGCTGCCGGGACAGCCAGCGCCCGACGCGCCGGATCCGTCGGCGGCCTCCACACGCAACAGAACCGTCCGCTTGCAGCGGCGGCACTTCAACTCGATCATGCCGTCCTTGAGACAGGCGAGCAGACAGCCGCAATCGCAACGCATTTCGCTTTCCGCGCAGGCCGCCCCGCCCGAAGCGCAGCAATCCACTTCGATATGGCGTCGGACGCTCATGAATCGGATTCCTTGCCTTTTCCAGCGCTGTCCGCTGTCTGCTGACAATCCGGACACAAACCGATCAATTCCAGATGATGCGACACCAACGCGAAGCCGTGTTCGCGCGCCGCCGCTTCCTGAAGCACCTCCAAGGCGGGGTACTGGAATTCCACCCGCTTGCCGCAGTTTTGGCACACCAGATGATCGTGGTGCGGGCGGCCCCAGACATGCTCATACACGGCCGCAGACTTGCCCTGATCCTCGAACAGCGTCGTCCGGCGGATGATGCCGGCCTTCAGCAGAGCCGGCAAGTTGCGGTAGATGGTGGTCAGGGCCATTTCAACTTTCCGGGCGGCCATCTTTTTCTGCAAATTTTCGGGGGTGAAATGTCCCTTGTATTCGCAAATAAAATGCAACAAGATTTCTCTTTCGCGCGTAACGCGTCCTCCCTCGCGGGAGATTTCTTCCCTTAATTTTTCGGAGCAACAGCCATCAGGACCGCAGCCGGGGGAGCAATTTGGTGTGGTTCGGTGTTGCATATTATCTGCAATAACACGGGGGGCAGGGGTTGTCAACGGCAAAATTGCCGCGGGTTCGTTTTTTTGCTCGGCGCCGAGGAAAGAGGGAAAGAGGTTCTACATTGCCTGTTGGGGCTTAGTGAAACTCGCCCTGGCTGTTCATCAGGCGGATGAACGTCTCCGTCACCTCCCAGTTCTCCAGGCTCATGGTCAACACGCGCAGCCTCTCCAGGGCGGTGTAGTGGGCGATCTCTTCGGGTTTGATGAGACCTCGCTGCTGAGCGCCGCTCTCCAGCCCGCCGAGCGCGTTGACGGTCTTCACCAATTCGCCTCGCGGTCCCTGGCCCACGGCCTCAAGAATCACGCGGCCTTTCTTCAAACCGGCCAATCCGCGCAGGGCTTCGGGGGAGAAATCCGACGGCGCAAGCGCTTCCACGAAATAGGGCTTTTTCCCCAGGGCATCGAGGATTGACGCTGGAGGATTCGCCCCCGTCTCAAGCTTCAAAACAAGCCGCGACAGGCGAGCGCCGTCTAGACGCCCAAGAAGCTCCGCCGTCAGAGCGGAAGCCGGCATTTCCAGGCTCACCCGGCGCGGCAGAAGCGTTCGCAGCTTGGCTAAAAATTCAGCCGTGAGAATCTTGGCGTCAACGCGAAAATACAGTTCGACGTCGCCGCCGATCACGGCCAGCCGCCGCAGATGGGCCTCGGCGAAGGTGGGAGGCAAAACGATCGTCGTGCTTGCCGCGCCCGACGCGGCCACGTCCTCGACAAGCGACTTGGGCGGAAACTGCCCGCCATCGTCGATGACGATCGTCGCATCGGCGACCTCGGCGAGTTTGCGCAGTCCGTCGCGGTTGGCGTTCCGATCGACAACGAAGCGTTTAGCCACCTGTCGAAGGATAACGGCCTGCCGTTCCTTGCCCGTCTTCGGAACGAACGGTTCCGCCTGCACGGAAGCCGCCAGCAGTCCGGCGACGATAAACACGACAAGAACGGTGAGTTTCAATTTATTCCGCATGCAACCTCCAATGAGAACGATCAAGAGTTATTTTTCTTCGGGCCATCGCCAGCCGGAGGCGCGCACGGCGTCGAGGACGCGGCGCGGCACAAAGTCCGACGCGTCGCCGCCTTCGCGCAGCAGACATCGAATCCGGCGGCTGGACACGTCCGGCAGGACGAGCGCGTCGTCCGCCGATTCGGCGTGGCCCATTCGGCCGATCCAGAGAATGGGAAAGCGCCGCTCCAGTTCGTCGAAGCGCTTCCAGGCGTTTCGCTCGGCGCGGATGTCGCTGCCGAGAACGAGCGAGAAGCGCAGGTCCGGATGGCGCGCCGCAAGCGCGTCCATGGTGTCGATCGTGCGCGATTCGCCGCCCAGTTCGCGTTCGATATCGCTGATGCGGACGCGTTCGCCGAAGGGCGCGGCAAGCGCCTCGCACCAGGCGCGGCGCAGGTCATAGGGCGCAAGCGCCTTGGCGAAGGCGTGCCGGTGACAGGGAACCAGCCATACCGCGTCCGCGCCGGCGCATTCAAGCGCGTAAAGCACGGCGATCTGGTGACACATATGAGGCGGGTTGAAACTGCCGCCGTAAACGGCGACGGTCCCCGCGAGCTTAGGTTCCCCAGTCGCGGGCATAGTTGAAATCCCTGTCGATCGTCCGCTCGCTGACCTTGGCGATCACGGGCAGACGCCGTTTGAATTGCGAGGCGCGCACGAGATGCGCCACGCGCGCGATAAACTCCGGCGCGAATCCCATGGCGAGAAGCTCGGCCTTCGAGCGTCGATGGTCCACCATCGCCCACAGCAGCCGGTCTACGTCCGCGTAGGTGAAGCCAAGCTGCCCCTCGTCGGTCTGACCCGCCCAAAGATCGGCGGTGGGCGGCTTGTTGATGATGGAGTCGGGTACGCCCAGGTATTGCGCCATCTGGTAGACCTGCATCTTGAACAGATCGCCGATGGGGTTGATCGCCGAGGCCATGTCTCCGTGCAGCGTGCCGTAGCCGAGGAGCAGTTCCGTTTTGTTGCTCGTGCCGATCACCAGCGCCCGCTCGACGACGGAGAAATCGTAGAGGATCGTCATCCGCTCGCGCGCCATTTTGTTGCCGATGCGGTTTTTCATTTCCGCTTCGTCGGCCGAGCGCGGCACCTCCGGCTTCTGGAAATAGGTTTCCACTTCCGGCGACACGGACACCTGCCGCCAACGGGGCAGGTTCAGTGCTTTGATGACGGCCAGGGCGTCGGTGACGCTGTCGGGGCTCGACGCGGCGGCGGGCATGATGATCGGCGCGACGTTGGCGGGGCCGAGCGCCTTGGCGCAGAGAAAGCAGACCAGCGCCGAATCGATGCCGCCGGAGAGACCGAGCACGGCGCGTTCCAGCCCCACCCGGCGCACCTCGTCGCGCAGGAAGGCGACAAGCAGACGTTCCACCAGCGGCGGCGAGAGGAGCAGTTCGAGCGGGATGTTGTTCATCGCTCGTCCTCCAGGTGGCGACGCCCGATGCGTTCCAGTTCGCGGCGCAGGCGGTCGTAATCGTCGAGCGCGCCGCCGGGCAGCGTCATCCGCCGCTCGCGGATCAGCGAATCCAACTCCACGTCGCAGGTGAGGATCGCCTCGTCGAACAGCGGCGCGCGGGCCAGCGGCAGGCCGCCGGGGCCGATGATTTCCGAGCCGCCGACGTAGACGAAACCATCCTCCACGCCGACGCGCTGACAGATGGCCACGAGGCAATTGGCGGTAAGCGCGGTGTAGCGCGCGAGCAGTCTCCAGATGGCGGCGTTGGCCGGCTCCTGGCCGCCCTCCGCCGTGCCGCGCGAGGGCGAATTCGAACCGACCAGGATTGTGTTGACGCCTTCCAGGCCGGGGCCGTCGAGCGATAGCAGGAGAGGATTGGCCGGATGCCACATATCCTCGCAGATCAGCATACCCGTGCGGCCCAGAAGCGGCGAATCATAGGCGCGGACAAGTTTTCCCGAGGAGAAATACCGTTCTTCCTCGAACATGCCGTAGGTGGGCAGGTTGACCTTGCGGTGGTTGTGCAGCAGCCTCGCGCCGCCATCCTCGCCGATGCGCAGGTGGGCGAGCGCGTTGTAAACCTGATAGCCCGGCGAGCGTTCCAGCCAGCCGACGGCGATTTCGATCGGCCGGCCCGGTCCCAATCCGGCGAAAAGGTCCAATAGCTCCGCTTCGCTCAAGGCCACGTCGGAAACGAGATCTTTGAGCAGGTAGCCGGTCAGCGACAGTTCCGGGAAGAGCACGAGATCGGCCTCGGCGGCGCGCGCCTCGCGAACGATCGCCTGATGACGCGCGGCGTTTTCCTCCACGAGCCCCAGTTTGGGGGCGATCTGCGCCAGTACGAGCCGTCTGACCATGGTTGCTCCGCCCGGTCCTTTTTATGTTGGGCCGTTTTGTTCGCCTGGGCGATTCTAGTTCAGGCGGCGCTGCGGACGCAAGCGCAAACGCGGCGCTTGATGGCGGTATTTACAGCCGCGCCGCCCTATGCTAAGCCGAAAGCAGATCTCGCGTTGGCAAGGAGAACCCATGTCGGAACTGTTCAGACGTCGCCGCAAAACGGTCGAGGCGCCGAAAAGCCCATTCGGCAGCGCCCTGCTTTTATTGGTTGTCATCGGTTCGTTGCTCGTTTTCTTCTCGCCTTGGCAAACGGAAGAAGAGAAACGCGAGCGGATGACGGAAAAGGTGATGGGCAAAGTCCGGGAGGCGGAAGAGCGCCAGCCGGCCGCGCCCGCCGGGCCGAGGCTCGTCGAGCGCCGCAAGACGATCGCTGGCCGGACGCTGCGGCTCAAATTCGTCACCGCCGACCTGGAGAGGGTCGATCGGGCGGTGAGCGACGGCTATGCCCGGATTGAGTCGCTTTTGGCCGCGCTCGATCCCGCCGCGCCGACCGGCGAACTGGCGCTCATCAATCGCGAAGCGGCGGCGGGGCCGGCCAAAGCGGACGATCGCCTCTTTGCCATCGTCGCCTCTGGTCTGGACCTTTCCGCGAAGCTGGATCCCTATTTCGACATCAGCCTGCGGCCGTTCTTCGAGCTTTGGAATTTCGACCGCGAAAAGCCGGTCGTCGCCGACCCGCTGGTGGTCGAATCCCGTCAATCGCTTGTCGGTCACGCCCTGGTCAAGCTGGACTCCGACGCCAGGACGATCCGCTTCGCCAGGCAGGGGATGGGGCTGGATCTGCAACCGTTATACGGCGGTTTCGTCCTGGCCGAGATGAAGCGGACGCTGGAGGAGGCGGGTGTCGAGCACTACTTCGTTTTTTACGGCGCCGATTCCATCTGCAAGGGAGACGAATTCGGCCAGGAATGGCGGGTTGGCCTACAACATCCCCGCAAGGCGGTGATGCGCTACGGCGTCGTCGCTCCGAAGGGCGGCGCGGTAATGGTGGTCAACGACTATGAGCGGGGTTTCGTCGATGAGGGGTTCCATTACCATCCGGTTCTCGATCCGAAGAGCGGTGGGCCCATTCCGCACGCGATGTCGGCGGCCATTGTCGGCCCCGACCCGGTCGTCGGCGAGGCGTTGGCTTATGCGGTGTTCGCCGCCGGCCCGAAACATTTCGAGGATGTGGTGAAGCGGATGCCCGGCTACGAGGCGGCGCTCATGGACCGCTTCGGCAAGGTCGGCCAGACGCCCGGTATGGCGGCCTACCTCACGGTGGAAGAAGGGCCGTCCCTGGACATTCCTTCGCTAGGCCAGAGTCGCCAGCAGCCCCAGGCCGGCGACGATCCAGGCCGCGCCGACGGCGCGCCAGCCGAGGCGCCGCTCCCCGAAAAAGGCCGCGCCGGCGAACAGCCCGAAAAGCAGTAGCCCGCCGCGTTTGAGGGTGATGACGTAGGCGACGTGCGGCGCGACGGCGACCGCCTGCATCTGCGTCAGCGCCGCCGCAGCCTGCAGAGGGCCGAGCAGGGCCAGTGGCCAGGCGCGGAATCCGACGACCTCCCGCCAGCGCACGCCGAAGAGCTTCAGCACGGGCAGATAGAGAACGGCGAAAGCGAGGTTGGCGAACAGCGGATAGTAGCTTGGCCCCACCTCGTCGATGCAAAGCTTGTCGAAATTGGCCGTGATGCTCCAGATGAAGGCGACGACGAGCATCAGCCGCGAACCGCGCTCGCGCCACAAGGCGGCGACCATCTCGCGCAGGCCGCGCCCCGGCTGTTTCTGCAATAACACGCATCCGAACACCGCCACGAGAATCGCCGCCGCGCCGGCGAGCGTGAGCGTCTGGTTCACCATCACCCGGGATGTGAGCAGCATGAAGATCGGCGTGAGCGACAACAGCGGCACGTCGCGCGACAGTTCGCCTACCTGCAAGGCCTTGAAGTAGAGCGTCGTGGCGATCATCAACAGGCCGACGCCGGAAAACAGGTAAACGGCGAAGATCGGCCGCAGCGCCGGCGACGGCTCGTCAATAACCCAGAGGTAGAGTGCGAAAACGGGCGCGCTGGCCGCATGGGCGGCCCAGGCGACGGCCATGTAATGGCGATCGGCCATCAACCGCTTGGCGAAAGCGCCCTGCGCGCCGATCAACGCGCCGCAGGCGAAACCGAGCCACAACCACGACATGACGCAAGTCCTCGGGAAAAATCGGCGAGGGAGTGTAACATAGGCGTGCAAATTGCACTATCGAGAGAATGGTTCGAGCGAAACGACGAATGGAATTGCGTTGACGGGCCGCGCCGGGTCGTTTTACATTCACCGGGCAAACGTCGTCGCCGGACCGATTGGCTGTAGATGAGATTGTTGGCGGAGGTCGCACCCCGATGGACGAACGCATCATTCAACGTATCGCCGATGAAACCCGCATCGGCGCTCAGGCCGTCGCGGGCGCGCTCGCGCTGTTCGCCGAAGGCAACACGATTCCCTTCGTCGCCCGCTACCGCAAGGAGAGGACAGGCGGCCTCGACGAAGTGCAGCTCGCCAAGATCCGCGAGCGGGGCGAATACTACACCGATCTGGAGGCCCGCAAGCAGACGGTTCTGGGACAGATCGAGAGCCAGGGCAAGCTCACCGAGGAGTTGAAGCGGACCATCCTCGCTTGCATGGACGCCTACGAACTGGAAGACCTCTATCTTCCCTACAAGCCGAAACGCCGCACGCGGGCGCAGGTGGCCCGCGAACTGGGTCTCGATCCCCTGGCCGACAAGATCATCGCCCAGACCGACGAAGATGGCGATCCGGTGCAGATCGCCGGCGTCTTCGGCCGGCTGGTGAACCTCTCCGAGGCCGAGGAAGCGCTCAAGGGAGCGAAGGACATCCTCGCCGAGCGCATCTGCGAGAACCCGGAAATTCGTCGCCTCGTGCGCGACCTCACCTGGCGCGAGGGGCTTATCGAATGCCGGCTGCTCGTTGACAAGGCCGAGTCCTCGGGCAAGTACGAGGCGTTTCACAAGACGCGCGAACCCGTGCGCGACATCCCCTCGCACCGCATCCTCGCCATTCTGCGCGGCAGCCGCGAAAAGGAACTCGGTTTCCGGATCTCCGTCGATCAGCACGAGGTGTTTCTGTCGCTGGACGCCGAGATCGTCAAGAATCCGAAATCGATCTGGAAGCGTGACATTCTGGAAGCGATCCGCGACGCCTACGAGCGGCTTCTAGCGCCGCAGATCGAAACGGAACTGCGCGGCGAACTGAAGCGCCGCGCCGACGCCGTGGCCATCGACGTTTTCGCCGAGAACCTGCGCGTGCTGCTTCTGCAGCCGCCGCTGATGGGCCGGACGGTGCTGGCGCTCGACCCCGGCTTCCGTACTGGCGTCAAGCTGGCCGTGGTCGATGCCACGGGCAAACTGCTGGAGCACGACGTCGTCTATCCGCTGGAGCCGAAGAATGACGTCGAGGGAACCTTCGCCGTCTTTGATCGGCTGGCCGGCGCGCACGCGCTTCAGGCCGTGGCTGTCGGCAACGGCACGGGCGGCCGCGAGGCGTTCCGCGTCGTGCGGCGCTGGCTGCGCGAGCGCGGCCGGCTCGACGCCGTCGTCACCGTGCTGGTCAACGAAGCAGGCGCGTCGATCTACTCCGCTTCCGAGGTGGCGCGCGAGGAATTCCCAGACCTCGACCTCACCGTGCGCGGCGCGATCTCCATCGGCCGGCGGCTGCAGGACCCGCTCGCCGAACTGGTGAAGATCGAGCCCAAATCGATCGGCGTCGGCCAGTATCAGCACGACGTCGAACAGAAACAGTTGGAGCGCAAGCTGGACGAGGTGGTCGAACTCTGCGTCAACAGCGTCGGGGTGGACGTGAACACGGCTTCCATGCCGCTTTTGTCGCGCGTCGCGGGGCTCAACGCCCGCACGGCGCAGAACATCGTGACCTACCGCAACGAAAAAGGCCCCTACAAAGGCCGCCGTGATCTGCTCGCCGTCAAGCACTTCGGCGAAAAGAGTTTCGAGCAGGCGGCCGGTTTTTTGCGCGTCGTCGGCGAGGAGCCGCTCGACAATTCCGCCGTCCATCCCGAGCGTTACGAACTGGTGCGCCGCATGGCCGCCGACCTCGGTGTCTCTCTCGCCGAACTGATCGGCAACGCGGACCTGCTCGGCAAGATCGACAAGCGCGCCTATCTCTCCGACGAAATCGGCGAGTACACGCTGAACGATATTCTCGCCGAACTGGCCAAGCCCAACCGCGACCCGCGCGCCGATTTCTCCGCCCCCGACTGGCGCGACGAACTCAACGACATCAAAGACCTGGACGTGGGGATGGAACTGGAAGGCGTGGTGACCAACGTCGCCAAGTTCGGCGTCTTCGTGGACGTCGGCGTCCACCAGGACGGCATGATTCACATCTCGGAACTCGATCACCGCTTCATCAACGATCCGGCCGAGGCGGCGAAGGTGGGCGATAGGGTGAAGGTGAAGGTGATCGAGGTGGACGCCGAGCGCAAGCGCATCGGCCTGTCGCGCAAACAATTATTGCCCATGCCCAAGCCCGAGCCGCGCCCGCCCCGCGAGGAGCGCCGTCCGGAACAGCGCCGCGAGGATCGCGGCCCGCGCCCGGATCGCGGCCGGCCCGACGATCGCGGTCCGCGCCCCGATCGCCGCGATCACGACGGTCGCTTGGATCGTCGCGGGCCGAGAGAAGCGCCCCAACCGAAGAAAGACGTCATCGCCTCCGGCCGCATGGCCGAACTGTTGATGGCGGTGCTCAAGAAAAACGAGGACAATCCCACCGAGAAGGGCAAATAATACCGATCTGCATCAGAAGAACAAGGAATCCGCTTCACGGTCCAGTGCGCACGCAACGCGTACTGAAATATGAAGTGCTCGTCTTGCTTGCGTCATCTATGTTTGCGCTGCTGAAACCAATGCGCCATGCATGGCTTGTATCGCTTGAGTAAACGGACGACGACCAGGAATATTCACAATAGGTCGCCCCTGGCTTTTTTTCCAATTGCGACACCCAGTAGCAGCCGCCATCCGGTCCGTTGTAAAATGAGCAACCATCACAGCTGCTGCCCCGGCATCCCGAGGAAAGGCAACCATCTGTCACTCCGCAGCCCCCCCCCGTCATCGTCGCCGTACAGCCGCGGACGATCGTGCGCAATTCGCTTATCGTCGGCAGGCGCCAGTCGCTATGACCGCCTAGCGACAGACCATCGCAGTAATTGATGGCGTCTTGCCAATTGTATCCATTGCTTGGGGGAGTAATTTGCCAGCTCAAATTGGTGGCTGAATCGTACCAGGCAACAATCGGAGCACAGGTCGGATAGCCTTCGTAGCCTGAGGCGCAGCTGTCGCAATAGTTTCCAGCGTAACCCGTATTGCAATTGCAGTTTGTTCCGTTGCAGGTTCCGTGACTGTTGCAGGAAAACGGCGTTCCGCCGCAGGAGCCGCCGGTGCATTGATCGGAGGAAGTGCAGGAGTTGCTGTCGTTGCACGACGCGCCGTTGGCTTTGGTGGGATGCTGGCAGGTCGTGCTGGCGCCGTCGCACTGATCGTAGGTGCAGGTGTTGCCGTCATCGGTGCAAGACGTTCCGCTGTTTCCCGCCGGGTGGGTGCAGGAGCCGCTGGCGCAGATATCGACCGTGCAGGGATTCGAGTCCGAGGCGCAAGTCGCCCCGTCATTGCCGACCGGGTGGGTGCAGGCGCCGCTGGAGCAGATATCGACCGTGCAGGGGTTCGAGTCCGACGCGCAGGTCGCGCCGTCATTACCGACCGGGTGTTGGCAGGATGTGCTCACTCCATCGCACCGATCAATGGTGCAGGGGTCGCCTTCGTCGGGGCAGGTCGCGCCGGCGTTGCCTGCCGGGTGGACGCAACTGCCGGACACGCACACGTCTCGCGTGCAATTATTAATGTCGTTCGTGCACGTCGTCTGGTCGGGTTTGGCGGGATGCTGGCAAACCGTGCTGGTTCCGTTGCATTTGTCGTCGGTGCAGATGTTCCCTTCGTCCGCACAAGTCGCGCCGCTGTTGCCTGCCGGGTGTTGGCAGACGCCGGAAACGCAGATGTCTCTCGTGCAGGGGTTGCCGTCTTCGGTGCAGGTGGTCTGGTCGGGTTTGTGGTTGGGCAGGCAGGCGCCCGCGCCGTTGCAGGTGTCCGGGTTCGTGCAGTCGGTGGTCGCCGAACTGCCGCAGGCGCTGCCCGACAGGTTGTAGCAGTTGTCGGTCGCTTCGTTGCAGTAGTTGTTGCATTGCGCGCCGCCCGAGCAGGGATTGCCCGGATGCACGGAGCATGAGCCGCCGCTACAGTTGTCCGCTCCGTTGCAGAAAATGTTGTCCGTGCAGCTTATCGTGTTGTTGACCGAGTAACAGCCGTCCTGCGCGCTGCAGAGGTCGGTCGTGCACAGGTTGGCGTCGTCGCAGTTCTTGGGCGTCGCTACGCATTGGCCGCTCACGCAGGCGTCGGAGGTGCACTCACTGTTGTCCGTGCAGAAGTTCGTGTTGTCGTTCGTGTTGACGCAGCCCGTCGCCGGATTGCACGAATCGTCCGTGCAGGGATTTCCGTCGTTGCAGATGGTGGACTGGCCGCCCTGGCACGTCGTCCCCGAGCACGTTTCGCCCGTCGTGCAGGGGTTGCCATCGTCGCAGGACTGGCCCGTCCGCGCCGCATGCTGGCAGCCCGTCGCCGCCGCGCAGGTGTCCGTCGTACACTGGTTGCCGTCCTCGCAATCGAGCGTCCCCGCGCCCGGCGCGCAGTTGCCGTTCGCACAGGCATCGCCTGTCGTGCAGGCGTTGCCATCGTTGCATGACGCCGTGTTGTTCGCGTGCAAGCACCCGCTCGCCGGATTGCAGCTGTCGTCCGTACAGGGGATGCTGTCGTCGCAGGCGTTCGCCGTCAAGCCGGCCAGGCACGTCCCGTTCGAGCAATAATCCCCCAGCGTGCAGGGGTTTCCATCGTCGCACGCGCCCGCCTTCGCCGACCATTTGCAGCCCACGTTCGATTGGCACCAGTACGTCCGGCAGGCGACATCCTTCGCCGGCGTCGGATCGCTCGCCTCCGGACACACCAGCGGCGTTGGGCCCGCCTGGCAGACCTTCGAGGCGTTGCAGGTGTCGCCGGTCGTACAAGGGTTGCCGTCCTGGCAGTCCGCGCCGATATCCGCCGCATGCGTGCAGCCCTGCTCGTCGCAGCCGTCGATCGTGCACGGATTGTCGTCGTTGCACGATTGGCCGCCCGTCGGCTCGCATGCGCCGTTCACGCAACGATCTCCGGTGGTGCACGGGTCTGCATCGTTGCACGTCGTTCCGTTCGTCTTCGGCGTCGAGACGCATTCTTCGCCTTCCGCCGCCTCCGGATTGCAATTGTCCGTCGTGCAGGTGTTCCCATCGTCGCAGGTCTTCGCGCTCCCAGGCCGACACATGCCCAAATTGCAGCGGTCCCCGACGGTGCAGGGATTATCGTCGTCGCAGGAATTGGTGTTGTTCACCCGCTGGCAGCCCTGCGTCGGATGGCAGCTATCCGTCGTGCAGGGATTGCCGTCGTCGCAGTTTTGCGTTCCACCTTGACCGTAGGCGCACACGCCGTTCACGCACGCATCTCCCGTCGTGCAGACGTTGTTGTCCGTGCATTCCACCGATGGACCGTTCAACGGCAAATGATCGCAGTCGCCGGTTTCATCGCACGTGTCCGCCGTGCAGGGATTGTCGTCGTCGCAGTCTATACGCGTCCCGCCGATGCACTTGTAGATGAAGCCTTCGTAGTCGCAGTATTCGCCTGACGTGCATGGGTCGCCGTCCTCGCAGTTCCCCGTCCGTGGCGTGTTTCGGCAGCCCTCTCGCGTCACGCAGGCGTCTGTCGTGCAGGGATTCGCGTCGTCGCACGCGTCCAAGGGTCCCGACAGGCATAGCCCGCTCAGGCAGTAGTCATTCTTCGTGCAGATGTTTCCATCCTCGCAGTTTCCCGCGATCGCCGTGTGGCGGCAGGGCGGATTCGCTTCCGGGTCGCATTCGTCCAGCGTGCATTCGTTCTCATCGTCGCAGTCGATCGCCACCTCAGCTGGTATGCATCGACCGCTTTCGCAGTGGTCGCCGCTCGTGCAGGGGTTTTCGTCCGAGCAGTCGTTGGCGTTGTCCGCAGAAAACACGCAGCCCTGATCCGGAATGCACTGGTCGTCCGTGCATTGGTTGTCGTCGTTACACGTCCGCGCCGTCCCCTGGCACATTCCCGTCCCCGTGCAGCCATCGTTCTCCGTGCATTCGTTGCCATCCTCGCACGGCGTCCCGACCGTGGCGTTCGTAAGACGACAGAGCGAATGAGGATCTTCGCACACCGAGGGTCGGCAGACGCTCGAACTCACGCACTCCGTCGCCTCGCCCCAGCCCGAGGCGTCCAGCAGGCAGCTTCGCTCGTAGTGAAGCCCTGACTCCGGATCGATATAGCACCCGTGTTCTCCGGGCGTGCATTCCGCGTCTCCGCAGGATCCGTCCTCACAGATTTGACCAGGAACCGGACACGGTTCGAAATCGCCCAACGTCCGCCCATCCTCCTGGCACACTCGATAGCCCCAGCCCGCTTCTTCATACACGCAGATAAACTGTCCGGGCTCGCAGCGCACGATGCACTCCGGGCTCCCGGGGCGTTCCGGGTCCGGCGTCATTCCCGGCGGGCAGATCTCCACGCCGATGCCCGACGCCGAGACCTGGAGCACCGGATGCAGAGGGTCGTTCGTCGTGATGTTCAACGTCCCGACCTGAACGCCCGGAACCGTGGGATCGAACTTCACCGCGAACGGGACCGGATCTCCCCCGACCTGGATCGTTTTTCCCGCCGGATCGTTATGCACGCTGAACGCGCCAGGGTTCGACACCCAGGACGCCGATAGGATCTCCAGCGGTCCCGTTCCGTCGTTCGCGACCGACGCCGCCCGCGCCACCGCGCCGCCGGTGAGAAGCACGTATCCGAAGTCCATCGCCGAAGGCTCTACCGCCGCCGCCGGCAGGATCCCGTTGCCCGACAAGGCGACCGTCGCCGAGAACGGCGATTCGTGGGCGTAGTCCGTCCCCACCACGGTCAGCGTCTCTGTGAACTCGCCCTGGGTCGCCGGCCGGAAATCCACCGCGCACACTTTCTCATCGTCCGGTTCGATGAAAAACGGCGCCGTACAGTCCACCTCATCCGATGGCAGAACGAACGAGCCGCCTTCTTCAATCTGCAAATTGATCGCCGTCACTTCCAGCAGGCAGGACGTATCCGGAAGCTCCGATTCGGCGCGGATCGTGAAAAACTCCCGCCGGAAGCTTCCCGCCAGCCGATCGCCGTAATCGATCGCTTCCGGTCTCACCCTCATCGTCACCGAACCCTTGCAACTGCTTGTCACCGGCGCCTCGACGCGGGGTTTCACGTCGTCGTTGGTGGCGATCACCAGTACGCCATCGTCCTTGCGGATGTCCGAGGGGCAATACTGTACTTGAACGCTGAGCACGTATTGCGGCGGCAGATCGACGCGCGGCGGCGTGTTCGGCGTATAGCCGACGATAGTGAATTCGCTGCTTGTGTCCGGGGTCAGATGGACGTCGATCACGGTCAGCGTCTGCTCGCCTGCCGATTTCAACATCAGCGACAGGGTGTCGCATTCGCTGGGCGGAACCGCGCCGAAATTCAATTCGCCGATCACTTCCAGGCAGCTTTTCTCGCACTCCCGGGGTTTCTCGTCAATGTCGCCGTCAGCGGAGTCGGGGCTCTCACCGTCGTCGTCCTTGTCTCCGTCCGGGCCTTCGGTAAACACGTCGCTGTCGCCGTCCGTCGTCGAGTCCGGATCGCCGTCCGGCGAACTGTCGCCGTCTGTAGCCAATTCCGATGCCGAGCAGCCGATGAGGAGGGCGGCAAACAACACCGGGGCGCATACGAGACCAGTCCAATAGCGGGCGGGCATGGCCTGCTCCTTACAGCGGCGAAGATTATGGCGCTCGTTTAATTGTACAGAATGGCTAGACACGACTTTGAACTACTTCGCAGAGGCAGGTGTTTACCCTGGCTTCGGACGCTCCGGAACATCCCGGAAAACCACTCCGAGCTAGCGTTTAGTGCCGGCACACCGGACGCCTGCCGTGAATATCGTTTTCATCATAGGCAAGAACACGTTATTTCGAGGGATCTGGCTGAGTCTTGCCTTCCAGGCACCGTGATCCTATCACAGAAGGGGGAGTCTAGACTAGTGAGTAAATTAGCTTCCGTATTTGCTTGTCTCTTCAACGCGGGCGGTATTTTTCGCCGAGAACTTTCTTAAGCTCAGCGCCAAAGCGCCAACCGAACCCGACCACGCCACCAAGAGCCTCGGAATTCCCACCGGGTCGAGTGTTTTACCCACGAATAGCAAAAGCAGCACGGAAATGCCGATCCCGGTTGCATGTTTTAAGCGTGACTTGTCGGCCCAGGGTTCGTTCGCAATCCGCGAGGCCAGCAGCCAGCCAACGACGGCGAGACCCGCGCTCCCGCTCCAGATAATCCACGAACGCGCCGCGCCATCCGCTATCACTCCGAGCCCCAGGGCGGCGAACGACAAAGGCGAGAGAGTCTTTTCCAGCCAGGAGAGCCTGGACCGCGGCCTGCGCCGCATCGCCGCCCAAAGCCACCAGACGAGCGCCAGAGGTGCAACGAGCAGGCGCGGTTCGCCGCGCTTGAAAAACATCAAACCACCGATGCCGAGCGCCGTCAGTTGCTCTTTCAGCCCCGGCTCGGGTTTTTGCGCGGGGGGGTCGTCCTTCAGCACCGCGACGAGATTTTTGCGTAGCCTCTGCCCGGTCCCCAACACGTAGTCGTCATTGGAAAGCACGACAACGACGAACCCTTGTTCCGGGAAGATCGCCAGTTCCGAACTGAAACCTAACGGGCTGATCGCCCCATTATGCCAGATCTGACGCCACAGACCTTCGCCTTCGACGACGACGCCGTAGCCGTATTTTTCCAGTCCCGGCGTGGTCATCGCTTTAATCGACGCGCGCCGCAAAGGGGCGCTGTCGGGATCGCGGAAAAGCCTTGTCCATCGCCACAGGTCGCGCGCGCTGGAGAAGACGGCTCCCGAGCTTTTCAAGTCGCTCAGATTCGTGTCGCTCAGGTTGAACACGTCCATGCCGTCCAGCCAGAGGCTGCCGAGGGGGAACCGCCCTCTCGCCAACCGAGCGCGGCGTTCGGCGTCGAGCGCGATTCCCGTGTCCGTCATGCCGAGCGGATCGAGCAGCCGCGACCGCAAAGCCGCCTCGAAGCTGTCGCCGGTCACGCGGCGCACGACCTCGCCAAGGAGCATATAGCCGCTATTGGAATAGGCGTATTTCGTTCCCGGCGTGAATTCCAGGGGTTGCTTCGACAATTCGGAGAGGAAGAGGGCGGGGCGGATCGGCTCGGACCACATTTTGGATTCGAAGCCGGCCAGCTTTTCCGCGCGCACCACGCCGGAGGTGTGATGCAGAAGATGTTCGATCGTCACCTCGACGCCATCGCGCGAAAGGCTTTCGCGCGGGTACTCCGGTAGATAGTAGGACAGCGACGCGTCGAGTTCGACCTTGCCTTCCTCGGCGAGGACGAGAATCGTCACCGCAGTCATTTGCTTGCTGATGGAACCGATGCGGAAGAGAGTGTCCGGCCGGTTGGCCGCGCCGTTGCGGCCGTCGCTAACGCCTAGGGCGCGCTCGACGAGGATTTCCTTGCCTTGCGCCACGAGGACGACGCCATCGAACCGGTCGGCGAAACGATCGACTTCGCGCGACAGGCGCTCGCGCAGTGAATTGGCGCCGTCCGATGCGCTAACGTCAAGGCTCGCCAGTACTGCTAAGGCGACAGTAACTAAGCCGATAAAGGGAACTGCCCTGTACTTAGCCATGACCGCGCTTTAATACCACGTTTTCCGCTCGATGAGGTTGGCCATTCCCTGATCGAGCGTGTTGTCGATGATGACGCGGAAACCGGCCGCCGAGGGATGCACGCCGTCGGGTAGCTCGTTCATCGGACCCGGAAGCCAGGGATTGCCGCCGGGGTAGGGGATATAACTGGGCGCCGTGCCGGGGAAGGGCACCGCACCAGGGCCGTAACCCAACGACGAGTCGCCGAAGCGATACTGCATGATGCCGTAGTTGTGGGCGTACCAGCAGCCGGGCGTGCGCAGGGCCACGGTCATCTGCCGCCGGCCGAGTTCGACGAAGGCCTCGTTGAACTTGGCGAGCGTCATGTCCGGCATGTCCTGATACAGATCGATGAGCGGGTAATGGAGGTAGTCGTAACCGACAATGGCGATTTGCAGCCCCGGCCGGAAAATGAGGGCCCAGTTCACGAGTTCCTGCAAATCGTCCTCGATCTGGTTGAAAAGCGCGTCCTGCAAGAACGGCCACCAGCCGCCGAAGCCGTCGCGCATGGCGCCCAAAAGATCGTTGCCGCTGATGACCAGCACGAGGACCTCCGCCGGCGGCTGGTTGGTGAGTTCCACCAGCAGCAGATCGCGCTTGTGACCGTCGTTGTTGGCCCATTCCTCGACGGTCGAGCCGCCGATGGCGGTGGCCTGCCACGACACGGTCACCTGGCCGTAACCGCGCGCGGCCAGCGCCTCGATGGTGGGCTGGGCGATTCCCACCGACCAGGAGTCGCCGGCGACCACGATGCGCGAAACGGTTTCGATCTCCGGTTCTGGATCGACTTCTGGTTCCGGGTCGGGATCGAGATCAAGATCCGGTTCCGTCGTATCGCCATCCGGCGGTGTTACGTCTCCATCGGGCGGCGTCACATCGCCATCTGGAAGGATTACATCGCCATCGGGCGGCGTTACATCGCCATCAGGAGGCGTCACATCGCCATCGGGCGGGATTGCATCGCCGTCTGGCGGTGCTTCATCACCATCTGGAGGGATTACGTCGCCATCGGTTTGCGGCTCATCGCCGTCAGGTTGGATTTCATCCCCATCGGGCCATGGCTCGTCACCGTCGCTCGTATCGCTGTCCGTCTGGTCGCCATCGGCAGTTTGGCAGGCGAGTTGAGTAAACGTGACGGAGCAGCCCTCCCAACCTAGAAAGAGCGTCCCCTCCGCCTGCGACCAGCCCGCCGGGATGGGCGGCGTGAAGTCGCGCGCACCTGCAAATTCGAGCGAAGAGAACCAACAATTATCGACGTGGGCCGACGCCTCGGCGGATGTTTCTTCCGTCTCGATTTGAAGCGCAATGTCGAAAGCGCAGGAAGAAACGTCCCGCCGCTCGACGTCCAGCGTCGCCGAACTCAGGGAAGGCATGAACTCGGGCGCGCCCTCGATCGGGCAACCGGACGAGTCCTCATCGGCCATGCAGTAATGGCCGGCGAAGCCGTCGCAGGCGGGGCAGCCTGGGTTCGCCTCGCAACCGGCGGAATCCGGGTTGTAGGTCACGCACCAGCCCCAGCATTGAATCGTATGACTGCTGCAACCGTCGAGGCAGATACAGAGATATTCCCCCCTGCCGTAATCCGGCAAACAATAATTGCCTGTCCGGCCACGGCAGAACGGGCAGCAAATGTCCTCCGGTTCGCAATCCAGATAGCAATCGTCGCCGTCGGGCGGAGTCTCGTCTCCATCGGTCGGAATTTCGTCGCCGTCGGTCCAGGGCTTGTCGCCGTCAGGCTGCGGTTCGTCTCCGTCGGGTTGCGGTTCATCGCCATCCGGTCGGGACTCGTCGCCGTCAGGAGGCGTCTCGTCGCCGTCGGGCTCTATGCCATCGCCGTCAGGCGTAATGTCGTCCTCGTCGGAGTCTTCCATCTCCTCGGCGATAAAATCATCGTCAGGCAGATAGCCCGGCGAATCGTCGTCTCCGTCCGAACGAATATCGCCCGTCGATCCGACGTCGCCGCAGCCGGTAAGCATGGAGAGAAGGAAGAACAACGAGAGCATTACGCGCAAGGATAGGTTCATCTCTCGACCTTTCCCGTCCAGATTTCCGATAGCGGTCTTGATCCTGTCCGCTCGACGGTCTAGGAAGCGGCGGACCCACTCGACCTCAAAACGGCGGACGCGAAGCTGCAGCCTATTACTGAAGGCTACAACCGACCCGGCGGGATTTCAAGTATGTTGTTGGAGGGGTGGAACGAATGGATGGCCGAAGGTTTCATAAAAAGAAAACCGGGCGGCCCCTGGCGAGGTCGCCCGATCGTTTGTCGTCGTCTTATGTGTGCTAGTCGCCCAGCAGCGCCGGACGGAACACTTCGCGGACGAAGGTCTCGAAATTCGTCGCGCCGCGCCGTTCGGGGATGTTCTTCAGGCCGGCGATGGGGGCGCCTTTCTCGAAGGCGCTGTACATTTCTAGGTAACGCTTCGCCACGTCGGGCGAGGCGCCCATCTGCGTCAACGATTGATAAGCCTGGTCCGGGGAGACGGTGATGTGGGAAATCGGCCGTTCCAGGACGCGCGAGAGGATCAGCGCCTGTTCGGCGAACGTCAATTCGTTCGGACCGAAGAGGTGAATGACGCGCTTGCCCGACCAGTTTTTGTCGAGAAAGATCTCGGCCGCCGCGTCGCCGATGTCGCGGGTCGCCACGAGTGGAGCCTTCACTTTCGCCGAAATGGGCATGAAGATCGAATTTGCCGTCTTGATGGTCTGGAGCGAGTAGAAGGTGTTTTCCATGAACATGCCGGGACGCAGATGAGTGACATTCGTCGCCACGCCGTTGATTGCCTGCTCGACGTCGTAGAGTCCGGCGATCGGGCCGGTTCCCTCGGGAAGATGCGCGCCGACGGAAGAAATGTTGACGACGCGGGGGATTTGATTTTCCTTGATCGCCGCCGCGACGTTTTCCGCGAGATGGCGCTGATAAGCACGAAAGTCGGGAGCTGTCGGATTCGGCGGCGTCAGCCAGAAGATGCCTTTGGCTCCTTTCGTGGCTTCTACGAGAAAGTCGCGATCGGTGACATCTCCCTGATGGACGGTTGCGCCGCGTTTTACCGCAGCCGCCACCTTCTCGGGATTTCGAGCCAGGAGAATGGGCTTTTGTCCGGCGTCCAAAAGTCGGGCGGTTAGTCGAGAGCCGATGTGTCCGGCAGGGGCGACAATGGCAATCATCATGGCAAGTGCTCCTTATGGTTAAGGTTTCACGCGTTCTGGGCAATACCAAAACGCGGGGATCGATAACTCATAATACAGACAAATCTTGGCGGTCGAATCATCCAGAAATCGAAGAGGAAATGGGGGAATTCCACGAAGCGGATCACTCTCCTATGTCGAATTGTCATACATATGTCATAAAGTTATGATTTCACTCATTGGGGTCTTTACAAGTTCGATATTAAATGTACAAGGAACCTCAGGGGTGCAAGGTCGGGCGCCCTTTGAGTTTCAGCGCCGAGGCCAAGGCGGTCATCTTGCTCGAACAGCCTCGCGCATCGCCCGGACAACGTGGAGGTTTCATCATGCGCCTGTCGCGCCGCGCCTTTCTGGTGTTGGCGGCAGGAACGGCGGCTTCTGGCGCAACCCGTGCGTACGCTAGCGAAAACGGCGTGCGCGCCGCCGGTCCCTCAGCCAAAGGCGTCCTTGTCGATCTCACTCAATGCGTCGGCTGCCGCAAGTGCGAGGCGGCTTGTCAGACGGCCAATCAGTTGCCGTTTCCCACGCGGTCCTTCGAAGACATGAAAGTCCTCGATACACCGCGTCGGCCGAACGCCGATACGTTCACCGTCCTCAACAAAATCGCCATAGAAGGCGACGAAACGCCGGTTTACGTAAAGAACCAGTGCGCGCATTGCGTCGATCCCGCCTGCGTGTCGGCGTGCCTTGTGGGGGCGATGCGCAAGCAGCCCGACGGGCCCGTGACCTACGACGCCTCGCGCTGCCTCGGCTGCCGGTATTGCATGGTCGCCTGTCCGTTCCAGATCCCGGCCTACGAATACGCCGACCCGCTCACGCCTCGCGTGCGCAAATGCAACTTTTGCGCCGACAAACAGGCCAAGGGTGAAGTCCCGGCCTGCGTTAAGGCTTGCCCCAAAGAAGCTCTGTTATTTGGCCCGCGCGAGGAATTGCTGAAAGTCGCCCACGCGCGCCTGGCCGGTGTTTCCGGCGCGTTCCGAGAGCGGCCGAAGTACGTGCCGTACGTTTACGGAGAACATGAAGTAGGCGGCACAAGCTGGCTTTATATCTCGGATACGCCGTTCGAATCGCTCGGCTTCCTGGCGCTGCCGAAGTCCGCGCCGCCGCGTCTGACCGAGTCCATCCAGCATGGCATATTCCGTTACATGCTGGCTCCGACGGCGCTGTTCGGCGGCTTGGCGCTTGTCCGCCATCTCTTCAAGCCGGAGCACGAAATCATCGCCGAGGCGACCGAATCGTCTCCCTCCTCTTCGGAACAGAAAATCAACCATGACCGCACAGCACGCGGCTAAGCCGCTTCAAACAACCTATTTTACGCCGGGGGCGATCGCCCTTGCGGGTCTGGCGATCCTCGGGGCGAGCGTGGCCGTCTGGCGATTCGTGGTCGGCCTGCAGGACAGCACCAACCTCACCGACGCCAATCCCTGGGGGATATGGATCGCCGTCGATGTGGCGACGGGCGTCGCGCTTGCGGCCGGTGGTTTCACCACGGCCGCCCTGGCGCACATCTTCCATCGCGAGCGGTACGGCGCGCTCGTTCGTCCCGCCATTCTTACGGCGCTCCTCGGTTATACGTTCGTCGTGATTGGGTTGATGGCCGATCTCGGGCGGCCGTACAACATCTGGAAGCCGCTGATTTATCCGCAAGGCAACTCCGTGCTTTTCGAAGTGGCCATCTGCGTCATGACCTACCTGACCGTGCTTTACCTGGAATTCGTGCCTGTCGTGGCCGAACGTTTCGAGAGCGGCCCGCCGTTCTCGGGAAGGGCGGCGTCGATCGCCTCGCTGATTCGGCCTTTGCTCAAGCCGGCGGCGGCCTTCGCCAAGGTCGCCCTGCCGGTGCTGCTGATTCTGGGCGTCGTGCTCTCGTTCATGCATCAGTCCTCGCTCGGAACGCTGATGGTGATCGCCCCGACGAAAATGAACCCGCTCTGGTACAGCCCCTATCTGCCGGCGATGTTTCTTCTCTCGGCGATCATGGTCGGCTTTCCGATGGTGATCGTCGAGGGATCGTGGGCGACGTGGGCGTTTCGCCGCGAACCGGAGACGCCGCTTCTGGCCGATCTGGCGCGGTTTACGCCGATACTGCTGACGGTCTATCTGGCGGTGAAGCTGATCGACCTCGCTTCGCGCGGGGTTCTGCTGCACGTCGTTTCCGGCGCGCCGGCGACGATCTGGTGGTGGGCGGAAGTGGGTTTAGGAGTCGTCTTGCCCCTGCTGCTGCTCATTTCGGCAAAGATAAGACGGTCCAGGAAGGGTTTGTTTGTCGCGGCGCTGTTGGTTGTGCTCGGCGTGGCGCTCAATCGCATCAATGTTTTCCTCGTGGCCTATAACCCGCCGTTCGTCGAAAGTCGCTACGTGCCGGCGTGGAGTGAAATTGTCGTTACGTTGGGTCTCATTGCCGGGCTGGTGCTGGCCTATCGCTGGGCAGTGATCACGTTTCCCGTGCTCGCCGGTCCGCACGCCGGCGAATCGCATCGGTGAGTATTGAAGATCCGCGAGAGGTGGGAGTTCATCATGCTTGACTTGCGGCGACTGAATCGTGGATGGGCAGTCGGATTTCTGCTAGGCGCGAGTTTGCTTGGCCTCGGATGTTCCGGCGCCGACGCGCCGGAAAAGCCGGCCGCCGAACCGGAGCTTGTTTGCCCGCCCTGCTCGCCCTGCGTGGTCTCGGACGCCCTGCCGCCTTCCCAAATGCCGCCGGCGGACAAAGGACCTGAGGTCAGCATCCTTTATCACCTGACGGATTTCTATGCGCCGGCGCGCTTCACGCACAAGGCCCATACGGATTACGCCTCGGGCTGCGGCGATTGCCATCACCACAGCAAGCCCATCGAACCCACGCCGCCTTGCCGCGAATGCCACGGCGAGTCCTTGAAAGATTTAAGTCGGCCGGGACTCAAAGGCGCTTACCACCGCCAGTGCATGGGCTGCCACCAATCGAGCGGGAGCGGCCCGCTGGGCTGCAACGATTGCCATGTGGGACGGGAAAAGCAGGAGCCTTTGGCGGAAGTGACCAAGCGGAACGCGCCGACCAAGATATCGTTGGGGCACATCGCCAACGAATTCGAGCCGGCGCATTTCAATCACACGCTGCACGTCGAAATGGCCGATTCCTGCGCCGAATGCCATCATCACCACGGCGACATCGAGCTGGCGCCGCCCTGCCGCGAATGCCATGCGCTGGCTCAGGTGGCGGACGCCGAAGGGCCGATATGCCTCAAGGAGGCTTACCACGGTCAATGCCTCGCCTGCCATAAGAAGCTGGTGGATTCCGGCGCTCCGGCTACCTGCGAATCCTGTCATACGAAAGCGAAGCGCTAGGTTCTCGGCAACGCGATCCGGCCCAAACGATCGGCCGATCCTATTAAACCGGCAACTAAAATCTAGCTATCACCAAGGCATCGTCATTCCCGCGGAAGCGGGAATCCAGTGAAATATCGGAAACCTGGACCCCCGCCTTCGCGGGGGTGACATTGAAATAGCGCTCATTTATAATTGCCGGGTTAATAATTACTGGCATCCAAGGGCCGTCTTTACGGTTCCTGGCAGCGGCCGGTGTTCAAGTTGCATTGCTGATTCATGTAGGTCAACTCGCGCCCGACGCAGTAGTGGGACGACGGGTCGCAGTCGTATTTCATCTCGACGCATTCGGTATCGACCCAGGGGAACAGGCTGTCCCGGTTGCGGCAAATCGTCGCCGGGCAATTGCCGCCGTTGTCCGCGCAATGGCCGGCGCTGGCGCAGTCCGTGTTGCAGTTGCAGCGGCTTTCGTACAGGTCGCACCGGCCGTCGCCGCAATGCGTGCAGAGGAAAATTCCTTCCTCCGCCGGCTCGCAGCCTCCCGACATGGGGGGATTGCTGGTCGAGATGTTCGTTAGCCCGTCGCAACAGTGGTCGTTGTCCGGGCTCTCGTCAACGAGACTGCCCATGCGGCCTTCTCCCACGCAGGAGGAGTCGGTCGCCGCACAGCACCATTCTGTAAACAAGTTGCATCCATCCGAGGCGGGGGAGGGGTGGTGCGTGGCGTCGCACGGGTACGTCTGCGGTTGTTCCCAGCGAACCATCGTGCAGTAACCGCCATTCTCGATACAGGGCAATTGGTCTTCGTTGACGCAGCAAATACCGGCGCAGCCCTGCGGCGTTTCCGCCTCTCGCATCCCGTTTGGGCAGGTTCCGGCGCCGCAGACGCCGCCCTGTTGCTCGCAGGCCGTCGCTGGCTCCGGTTCTATGTCCTGGATATCGGCGTCCGCCTCGGGCATCTCCCCTTCGGGGTCGTCGGGGCCATCATCATCCGCCGTCTCGTCGCTTTCAGAGTCGGAGATATCCGCATCTCCGTCTTCCGGATCGGGGTCGCCGGGCTCTATTTCCGCCGGATCGCCGTCCGGCTTCTCGATGTCGCCGTCGAGCTCGGGGAGACCGCCTTCGGAGGCGTCATCCTCGGCGTCGTCGTCTGACGCATCCTCCGAATCGCTCTTTTGATCGATGCTGTCTTCGTCGGGCGACGCCCCCTCGATCGTCAAAGAAGAAGATTCGCAGCCGAAGCCGACAAGGGTCAGGAGAGACAGAACCAGCGCCAAAAACATCTTGGACATCGGTAGATCTCCTTAAGAGGCCGCAGAGCAGAACATCCAACTCCTCGTAGTGCGTTCACGGATGACGTCTGTTTCGAGCGGCATTTTCGAATCGATTACGTCTTCGGTTCAAGTTTTTTCACGACGTTGGCGGGCTGGATGGGTCCGCCTGATGTGGAACGTGGCCCATTGTACACGCAATAAGTTGCGATGCAAAAAAAGATGACTGGCCTGCTGCCGAATGAAATACGAGACGCTATTCGTCTTCCATCGGCGGCGGCGGTGCAACGAGGCGATAAGAGCGCGTGAAGTCGTCGATCGCGTCAATGAAATCCGGGCGATCGACGAACGGATTGCGGCGGTCCTGATAATTTTCGATCGCCTCGTTGCGGCTGCGCTCCCAGGCCGATGGGGGATCGTCGCGGTTCCATTGGCGAAGCACGTCTTCGTCGTACCAAGGCGTCTGGCTGTAACCGCCCTCGTAATGGATGGCGAAGTAAAAGAGGGCGCGGACCACGTCGCCTTTGTGCGGGTCGCGCGGTTCAAAAACGGTCCGGCCGAGGGCGTCCTTGCCTTTTTTGCTGCCGCCTTCGCTCCAAGTGGCCGTCGCCACCTCGCCGAAGGGCACGTTGCTGCGCCGGCTATTGACGTCGGCGAGGGCGGGGTAGAGGTGGAACAGGTCGCTGCGGGCGGGCTCCACGTCGGCGCCGTAGCTCTGAGGCCAGGAATGCTCGGTGTTCATGATGCTAGTCGGCGGAACGCCGTCGGTCGTCACCCATTCTCCAGTATAGACGCACTGCACGCGGCCGCCTTGGTTGTCGATGTCGTTGAACATCGCGTCCTTGGCGTCGCCGTAGCCGAGCGAACGGTGGTCTTCCATGTAGTTTTGCAAACAGTTCCAAAGCGCGCTGTTCTGCAACCCATCGCAATGGTCGATGTAACTCGCGTCATCGACTTCCCATTCGAACTCGGCTTCCGGTTCGGGGTCCGGCTCGCGCTCTGGTTCTGGTTCGAGGTCAGGTTCATCGTCGCCGTCGGGATCGGGAAAGTCAGATACGTCTTTGTCGCCATCGCTCGGTTCGTCGCCGTCCGTTTCATCGATGCCGTCGCCATCGGTCACGAGGGGCTCGTCGCTGTCGGCATCGGGGATAACGTCGCCATCCGTTTCGATTTCAGATTCATCGCTCGGTCGATCGTCGTCGCCCTGGTCGATGGGGTAGCAGGTGCCTTCGTAACACAAGTGGCGTTCGGGGCAGATCGTGTATTCATCGTAGGCCTGGCCGTCGGCGCGGCAGCGCCAAGTCGAGTTGTCGTCGCGGCACGTCCAGCGGCCTGGCGTACAGAGGCCGTCCGTTTCGGCGCTGTCGCCATCGGCGAAACTTTCGACCGTGTCGTCGTCGGCGTCGAAGAATTCGCCGCCGTCGGTCCCGCAGGCGGAGAG
Organism: Myxococcales bacterium; assembly: GCA_003598065.1. Lineage (GTDB taxonomy): Bacteria > Myxococcota_A > SURF-8 > SURF-8 > SURF-8 > SURF-8. Next base: position 125,386 of record QZKR01000120.1, on the reverse strand, counting down.
AAGCACAGCAAGCGTCAGGAGCCAGAGAAGATTTAGACGGGAGAGCCGCATGCGGTGCGCCTTCTGTGGAGAATATCTCTTTCGGCCCGCTACTCTATCAGAGCCGGCAGGGAAGACAAAGGCAAAACCGTCTGTGGCGGTCATCGAAAAAGAGAGAAAGAGAGGGGAGCTATCCTTTTTTACTGTCGAGCACGTCGCGGATTTTCATAGCCAGCGCTGGCGGGGAATAGGGTTTGCCGATGAAGTTCAGCGTCTCCTCCACCACGCCATGGTGAACGATCACATTTTCGGTATATCCTGAAGTAAAGAGCACTTTCATCTCCGGATGAATCTTGACCAGCCGCTCGGCCAATTGACGCCCGTTGATCCCCGGCAGCACCACGTCGGTCATGAGAAGATCGATCCGTTCCTTGTGTTTCTCCGCCAGCATGAACGCCACTCCGCCGTTCGGGGCGCTCAGCACGTTGTAGCCCAGCCGCTTCAAAATCAGGATGGCAAGGTCGCGCACGATTCCTTCGTCCTCCACGAGCAGGACGGTTTCGTTTCCTTCCGGCAATTCCTGCTTCCGGACCTCCTTCTGCAATTTTTCGGCTTTTTCCTTAACTCTGGGGAGATAGATCTTGAAGGCCGTGCCCTGGCCGACTTCCGAGTACACCTCGATGGAGCCGCCTGCCTGTTTTACCGTTCCGTAAATCGTCGCCAGACCAAGCCCCGTTCCCTGCTCTTTGGGTTTTGTGGTGAAGAACGGCTCGAAAAGATGGTCTTTGACCTTCTTGCTCATGCCGTGTCCCGTGTCGCTCACCGCCAACATGACGAACGGCCCGGGATTCACGTGAGCATGTCGGGCGCAGTAGTCGGCGCCCAAGTCTACGTTCGCCGTTTCGATGATGAGCTTGCCGCCGTCGGGCATGGCGTCGCGGGCGTTTACGGCCAGGTTGACGAGGATCTGTTCGAATTGGCCCGGATCGACCTTCACCGATCCCAGATGAACGCCGGGAATCGTTTCCAGATGAATGTCTTCGCCGATCAGGCGGATCAGCAATTTATGCGTATTGTCGAGCAAATCGTTGAGATTCAGAATTCTCGGTTCAACGATCTGCTTGCGCGAAAAAGCGAGCAGTTGCCGGGTTAGCGAAACCGCGCTTTCGGCGGCCTTCTGCACGTCGGTCAGCATCGCGCTCAGCGGATTGAACGGATCGAGATCCATCAGCGCCAGCGAAAGATAACCGGTGATGCCGGTCAGCAGGTTGTTGAAGTCGTGCGCCACGCCGCCCGCCAGCCGTCCTACCGCCTCCATTTTCATGGCCTGTTGGAGTTGCTCTTGCAGGCGCTTCTTTTCCTCCTCCGCCCGCTTGCGCTCCGAGATGTCGCGAGTCGCGCCTTGGAAACCGACCAATTTTCCGTCCTTGTCGTGCAGGAAAGAAATAGAACTCTCGGTCCAGAGGGTGCTTCCATCCTTCCGGTAGATCTCGGCTTCGATGAGCCGCACCCGGGCAGAGTCCGCTTTCCCAGAGGCTTCCAGGTCCAATTCTTCCCGAAACGCGTCGAGGATCGTTTGCAGCGAGGAAGGCGTCAGGTATTCCGCGATGGTTTGCTCCAACGCCTCTTCGACCGTATAGCCGCGGACGCGCAGAACCGACGGCGTGAGGAAGGTGAATTTGAGGTCGATCCCGGCGGTCCAGATCATGTCGCTGGATTGTTCGGAAATCAGGCGGTAGCGTTCCTCGCTTTCACGTATGGCTTCTTCCAGCCGCTTCCGCTCGGTGATGTCGCGGATCAACCCGATTGTACCGGTGATGCGTTGACCTTCCCGGATGACCGCGCCGTTCAAGTCGGCTAGAAAGGTCTTGCCACTTTTGTGATTCACGACCATTTCCATGTTCCGGGCGGGCCGTCCGACCGACATTGCCGCCTGGAACTGTTCCATGGCGATGGCAATTTGGTCCTGGGGAAGAAATTCGACGAACTGGCGGCCTATTATTTCCTCGGGCCGCCAGCCAAGCATAAGCTCGGAGGAGGGGGAAACGTAGGTGATGGCTCCGCCATCATCGGTGATGAAAAGCACGTCCTCCAGTTGTTCCGCCATGCGGCGAAATTGCATTTCGCTGGCCTGTAGGGCTTCCGCGGCTTTTTTATGCTCCGTGATGTCCAGCATCACGCCGATGCCGTCCATCAGCACTTTTCCGTCCGATTGCAGTTCCGGACGCGAGAAGCATTGGAACCATCGATACTCGCCTCGAACCAGATGGCGGACTTCGAACCGGAAAGGCTGGGATGTCTCGTAGCAGCGCTGGATCTCTTTATCCATGGCTTTGGCGTCGTCCGGGTGCCGAGCGCCGGACAGCAGCGAGGGCTGCCGCATGATGTCTTCGGCGTGAATGCCAAGCACGTCGAAGGCGTTTTCGCTGACGTAAGGAAATCTGTAACCTCCGTCAGGCGTTACTCGGATCATGTACACGACGCCCGGGAAATTGGCGATCCAGCGGCGATTTCTTTCGGTGATTTTATCGAGATTGTGTTGCAGCTCTTTGCAAGTCTTCGCTTGCTCCTGAAAGCGGCGCGCGATTTGGTTCATTGTGTCGGCGAGAGCGGCAATGTCCTCGTTTTCGCCGGCGGCATTCACCTCCACCGTATAATCGCCTTCCGCCATTTTCCGAGCAGCCGCGAGGATCTTGTCGAGGTGAGGTGAATTCGCCATAGGCCTTGTCCTTAGAATTGCAGCGTTCGATGCCTGGCCTGCCCCCATTGACGGACATAAGAATCTCCGAAAACCGATTTGGGTCCCCCTCGATTCGGCAAAAATCTTACCATGGATCCTTGTTTCGATAGGCTTTTTTTTGGCCTCGGAGTGATGGAGTTCGGCCAATGAATGGTTTGAACGCCCGCCGGAAGAAGAAGCCGACCGGACTGTTTTTTGCTTTGGACAATTGCAGTCGCTGGGATAAACTGAGCGCCTCGGGATACATTTCCCCTTTGCCAAGGAGAGGAGTATGGCTGGCATCGTCTCCTGTGGGGCGCATATTCCCCGGCCGCGGCTGCCGCGGATGGAAATCGCCCGATCGATGGCCTGGGCGTCGCCGGTTCTCATGACGCTTGCCGAAGGAGAGCGATCCTTCTGCAATTGGGACGAAGATGCGTTGACGATGGCCGTCGCCGCCGCTCGCGCCGCGCTTGCCGGGCTCGACCGGGCGGCGCTCGATGGCGTTTGGCTCGCCTCGACCACCGCGCCCTTCGCCGACCGCAGCAACGCCGGCATTGTCCGCGCCGCCTTGAATGCGCCGGACGCGGCCCATGTCCAGGATTTCGCCGCTTCGCAACGCGCCGCGACGAGCGCATTAACGACAGCGCTGGAAGCGGTCGCCGGCGGCGCGCGCAAGCGCATCCTGCTGGCGGCGGCCGATCGCCGCGAGGCGCGCGCCGGCACGACCTGGGAGGCGTTGTTCGGCGACGGCGCGGCGGCGATGGTGGTAGGCCCGGACGAGACGATCGCCGACTACCTTGGCGGCTGTTCCTTCGCCGAGGATTTCGTGGGCCACTACCGGGGCGCGGGGCATCGTTTCGACTACGTCTGGGAAGAGCGCTGGATCCGCGATGAAGGCTACGCGCGGCTTATCCCCCAGGCGCTCAAGACGCTTTGCCAGAAGTTGAACATTAAAGCCGGCGACGTCGCCAAGGTGATTTTCCCCTGCGTCTTCCCGGCCGAGCATCGGCGCATCGCCAAGCAGCTTGGCCTCGCTCCTCAGCAGGTGGGCGATTTGCTTTACGACCGCTGCGGCGAGATGGGGTGCGCCCACCCGCTGCTGATGCTGGCGCAGGCCCTGGAGCAGGCGAAACCGGGCGACAAGCTGATTCTCGTCGGCTTCGGGCAGGGGACGGATGCGCTGGCCTTCCAGGTCACCGAGCGGATCGGCAAGTTCGCCGCGCGGCGCAGTGTTCAAAGCACTCTCGAACGCAAGCTGGCGGTGGAAAATTATCTCAAGTTCCTCCGCTTCCGCGAACTCATCGAGACCGACATGGGCATCCGCGCCGAGGTCCCGAACCAGACGGCGATGACCACCCTCTGGCGCAGCCGCAAGATGCTGTACGGCCTCGTCGGCGGGCGTTGCACGGCCTGCGGCGCGCCGCAGTTCCCCAAAGGCGAGGTATGCGTCAATCCGGAATGCCGCACGCACGACAAGCAGGAGGATTACGAATTCGCCGACCGGCCGGCGCGGGTGATGACCTTCACCGGCGACATGCTGGCGGTCAGCGCCGATCCGCCGGCGATCTACGGCATGGTCGAGTTCGAGGGCGGCGGGCGGATGATGGCCGACTTCACCGATTGCGAGCTGGAAAACGTCAAGGTCGGCCAGCCGATGCGGATGGTCTTCCGGAGACGCATGACGGACGACCGGCGAGGATTTTCGGGCTATTTCTGGAAGGCCGCCCCGGCGGAAGGCTAGGACGAGCCTTTTCGACAAGGAGCGAAGGTCATGGCGACGGGCATCAAAGACCGCGTGGCGATCATCGGCATGGGCTGCACGCGCTTCGGCGAGCGCTGGGACGCGAGTTTGGAAAACCTGGCGCAAGAGGCGTTTTCCGAAGCGCTGGCCGACGCGAAGCTGGACGTGAAAGACATCCAGGCCGTCTGGTTCAGCGTCTGCATGGAAGAAGCGAGCGTCGGAAAAAGTTCGATTGGGATATCCACCGCCCTGAGGCTGCCCTTCATTCCGGTGACGCGCGTGGAGAACTATTGCGCCAGTGGCACCGAGGCCTTTCGCGGCGCGGTCTACGCCGTGGCTTCCGGGGCTTACGACGTGGCGATGGCGATCGGCGCGGAGAAGTTGAAAGACATCGGCTACGGCGGCCTGCCCGGCGCGGGCTCCGGCGCCGGAACGCTCACCTGGCTGTGGTGGCCGAACGTCACCGCCCCAGGCGCTTTCGCCCAGCTCGCCTCGGCTTACACGGCGCGTTACGGCCACGAACCGCTGGACGTGAAGCGCGCCATGGCGCAGGTATCGGTAAAGAGCCACGCCAACGGCGCAAAAAACGAGAAGGCCCACCTGCGCAAGCCGGTATCGATGGAGCAGGTGATGGGCGCGCCGATCGTCGCCCATCCGCTCGGCCTTTTCGACTGCTGCGGCGTCTCGGATGGTTCGGCCTGCGCCATCGTGACGACCGTCGAACGCGCGAAGGCGATGGGCTACAAAGATTTCGTGACGGTGAAGGCGCTGGAGGTAGGGCTGTCCAGCGGCGAGGAAATGCAATATTCGGGGTGGGACGGGGCGCACTTCGAAACGGCGCGGCGTTGCAGCACGCGGGCCTATGCCGAGGCCGGCATCAAGAATCCCCGCAAGGAATTGAGCCTGCTCGAAGTCCATGACTGCTTCTCGATTACGGAACTGGTGACCTACGAGGACCTGCACCTCTCGGAGCCGGGTCACGCCGTGAAAGACGTGTTGGACGGCGTCTACAACCTCGACGGAGAATTGCCCTGTCAGGTGGATGGCGGGCTTAAATGTTTCGGCCACCCGATCGGCGCGTCGGGCCTGCGCATGCTCTATGAACTCTACCTGCAAATGCACGGCCGCGCTGGAGCGCGGCAACGGGAAAATCCCCGCTTCGGTCTCACCCACAACCTTGGCGGCTTCCCCTTCGCCAACGTATGCAGCATCGCCATCGTCGGGCGCTACGGGGTGTAAACGCCCTTTTCGGCCGCCTCATTATTCGCTTTACAAATCAGGATCCCTGCAACATATTAATCCGATCTGTTTTCTGGTATAGTAGTGGTAGGAGTACATCCATGAGCATTCTGGACGCCATCGGCAACACGCCTCTGGTCGAAGTTCGTCAACTCTGGGACAGCGTCGCCAGCGGTGTGCGCATCCTGGCCAAGTTGGAAGGCGCAAATCCCGGCGGATCGGTGAAGGACCGTCCGGCCTATTTCATGCTCAAGCAAGCTATCGAAGACGGCTCGCTTACGCCCGACAAAACCATCCTGGAGCCGACTTCCGGCAATACCGGCATCGGCATGGCGATGGTGGCGCGGGCGCTCGGCTATCGCATCAAACTGACGATGCCCGCCTGCGTCAGCGAGGAACGGCGCGCCATTCTTCAAGCCTACGGCGCCGAACTGGAACTGACCCCCGGTTGCGACCGCACCGACGGCGCGATCCGCCGTGCTCACCACATCATGGCGGACAACGGCGAGCATTATTTCATGCCCAACCAGTTCGACAACCCCAACAACTACCTGGCCCATTACTGGACGACGGGGCCGGAGATCTACGAGCAGACGCGCGGCGAGATCACCGCTTTTGTCGCCGGCATGGGGACGACGGGCACGCTGATGGGCTGCTCCCGTTATTTCAGGGAGAAAAACCCCGCCATTCGGATCGTCGGCGTCGAGCCGAATCTGAACCACCGCATCCAGGGTTTGAAAAACATGCAGGAATCGATCGTACCGTCGATCTACGAGCCCGACCGCATCGACCGGAAGCTTGTTTGCAGCGACGATGACGCTTTCGAAGCGTTCCGCGACCTGGCCTTGCGCGAAGGCATCTTTTCCGGCATCTCCAGCGGTGCGGCGGTGTGGGGAGCGATTCAGACGGCGAAGGAACTGCCGCGCGGCTCGACGGTGGTTGTGATCCTGCCCGATCGCGGCGACCGTTACCTCTCCACCGAAGTGTTCCGCTCCGTCTGCGCGCTTTGTCCGCCGTAAGCGCTGAATTTCTTCAACGATCATTCTTAGGAAAACGCAATGAAGACATTCCCATGTGTTTGGGCGATGGTGTGCTGTTTTGCCGCCGTTTTCATCATGGCGGCCTGCGGCGATGATTTTCCGTCCGACTGCGGCTGTGCGGATGTGGATGCGGATGAGGAAGGGCAGGGCGCCGATGACGACGCGGAGGCGCCGGAAAATCAAGACAGCGATTCGTTGTCCGAGGCAGACCTAAGCGATGGCGATGTCGAACCTGATGGAGACGCGGACGGCGCTGATCGTGACGGGGACGGCGCCGGCGCGGATGGAGACGGCGTCGAAGCGGATAGGGATGACATTGATGCGGCCGACGCCGATACGGACTCGGATCCCGAGGCCGTGGATGGCGACGAGGAAGATGTCGCCGAAGACGGAGACGCGGAATCCGTCGATCAGAACGAGGATGAAGAGAGCGCGGCGGAGCAAGACGAATCCGAGGAGACGCTCATCCCCGAGCTGCTCCCGATTTCGCCCGACGATCTGCACGAGGCGCTGACTCACAAAGATTTTCTGCTGATCAACGTACACGTCCCCTACGCGGGCGAAATTCCCGGCACGGACACACACATCCCCTATAACGATCCCGATGCGATCCGGGCCTACATTGGAGAGGATTTGGGACGAAAGATCGTGCTGTACTGCATGACGAACTCGATGTCCGGAATCGCCGGCAATCGGCTGATCGACGATGGTTATTGGGCGGTGCGTTATCTCGACGGCGGCATGAACGCCTGGGCGGCGGCGGGATATCCGTTCAGCGGGCGATAAACGAAATTCGAACGACTGCCGCAGACAAATAAAAACGCCCCTGGTTCATAACCGGGGGCGTTGATTTTTCAGACGTACACGCGGTTAGCAGCCGCAGCCGCCCGAGCCGCAACTGGAGCCGCAGCCGCCTTCCGGCGGGTTCTTGAAGTCGGCGCGGAAGCCGGACCCGTAAACCGGATCATCGACGAAATCCAGCGATACGCCGCCGTAAGACTCGATGATGGTCATCGTTTCCTGGTCGGCCTGGATGGTCACGCCGCGCTTGTTGTAGATCGCCTCATCCACGTTGGGGCTCTCCAGGGCAAAGCCCAGGCGCGGTCCGGAGCAGCCGTTGCCGGCGAAGTACAGCCGTAACGCCTTGCCGTTGTTTTCGTCTTGGCCCATAAAGGCGGCCAATTCGTTGACGGCCGTGTCGCTGACGGAAAAATTCTGCTGGATCGATTCGGGAGTGTGGGGCATTTCCTTTCCTTTCCTGTTGTTCCACGCCTTGTGAAACAGATGTCAAGGGCCTTCGGCTTATTCCCGGAATTTTCCTCCTGAAACCAGGAAAAGAACCTCCGTTCGCCGGAAGGAAAACAAAAGGGCCTGACGGCTCCCCGTCAAGCCCTTCTGATTTATGGTAGCGGGGGTAGGATTCGAACCTACGACCTTCGGATCATGAGTCCGACGAGCTACCAGACTGCTCCACCCCGCAATAAGCTTTCAGTTTAGTAGCGGTTGCCTACCGGGCGACGGGCGGGACGATCGTCCCGCTCCCGAGCCAGGCTGACTTTCAAAGTACGGCCATCAATCTGCGCGCCGTCCATCGCCAGCGCCTTCTGAGCATCCTCTTCATTCGAGAAGGTCACGAAGCCGAAACCACGGCTGCGACCCGTTTCGCGATCGGTAATAACCTTCGTCTCGGTGATCGTACCGTAACCGCCGAACGCGTTCTCCAACGCGGCGCCGTCAGTATTCCACGACAAGTTGCCAACGTAAAGCTTGTTCGACATCCCATCACCCTTTCCTGAAAGCACCCAAAGCCTGTCCTGTTGCGGGGCGGACCCCGGTTGGCGAGGAGCGCGAGAACCGTTGGACCTTCTGAAGGAGAGATTCCTAACCGAAGCCGCCAAACGAACTCGGAGCCATCACCATACGACTCGGGTGAATTACACGAAACGCGGCGATAACGCAAGAAAAATTTTGCGCCGGCGCCAGGTCGTTCGGAATAGAATCGGCCGCCGGGGCTTCCAAAGTTAATGACTGACTTTCAATTGCCGGAGAGCCCCCGTCATGAGCGCCGACCGTTCCCAATCCCATCCAGGCGAGCCGGTTCGCACGCCGGCCGCGATCCGTGTTTCAGGCAACCGTCTGAAGCATGAAATGTCCTTGTATTTGCGGCAGCATGCCCACAATCCGGTGGATTGGTTCGCCTGGGGCGACGAAGCGCTGAATCGCGCCAAAGCGGAGCAGAAGCCGATTTTCCTGTCGATCGGCTATTCCTCCTGCCATTGGTGCCACGTCATGGCGCACGAGGCGTTCGAGGACGACGAGGTCGCCGCCTTTCTCAATCGCCATTTCGTGAGCATCAAGGTGGATCGCGAGGAACGGCCCGACCTCGATGCGACGTACATGGACGCGGTGATGGCGATGACCGGTTCGGGCGGCTGGCCGATGTCGGCGTTTCTCACGCCCGATCTGAAGCCTTTCTATGGCGGCACGTATTTTCCGAAAGAGACGTTTCTTTCCGTTCTGGGTCAGATCCAGCGCGTCTTTGGCGAGAACCGCCGCGCCGTGGACGATCAGGCCGAGCGGCTCGTCAGCATCCTCGCGCAACACGACAGACAGCGGCAGAGCGGTCTGCCCGACGAAACGGCGCTCGACGAGGCGGTGCGCCTGGCCATTCGCCGCTACGACAACGTGCATGGCGGATTCTCCGGTGCGCAGAAGTTTCCCACGCCGCTCGTCTGGCAGTTTCTGCTGACCCGCTTTCGCCGCACCGGCGACGATCTGCTCGGTGGACTCGTCCGCCGGACGCTGGATGCGATGGGGGAGGGCGGGCTGCACGATCACGTCGGCGGCGGTTTTCACCGCTACACGGTCGATGCCTCATGGACCGTGCCCCATTTCGAAAAGATGCTTTACGACAACGCGCAACTAGCGGCGCTGTACACCGAAGCGGCGGCGGTGTTTGGCGAGGCGCGCTATGCCGAGATCGCCCGCGCGACGCTCGATTTTCTTATTCGGGATCTTTCGGACGAGGAAGGCGCGTTCTTCGCCAGCCTTGACGCCGACTCGGGGGGCGAGGAAGGATCGTTTTACGTCTGGACGCCGGCTGAAGTTCTCGCGGCAGCCGGCCCGACCGATGGTCCGGCGCTGGCCATGTTGTTTGGCGTATCGGAGGGAGGCAACTTCGAGGGCAAGAACGTCCTGACGCGCCGTGTGCCGCCGGAGCAGGTGGGACGAATCTATCCGGCGACGACGACGCCCGTCGATAAGCTGGTCGGGCATTACGCGCCGCTTCTGCGGCAAACGCGCGCCGAGCGCGCCGCCCCCGGTCTGGACCGCAAGGTCGTCACCAGCTGGAACGGTCTCGCCATCTCCGCTTTCGCCCGCGCGGCGCTGCATTTCAACGACGAAAGTTATCGGCGCGCCGCTTCCCGCGCGGCGGATTTTCTTTTGGAACGGCATCGTCTTTCGGATGGCGGTCTCGCCCGCGCCGCCAACGAGGGAAGACAAACGGGGCCGGGCATGCTCACCGACTATGCCTTGTTCTCCATCGGCCTTTTCGATCTTTTCCAGGCCACGGGCGCATGGCGTTATCTGGAGGAGGGACGACGACTTCTCGAACTGTCCCTGTCCCGTTTCCGCGATCCCGCCGGCGGGTTTTTCAATACGGCGGACAATGCCGAGACCCCGTTGGGCCGGCGGTCCGAGATTTACGACAGCGTGCGGCCTTCCGGCAACGGCGCGATGCTGAACGCTCTGTTGACCGCCGTCGCTCTCACCGGTGAGCCGCGTTATCGCGAGGAAGCCGAAACGCTGCTGCGCACCCATGGCGGAACGCTGCGCCAGATGGGATTGGAAATGTCCGCCTGGCTGATCGGTCTGGAACGCTACCTTGGTCCCTATTATGAGGCGACGATCGTCGGCGAGCCAGACGAGGCAGAGACGCAAAGCTTGATAGCCGCTTTCGCCGCGCTTTGTCCGGCGAATGCGGTGCTGATCCGTCTGGACGAGTCGAGTCTATCCGCCGCCCAAGCATTAGCGCCTGTCGCCGCCGATAAAGGACGGCTGAACGGCAAACCGACAGCCTGGGTGTGTCGCTACGGCCTTTGCCAGAAACCCACGCGAGACCCAGCGGAACTGAGGCAGCAACTCCTTGAAGGCTGGTCGCGGTGAGGGGTATCGGTTAGTTGTCGATTGCCCGTTGCATGGCCGATCGACCTCATGAGTCCTTCTCGTCCCCGTCCGCGCTGCCCTGCCGCTCCTCGACCAGCCGCTCGACTTCGGCGATGAGCGTCGATTCGACGGCGTTTTCGGGAATCACGCCGACGCGCTCGCCCTTGCGGAACAAAAGTCCGCGGCCCTTGCCGAAGGCCACGCCGACGTCGGCCTCGCGCGCCTCGCCCGGACCGTTGACGGCGCAGCCCATCACGGCCACGGTGATCGGCTCCTTGATGTGCGACAGTTTGATCTCGATGCGGCTGGCGAGGTCGATGAGCCCGTCCGCCTGACAGCGGCCGCAGGTGGGGCAGGAGACGACGCGCAGCCCCGGCTGGCGCAGTTCCAGCGCTTCGAGCAGGGCCCGCGCGGCGCGCACTTCCTCGATCGGATCGGCGGTGAGCGAAATGCGGATCGTGTCGCCGATGCCTTCCGACAACAGCAGCGTCAGGGCCGCCGCCGAGCGCACCGCGCCGGTGAAGGGCGGACCGGCCTCCGTCACACCGAGATGCAGCGGATAATCGAAACGCTCGGCGAACAACCGGTTGGCCTTCACCGTCAGCATCGGCGTGGAGGCTTTGAGGCTCACCTTGAGATTGGGATAGCCGAGATCCTCCAGGATTTTGATATGACTCTCCGCGCTCTCGACCATCGCTTCGGCCGTCGGGCCGCCGTATTTCTCCAGGAGCGTGCATTCGAGCGAGCCGGCGTTGACGCCGATGCGGATGGGGATGTTCCGCTCTTTCGCCGCTTCGACGACCTGCTGCACGCGCTCGACCTTGCCGATGTTGCCGGGGTTGATGCGCAATCCGTCCACGCCGGCGCGGACGGCGGCCAGCGCAAGGCGGTAATCGAAATGGATGTCGGCGACGAGCGGCAGGTTGATGCGTGGTTTGATCGCCGCGATCGCTTGTGCGTCGCCATCGTCGTATACCGCCACGCGGACGATGTCGCAACCGGCGGTCATCAGGGCGATGGCCTGGCTGATCGTTCCTTCCACGTCTTTTGTATGCGTGGTGGTCATCGACTGAATCGAGATCGGCGCGCCGCCGCCCACGGCGACGGAGCCGAGAAGAATCTGTCGGGTCGGTTTGCGCATGAGTCGTTCCCGCTCGGTCAGTAATATCCGACCGCTTGCAGAAGGCCGACGCTCTGGCGGCCTTCGGAATGGAATTGGTACTCGCCCTTCACCGTAAGATGCTTGGGAATAGCCCACCAGCCGAGGGTCGGGCCGAGCCGCCAGGAATTGCCGACGCCGCCGCGATGGAAGACGCCGCCCTGGAAGGCCGCGTAAACCGGGCTGAAGATCGCTCGCGCTTCGCCGTGCCAGCCATAGTGGAAAAGGTTGTCGAGCGTCGTCTTTTCCTGCTCCCAGGTGTATTGCGTCACGAACTCCAGATGCCACACGGCCACGGCCGCCTCGGCGGCAATCAACTGGAAGCGCCGCCGGCTGTCGGGATCCTGGAACTCGTAGAGGTAATTCGCCGCGAACTCCAGCCAGTCGAAGGGCGTCACGCCGAGGCGCGCCCCCGCGCCGAAGCCGCCTAAGCGGCCGTTGACGGCCACGGCCTGATAGTTCACCCACGGATGCGCGCCGTAGGCCATCAACCCCAGGTCGTTGAGCAGGCCGGTGGTTTCGGCTATTGGCAGCGGCATGGCCACGGTGAAACGATGGCGGGCGCGATCGTAAGGGCCATGAATGCCGAAGGGCAGATCGAGCTTGCCGCCGCGCACGGCCAGCCATGTGTCCGGTCGGAAGCCGTAGCGTTCTGCGTCGCGCCCGAAGCGGCGCGCGGGTCGCCAGCGCGTCGGCGACGTCTCCTCCACGGCCTCCGACCCGTCGTCGGCGGTTTTCATCTTGGGCAGCGTATCGACGTCGAAATAGGCTTCACGAATCCCGAACTCCCGGGCGTAGCCGCTCCATTCCGGCGCGACGAGCAGCCGGAACCGCTCGACCGGCGCATAGCCCACCGCCACCTCGGCCTCGCGTAGGATGAAGCCGCTGTCGCCCGCGCCCTCCTGGTAGAAGCCCAGATCCAGCGCGGCGTGCGCCTCGACGTCGATTTCCGGCTTGCTTTCCGTTTCTTCCTGGGCCGCCTTGAGCGCTTCGACGTCGGCCGTCAGGGAAGCCGCCTGCGTTTCCGCCTTCTGGCGCGCGGCGCTTTCCTCGGCGAGCCTTTTTTCCAGTTCGGTGCGCAACGCCTCAAGCTCTTTTATCAGCTTTTCTTTCGCGGCCGCTTCGTTGGCTTTGCTTTCGGCAAGCTGGTTTTCCAGAGCCGTCAAGCGTTCGGCGAGCGCGGCCTGCTCGGCGGTCAGTTCTTTCGTCGATTTCGGCTTCGCCTTCTCCTGTTTCGCCGTTTGCGGCTGAGGCTTCTTTTTCTTTACAGCAGGTTTCCTTTTCGCGCGCTTGGCATCGGGCTTGTCGTCGGAGAACACCGCTTGTGCGGGTGCGGCGGGCGTTTCGGCGCGCGCCGCGGCGACGGTCATGGCGACGACGATAAGCGCAATTCCGAATGTGGCGAAAGCGGAGCGCATGGTTCCTCCCTTGGCGTTGGCTATCCAGTAGCGCCCTTGGCGGAGAACTGTCAAGAATTTTGGTCGGTCAGGCTTTTGACAGAATGCGGTCCTTGGCGTAGTCTTCCCGGCGGAAACGGACCGGAACCATACGATCGAACGCGGCGGGGAGGATGACCCTGAATATGGAGTGGGGCGCATGAACCCTTCCCAGGTGACTATAGTTGGAGCGGGCTATGTCGGTGTGGTCGTCGCCGTGTGCTTCGCCGAGCAGGGGCGGACGGTGCTTGTCGCCGACCGGGACGGCGAGAAAATCGAGAAGCTCGCCAAAGGCGAAGTGCCGTTCTATGAGCCGGGAGTCTATCTTCTCCTGAATCGCGCGCTGAAAGCGGGGCGTATCGCCTTCACCGATAATCTTGCCGAGGCCGTGCGCCGCCATGACATGCTCATGCTGGCCGTCGGTACGCCGGGGCTTTCTGACGGCAGTGTGGATCTCTCCCAGCTTGACGACGCGGCGCAGGTCATCGCCGATCATGCGGCGAGAGAATCGCTGGTTATTGTAAAATCCACCGTTCCCCCCGGCGCAACGCGAAAACTGGGCGGCTGGTTGCGCACTCATGCCGCCGTCCCGATCCATGTGGCGTTCTGCCCTGAGTTTTTGCGCCAGGGGTCCGGCGTGGACGACTTCATGAACCCCAGCCGGGTCGTCATCGGCGCGGAAAGCGACGCGGTCTGCGGTCTTGTGGAGGAGCTTTACCGCCCCTTCCTTTCCGACCAGACTCCGCTGGTCAAAACCGATCTGGCTTCGTCGGAAATGGTGAAGTTGGCCGCCAACGGCTTTTTGGCCACGAAGATCAGCTACATCAACGACATCGCCGCGCTCTGCGAAAAGCTCGGCGCGGACGTGGAGGCCGTGAAGCTCGGCGCGGGACTGGACCGGCGCATCGGTCGGCGATACCTGAACCCCGGCATCGGCTACGGCGGCTCCTGCCTTCCGAAGGACGTGGCGGGACTCATGGCTTTGGCTGAAGCGCACGGCGAGCCATTGACCGTGCTGCGTGCAACGGCGGCGATCAACAACCGCGTGCGCGAGCGTTTCGTCGAGAAGATCGTCGCCCGTTTCGGCGACTTGCACGGGTTGACGCTCGCCGTCTGGGGATTGTCCTTCAAACCCAACACCGACGACATGCGCGATGCGCCGTCGGTGCCGATCATCGAGGCGTTGGCGTCGCGCGGCGCGGCGATCCGCGCCTACGACCCCGAGGCGATGCCCAAGGCCTGGCCGTTGCTGGGCCATGCGGCGACGTTCTGGCCCAACGCCGAATCCGCCTGCGAAGGCGCCGACGCCCTTCTTGTCCTCACCGACTGGCCGGAATTCACCAGCCCCAACTGGCCGGTCGTCAGGACGAGCATGAAACAGGCCGTGGTGTTCGACGGACGGAACCTCTACGATCCGAAACGGCTGGCCGAGCATGGATTCGCCTATTATTCCATCGGCCGGCCGGCGGCCGACTGAACCGCGGCGAATGAGGAGCCATGGCATGCCAACTTGCCGACATGAAACCGATTGACACCTTTTTGCCTCTCGCTTAGCCTGATTTCGCCCATGGAGAGCATGAACGACAAAGGAACCGCTGCAAGCATGCCGGAAACGGTGTATCGTCCAAATATCCGCTACGAAATCGGGTTCTTCCGAACTATCGCGCTGATGGCTGCCAACGTGGTTCATGCCCGCCATTTTGTTTGGCAGATGTTCAAGCGGAATTTTCTCGCCAGTTACAAAAAATCGCTTCTCGGCCTCGCCTGGCTGATTTTCGCGCCGCTTGTCGGCGTGGCGTCCTGGCTGTTTCTCAAATGGGCCGGCGTGCTCAAGCCCGGCGCGATCGAAGGCGAAATGCCCTATGCCGTCTACGTGCTTCTGGGCTCGTCGATGTGGGGGCTGTTCATGGGCTTCTACAACGCCTCGGCCGAAACCCTGCAGGCGGGGCGCGAATTCATCATGCAGGTCAACTATCCGCGCGAAACGGTGATGTTCGCCCAGACGGCCCAGCACGTCGCCAATTTCATCGTCGCCTTTGCCCTCAATCTGATTTTGCTTGCCGTTTTCGGCATCGCGCCGAGTTGGAAGATCGTCCTCTTGCCGCTTGTCGTGCTGCCGATGCTGCTTTTCGGCTCCGGAATCGGTCTTGTCATCTCGATGTTCAGCGTCGTGTCGAACGACTTCAAGCGAATGGCCGACATTCTGCTCGCCTTGGCGATGTGGCTCGTGCCGATCGTCTATTCTTCGACGATCGACGTGCCATGGCTCAGGACGGTCAACGACTGGAATCCGCTGACGCACCTCGTCTGCTCGGCGCGCGACATCGTGCTATACGGCCGCCTTTACGATCCGGCCGGCTTCGCCTGGGCGAGCGCTTTGGCGATCGTCGTTTACCTTTTCGCCGGACGGCTGTTCTTCCTTGCCGAAGACAAGATCGTGGAGCGCAACATCTGATGTCCGCTTCGTCGCCCACGTCCGGAGTGAATTCATTGCGCGCCGCCGGCGAGACGCTGATTTCCGTCCGAGGCGTTTCCAAAAAATTCTGCCGCGACCTGCGGCGCAGCATGCTTTACGGAATCGCCGATCTGACGCGCGGCATGCTGCGCATCAAGCCGCCCACGGACCGCCTGCGTCCCGACGAGTTCTGGGCGCTGGACGATCTGAATTTCGAGATCCGGCGCGGCGAGACGGTGGGGCTGATCGGCGCGAACGGGTCGGGCAAGACGACGCTTCTGCGCCTGATCGCCGGCATCCTGCCGCCCGACAAAGGCGAGATCGCCGTGCGCGGGCGGATAGGATCGCTGATCGCCGTCGGCGCGGGCTTCCACCCGCACATGACGGGCCGGGAGAACATTCACCTCAACGGCGCGATCCTCGGCATGACGCGCAAGGAGATCGAGGCGCAATTCGATTCCATCGTCGATTTCGCCGAAATCGGCGACTTTCTCGAAGCGCCGCTGGCGACCTACTCCTCCGGGATGCGCGTGCGGCTCGGGTTCGCCATCGCGGCGGCGCTGGAGCCGGATATCCTGCTATTGGACGAGATCCTCGCCGTGGGCGACGCGGCCTTCCGCGCCAAGTGCTACAACCGCATCGCCGACTTGCAGGAGCGTTGCGCGGTCGTTTTCGTCAGTCATGCCATGGAGGCGGTGGGACGGGTCTGCGATCGGTCCCTGCTGCTCCAGAAAGGCCGAATCGCGCATGATGGCGATGTCGGCGAAGGGATCAGGGCTCTGTCGAAAACATTCGCTGGCTCAAAGCCGCAGCGCACGGAGAATGAAGTCAAAATCGTCGAGTTGGAGTTGCTCGACGAAACAGGGAATCCCAATCGACGCTTTTCGTATGGCCGCCCGTTGCGTCTCAGAGGCGTTTTGAAATTTGAAATCGCGGCGGACAATCCCGACATCAACGTCGTGTTTCTTTCGAGCGATGAAAATTACGTGGCGCAATGCAACGGCGCGACGTCGGGATTGCGAATCGGGCCAGTCGAGAAAGGCGCATGGCGATTTGAACTGGAGATCCCCAGCCTTCAATTAGCCGCAGGAGAATATCGGTTTTCCATTTCGATTCGCAATCAGCGCCAAACGAAATTCTTCGCCTGGTTGCACGGCGTGATGCCTTTTGAAGTGGTTGATTCCGCCAGCAGTCAGGTGGCGCATTGGCCGATCGCGCGCTGGTCGTGGGGGGCGCAGCCGCCGGCCCGCAAGGATTAAATTCAAAAGCGCGACCGAAGCATCCGCAGGATCGAGCGCGCCTTTGCGAGAGGCGTCCGCCGAAGACCGTTCTTCAGAATGTCTTTCGTCCGATTCGTCAGACTCTGCAACATGGAAGGACCTTCGTAGGGGCCCGATGAAAAGTGGCTATGGTATTGCACCGGCAATGGCGGCGAGCTTCGCTTGACGGCGCTCGTGAAATCGCGAAGAAAGTTCATGATCCAGCGCTCGCCGTATTTGTCGGCCATCACCGCGTTCATTTCCGCCGAGGCCTGATCGTAATAATGCTGGATGGATTCCCCGCCGACTCCCTTGTGATACCCCAGATTTCGTTTCCAGCCTGCTGCAATGGCCTGATCCGCCATGCACCAGAAGCCATGCAGGACGGCTTCATGGCAGAGTTCGTAATCGCAGCCCCATCCCCGCGTCAGTCGCGTCTCGAAAAAGGCCGCGCCGTCTTCCCGGCATTTTTCAAGCAGGTTGTGCGCAAGCACGTTGGCTGTGGCCTCCAGGAAAAAACAGATGGACGTCGTTTCCGGCGCATTCGCCGACAGGTGTTGCTGAGCCGGCAAAGCCGTCGGGCAGTCGAAGGTGGGACTTAGGACGCCGACTCGAAAGGCGGAAAGACGCGACAATGACGCCTCGATGGCCTGGCGGTAGTTGGCCTGCGGATATAGATCGGCGCTGGTGGAGATCAGCCAATAATAATCCGCGGGGAAGTAATCCATGCTGTAGATCAGCGCCATGCGCGCCTGGCCGTTGGCGCGAATGTTCTTCGGCAATCTGAAATTCGCATGCGGCGAGGGCGGGTGCATGTCGGAGCCGTTATCGACGAGCAGGACGTCGGAAAACCCGTCTGCCTGAAGTTTTTTGTAAAGGCGGCTGGCCTCCTCGGGCATGTTGTAGCTGAGGATGATCGGTTTGATTGTCGGCAATGCCATTTGACGAATCCTTGAATCGGAGCGGTTGTCGCATCTGCCTCGGAGGATGATCGATCAGGACGTTTCCCCTGCTTTTTCATGCAACGCATGCAGGCCATGCCAAAGCAGCTCGGCTAACTCGAAATCCTCGGGGTAATTGATGTCCACGGATTCAAGACGGGAGAGATAGTAAGGAGCGCAGCTTTCTCGTGAAATGCGCCGCTTCTGATTGAGGACGAATTCGGTGCGATTCACGTAGAGTCCCGTGGTCTCGTAGATAACCGGAGGAAGCTGCGAACTGTTCGGAATACGATCGTCGGGCCCGAAATAGGCGGGCTTTCCGTCGATCCAGAGATAAAGAGGTTCCCGAAAAACGCCGACGACCGTATCGACCCGGCGCTCTAAAAGCAATTGGATGGCCCCGTCGATGGAAGAGGGGCGGATGAACGGCGAGGTCGGGATGACTTGAAGGACAATGGAGGATCCAGGGTAGTTGCTTGCCTGCCAATAGGCCAATTCGTCGCCCGTCGTGGCGTTGGTGGCCAGTTCCTTTTGGCGCTTGAGCGGAACGGCGCCGAACGATTCGCCGATGCGCAGAATTTCATCCGAGTCGCTGTCGATGACGACGTCCGTGACCAGCGCGCTCGCACGCGCATTGGAAATGGCATGGCAGAAAAGGGGACGATCGCCCAGCGGCCGGAGATTTTTATTCGGCACTCGCTCGCTGGCGCCCTTGGCATGCACGAAAGCTACGATTCTGTCTTTTGCTTGCGTTTTTCCCATGTTTTCGCGCGTTCCTAGAAATAGCCGTGGCGGCGCAACAGATTTTCCGGCGCAACGCCGGCGAGGATGTCCGACAGTATTCTCGATTCCTTGGCCAACACGTCGCCGCAGCGCCGGATGACTTCGGCCACGCGACGCCGCGGGACGACGACGATGCCGTCGCGGTCGCCAATTACAAGATCTTCGGGACAAACGGGCACGCCGTCCAGTTCAATAGGAGTGTTGATCGTCTCCACCGCGCCCTTTCCTTTGATGTCCCGGCAATAAAAGCCTTTCGAGAAAACGGGGAAGCCGGCCTTGGCGGTGCGGAGGCTGTCGCGGGTGACGCCGCCGATAACCGCTCCCGATGCGCCCGAGGCGATCGCCAGCGACATGTTCAGTTCGCCGAAGTAGGCCAGATCCGGTTTTTCGGTGCCGACGACGATGACGTCATTTTCGTTCACGACGGAGTAGGAACGAAGCGCCTGGTAAATGGCCTCGGGCGGGTCGCTTTTTTTCGCCGCCCTGATTTTCAAGGTTTTGGCGCGGCCCAAGAGGCGCGCCTCGGGGAAATTGGGCGCGTAAAGCGGCGGCAGGACCGATCGGGGAAGGCCGAGTTCATCCATCACGTCGGATGCCGCCGGCGATGTGAGAAATAACCGCAGCACCCGAAATCGCCGGGCTTCGGAAAGTCCGTTTCCCAGGGAGATCGCGCCGGCCAGAGCGAGTTCGCTTTGGTCGCCGACGCGGAAACAATCGAGCGCCGCGCCGGAGACGGGCTTCAACGACAGGTGCGAAGAAGCGACTTCCGGCGGGAACGAATTCGCCGCAAAGACGATCAGCCCCCGCTCCGCCAGTTCATCCAGTAAAGCCGGGACGGAAAAGGGGATCGAAATGTTTTTCGATGAAGAATTCGCCAATGCGCAACCGCGAATCATTTCCGATTTCTTCGGTGCGGCGCTTTTGCCAGCCCGGAGGGATTGCATGGCGGCGATTGTCTTCTGAATGATTTCATCACTCAGAAAAGGGTAGTAGGGGGAAATCCAGATTTGCAGAATGGAAGTCTTCCCGCGAATTGCCGATTCGCTTTGGGGAAGGGAAGGGATTTGTGCTTTGAGCGGCCGCCGCAGGGGAACGGCTTCTTCCCGCTCCGCTTGATGAGCGCACTCGGAATCGGGGACGATTGCGTAGATTCGCTTTATGTCTTCGTAGTTTGCCATTTTGCGCAAACGGCGAAGAAACAGCGGCTCGCCATGCAAATGCAGCGTGCATGGGTCCGGGAGCTTCGAATGCGGGAGGCAGGGAATGACGACGACCGGTTTCACTCGCCTCTCCTTGGACCTGAATGGTTGGGTCACAGTTTGGCCTCAATCAGCCGATGAATGTGCAAGACGCCTTGGAGATATCCCCGATCGTCGATGACCGGCATAACGGACAAGTTTTTTTCTTCCATGATGTTCAACGCTTCCAGCGCGAGGCAATCCACCTGAACGACCTTCGGCGTGCGAACCATGCACGCGCCGATGGTCCGATCCAGCGGATTGGAGTCGCGCTGCAAAAGCCGCCGCAGGTCGCCGTCGGTGAAAATGCCAGCCAGTTTGACTTCCGAATCGACGACGAGCACGACGCCGAGCCGCTTCTTCGACATCTCGACGATCGCCTCTTTCAAGGGCGTCGTCTCCAGGACGCGCGGCACGGCCTCGCCGGTGTGCATCAGGTCGCTCACGCGCCACAAAAGCCGCCGGCCCAGGGCGCCGCCGGGATGGAACATGGCGAACTGCTCGCGCGTGAAGCCGCGCAGATGAATCAAGGCGGCGGCCAGGGCGTCGCCCATCGCCAGCGCGGCCGTGGTGCTCGACATCGGCGCGACGCCGAGTGGGTCGGCTTCCTCGCGCACCGAAATGTCCAGCACCAGATCGGCCTGCTTGGCCAGCGTCGAATTGGAATTTCCCGTCAACGCGATGACGCGCACGCGCAGGCGTTTGAGGAAGGCGGTCAAGTGGTTGACTTCTTCCGTTTCGCCGCTGTTGGAGACCGCGAGCAGCAGATCGTCCGCGCCGACGACGCCGAGATCGCCGTGGAAAGCTTCGACGGGATGCAGATAGAGCGCCGGGGTGCCCGTGCTGGTCAGCGTCGCGGCTATTTTGCGGCCGATGAGGCCCATTTTTCCCATGCCGGTGACCACAATGCGTCCCCGGCAGTCGCGAATCCATTCCACCGCCGTTTCCGCCCGTTTGTCGATGCGCGCTTCCAGGTCTTTCAGGGCGTCCCGTTCGACCGCCAGCACGCGTTTGATTTCTTTGAGGATGTCCATTTCATGCCGTCCGTTTGGCGATGGCGTCGAGGTCTTTCAGGGTCTTGAGCAGGCCGGGCAGCTCATCCAGGCGAAGCTGATTCGGACCGTCGCTTAGGGCGCGTTCCGGCGCGTCGTGTACTTCCATGAACAGCGCATCGACGCCCACCGCCGCCGCGCCGCGCGCCAGATAGGGGATGAACTCGCGTTCGCCGCCCGACGATTCACCCTGGCCGCTGGGCAATTGGACGCTGTGGGTGGCGTCGAAAACCACCGGGTAGCCCGTGCGGCGCATCACGACCAGCGAGCGCAGGTCGGTAATCAGGCGATTGTAGCCGAACGCCGCGCCGCGCTCCGTCAGCAGAATTTGGCGATTACCCGTCGAGGCGATTTTTTCGGCCACCTTGGCCATGTCCCAAGGGGCCATCCATTGGCCCTTTTTGACGTTCACCGGCTTGCCCGTGCGGCCGGCGGCAAGCAGCAGGTCCGTCTGACGGCAGAGGAAAGCCGGAATCTGCAACACGTCGAGAACCCGCGCCGCCGGTTCGGCTTGTTCGACCGCGTGAATGTCGCTCTGCACCGGTACGCCGATCGTTTCGCGCACCTCGCGCAGGATGTCCAGCCCCTCGTCGGGTCCAGGGCCGCGAAAACCTTGCAGGCTCGTGCGGTTGGCCTTGTCATAGGACGCTTTGAAAATAAACGGTACGCCCAAGCCCGCCGCGATGTCCCGCAGCCCCCCGGCCATCATCACCGCGTGGCTGCGGCTTTCGATGACGCAGGGGCCGGCGATAAGGACGAAGGGACGGCCATCGCCGATCGAGAGTGCTCCTGCGTTCACGGTGGTCATGGCGCCTTTTCTCCCGACGTTTCGCGTCTCTAGCCAGATTCGTGGATTGTACCTTAAGCGGGATGAAACGGTAAATGCTTTGTGCGCATAAAAACCGAACGGGCGGGTCCTGCAAGGCCCGCCCGCCGGTGCTTGATGTGCTATAGCTTATCGTACGCCATACAGCGATTCGCAGGTGTCGCCGGCGGCGAATTCATCGGTCGGAGCGTCGCACCAGATCGAGCGCGGTTCGATGTCGCTGCTCGGATCGAAAATGCCAGAACCGGTGGTTTTGATAAACGGGTTGGCGTAGGGGTCGTTGGCGAACTGATCGAACTCGTTGGCTCTCGCGCAACGGCAGTAGTCGCCTTTGATCGTCGTGCAGGTTTTGGAGGCCGCCTCGGCGGCGCAATCGTCGTCGTCATTGCAGGCGATGGTCGGGTCGCAGTTTTCCGGCGTGCCCGTGCCCGTGGCGCAGGTGGAACAGAACTTGCCCCATTCGCGGGCCTCGCATGCGTACTCGTTGTCGAACCATCCCTGGCATTCGGCGCTCGTCCCGCACGGCGTCGTCGTCCAGCCGGCGCAGATCGGGTCCACCGTACCACCCCCTTCGCCGTCGTTAGCCTCTTTGTCCCAAACGATGTCGGCCACCTTCCAATAGGTGCTGGTTTTGACGAATTCGTGGGTAACGCCTTGCGACAGCGCCAATTCGCCGTTGAGGTAAATCCGGACGAAACCTTTCACGGGAGAGTTGGGCGCCAGGTCGGAGAGCACCTCGTTGGGGTCGGCGTAGAGGCGCGCCACGAAACGATAGCGGCCCGTGGCCGGGTCTTTCAACGAGATGTTTTCCGGGCCCCAGCCGTCCACGTCGTCGATGTCGAGCGTCGGATCGTCGTCCGGGTTGTTGCCGACGCATTCGCCGCTTTCGCCGCAGAGGTAATTCTGATTGGCTTCGAGGCATTGATTCGAGTTGTCGCAGGTGTAATCGCAGAAACCGCCGATGCACTCGAAATACTGCTGGTTGACACCGTTGCAGATCGTGGCGTCGCAACCACTTGCGCCACCGCAAGAGCAGGCCGTTTCGATCGGACCGTATTCGCCCCAGCGCGGCGAGCCGTTGGTGAAGTAGCAGGTGTCGTTGACGGCGTCGTAGTTGTTCTGGGTGCAGATCATCTTCGCGCCAGTGGCCGTGTAGCGTGGATTGCAGAAGCCGCCGCCCGGGCAGTCGGCGTCGTGGTTGCAGTCGATCTCTTTCTGAGCGGTCACTACACATTCATCGAACTCGTTGCAATACCAGCCGCCGTTGGCGGCTTTGCAAACGGCGTCGTCCTCGCAGGATAGGTCGCATTTTCCGTCGTCGCCGCAGGGGAACTTGCCGCCATAGCACTCGGATGCGTCGGTGCATGGAGACTTCACCGGATCGTCCGCCTTGATGCGATCCTGGAAGGCGGAAGGCACGGCGAAGGTGCCGTTGTCGCGGTAACGCACGAGGAACAGGTCGAGATCCACCGATTCGCCGCGGTTCCATACCAGTTCCGCATGAAGTTTTTCGGAAGGCCTTACCTCGACGGTACATTCCGCCCATTCCCGGCAGTCCGGGCAAGCGGCGTCGGGGCCGCTCTCTACGCCGGCCGAGTCCTTCACTTTGACGCGGACTTTGTAAGTCCCGCTGATCGGAAAACGAACTTTTGGATAGCCGTCGGCCGTCCATTTCCCCATGATGGATTGTGGCTCATCGAAAATGCAGGTCGAGCAGATCAACACCACATCCTCGACATAGTACGGCTTGCCCTCCGGCGCCCATTCCCAGAAGTATTGAAGCTTGCCGACTGCGGAAGAGGAGGAATCGCGCGCGTCAAGGTGCGCTTCAGCCCCGGGCCAAGGCGAAGCATAATCAGTTTGAAGTTTGCAGGCCGGCACAGGCTGGACGGGCGTGGCCGGTTCATTATTTGTACCGACTCCGATCTGGTTGTCGGGGTCGAGGTCCGTCGGAAGCAGCGCGCCGTCGCACTCCGGGTCGGTGAAGAGCCCAAACACGCGGTTGAACTCGGCCCCGAACTGCCCGCCGTTTTCTTCCATCCAACGATGAATACCTTCCGCGTCCTCGGGCAGTGCGAGGATGGCCTCCTCCCAAGGAAAATCGGCCGCGTCGAGCACGGCCGCCGTGCAATGTTCTTCATTAGGGGCGAATTCGAAACCACTGCTGCGGGTTGAAGCCAGCGCGAGTCCTCCGCCCAACGAAGTGCTGATGACGAAGCGGTCGTTTTCTTTCACTTTGCCTTCGGCAATCAGGCGGTATGGTTCGTCCTCCAGTTCGAAACTAATTTTGCAGTAGGCCCGTTCGTCCGGAATGATGAGCAGCAACCGCGCAGCCGGAGCGTTCAGCAGGTCCAGCGGCTCCATCTCCTGCTCGGGGATGAGACGCACGTCCCCCGAACCGTCGCAAGCAGACAGGCGCACGGCCTTCATGCGGATCGACATGCGATCGAAAGCGACATCAGCGATCTGGCCGACGGACTGGAAGGTCACGAAGACGCGCGCATTTCCGCCTGTGGTGCTGCCCCCTTCCTTGAAGAAGGCATAGGATTCCGCGAATTGATCCGAGTCGGAATCGAAGGTGATTGGAGAGTCGGAATGGCAACCGGAAAGAGCAAAGCATGCGATAAGCGACAACCAGTGAATTTTCGATAGCATCATGAACGACCTCCTTTTTTATCCGGCCTCGGATTGGCTTTCCTCTTTTCCTGCTCGACAACCGTCATCGGATACAGCGCCAATTCGAGATGGTAAACACGATCCGGGCTGGGATCTTCCTGGGCGACGCGGCGGAGTTCGGCGAGAAAGTTCGACAGATGGCCGAGCGCCTTTCGGTAGCCTTCCTCCGAAATCGACAGCGTGATGCCGGTCAGGTGGCGGACGGTGGGATCGTCGTCGATGGCTTTCGCCGCCAGTTCCAGCATGTTCTTGTGATACAGGCGCAGCGGCACGGAGCCGAGTTGATCGCCGCTTTCCTGGTGGCGGTGCGGCTGGACCAATCGCCCGTTTGGGTCTTGGATCAGAATGCCCATCTTAACGAGGCGCTTCAACCCGGCGGCGACCTGGCGCGCGGACGGGCGGCCCTTCAATTGTTTGGCGAGCCGGACCGGGTCCGCGCTGAAATCGTCGAGAGCGGCCATTTCCCGCAGGGCGACGAGCAGCGGATCGGCCAGATAGTCGAGATGGTCGAGCGCCAGACGATGCACCCGCAGGAAGCGGCGGTTCTTGCGCAGATCCGCCAGCGCCTCGTTTTTCTCGGCCGTGGAACCCGCCTGCGCGAAACGCACGAGGCGCAGGAAAAATTCCTGCTGTTGCACGTCCAGGCCGAGCGCCGCGCCCAGACGCCCGGCCAGCCGCTCGGTAAGCTTGCGCTGGCCGTTGATGATCATGCGCAGGTAGTTGCGGCTGCCGAGTTCGAGCCGTTGGGTGAAGTACTGCATGGAGTACTTCGGATCCTGCCGTTTCAATTCATCGAGGCGGTCGGCGAGGAAGCGGCGGAAGTCGGTGTATTCGCTTATTTCGAGTTTCGTCTGTTTCATGTGTGCATAATTTCATTAAAATGCCTGTAATGCAAGCATTATATCAATGATATTTAAAAATAACCGCACACTTTGTGTGTGCATATGGAACGAATGGCCGCTTCGACGGAAGGAATACCCTGCCATATCGGGAAATGGCTTTGCATAATAGAGAGAGGCCCGATCCTCCATTCGGGAGGACCGGGGAAGGTTGATGGATTGGGGAGGAATTGGGTCCGACCCAGATGGTCGCGGGCGAGTCCGAACTTCCTCGGATCGGGCCTAAAGGTTGCCAGGTTACGCGGCTTCGCCCTTCCAGGGTGGAATGCTAAGCTCGGTAGGACAACCCCTCTCACGCGGGTACTAAGTCCTCGTTGCCGGGCCTCGCGCCGCTGGGTCTATACATAAAGATGGACCTCGCCGCCGCCTTATTCCTCGAAACGAAAGCGGCGTAGGGACGAATTCAGAGCGCGGGCCGCCGTCCGGTTTTGTTTTGCGGCGGGCCGCGCCGGCTTGCAGCCGGCTTGGCATCGCCGCTACAGATTTTTACTGAAGTTATTCCCAGTTCTGCGGGAAGACGCGCGTCCGGAAGAACTGCTCCAGCCGCTCGTTGACCATCTCCGGAAATTCCAGCGTCGTGTAATGCGTGCCGTCGGGGACGATGAACAACTCGCTGCCGGTGATCTGGTCGTTCAGGTACTCGGCCACTTTCAAGGGCGTCATCTTGTCGGCGTCGCCGGCCGTGATCAGCGTCGGCACGGCCACATCCGGCAGCACGGCGCGCGCCGAATGCTCGTCCAGTTTGAGGATCATGCGAAAGTAGTTGGCGAAATTCAGCATGCGGAACTCGGAGGCGACTTCGGCGAAAAAATCGGCGTTGGCGGCCACGATCCCCAGCGACTTCAGAAAATTCAGCGCCCACTTCCGACCGAGCAGGTAATGCGAGGCCGGCGCGAAGAGCGGCGAAGCGATGACGGCGGTATGCAGCACGCCGCGCAGAAGGGTCTGCGCCTTCGGCAGGGCGAAGGCGGTTCGCAGGACGTGCTCGAACGCGCCGTTGATCAGGGTCAGCGCCGCCACGCGGTTCGGCAGCCGGCGATACAGTTCCAGCCCGATCTCGATGCCCATGCTCCAGCCGCCGGTTACGAAGGATTCATCCACCCAGCCGGCATGCTCCAGGATCGCGTCGGCGTCCTCAACGTGATCCTCGACGCGATAGGCGTCCGGATCGTCGGGAGCGGCCGACTGGTAGCAGCCGCGCGGGTCCCAGGTGATGATGGTCATCTTCCGGTGGAAATGTTCGAAGAGGTATTTCCAGGAGAGCACCGGCGTCCCCAGGCCGGGCGTCAGGAGCCAGCGGTGCGGCCCCGTGCCGCAACGAAAGGCCATCAGCCGGACGCCGTCGCGGCCGATAACGGGATACGCCTCGATCGGCGCATTGATCCGCTGCATCGCTCATGCCCTTCTCGACAAAGAAGCCA
Organism: Myxococcales bacterium; assembly: GCA_003598065.1. Taxonomy (GTDB): domain Bacteria; phylum Myxococcota_A; class SURF-8; order SURF-8; family SURF-8; genus SURF-8. The sequence continues at coordinate 98,353 of QZKR01000120.1, read as the reverse complement.
ACAGGATGTCGCGCATGGCGCGGAAAGCCTGGCCGCGATGACTGACGCTGTTTTTCTCGTCGCGCGTGACTTCGCCCATTGTCCGCCCGCCGAACTGGGGATGGATAAACAACGGGTCGTACCCGAAGCCGTTGTCGCCGCGCGGCGCGGCGGCGATCGTTCCCTCGCAGACGCCTTCCGTGACGTGCTCGCGCTCCTCTCCGTCGAGGTAGACGAGCACGCAAACGAAGCGCGCCTTACGCTGCTCGGGGCGAGGGTAGGGGGCGAGTTCGCGCAGCAGACGGGCGATGTTGCGCGCGTCGTCGGCCGGCTCGCCGCCGTAGCGGGCGGAGCGCACGCCCGGTTCGCCGCCGAGCGTCTCGACGGCCAGGCCGGAGTCGTCCGCCAGCACCGGCAGGCCTGTCAGCCGTCTATACGCCAGGGCTTTTTTACGAGCATTGGCGAGGAAGGTCTCGCCGTCCTCCTCCACGTCGGGGACGTCGGGGAAATCGCGCAGTGAAAGCACCTCGATCGGCGAGCTGTCCAGCAGCCGGGCGAGATCGGCCGTCTTGCCGCGATTAAGCGTGGCGAGCAGCAATTTCATCGTATAGCTTCCCCAGGGCTTGCCGCTGAATTTCCTTGAGCGATCGGCAACCGGCCTCGGACAGCGTCAGAAGCTGGTCGAGCTGGTCGCGGCCGAAGGGAGCCCGCTCCGCCGTGCCCTGGACTTCGATGAGCCGCCCGGAGCCCGTCATCACGACGTTCATGTCCACCTCGGCCCGGACGTCCTCCGAGTAGGCGAGGTCGAGAAGCGGGCGGCCATCGACGACGCCGCAGCTTATCGCCTGCACGGAATCGACGAACGGCATCCCGGCGACGAGCCCCATCGTGCGCAATCTGGCGATCGCCAGCGTCACGGCCACGAACGCGCCGGTGATCGAGGCCGTCCGCGTTCCGCCGTCGGCTTGCAGGACGTCGCAATCGACGGTGATCGTCTGTTCGCCGAGCGCGGCAAGATCGCATACGGCGCGCAACGAGCGGCCGATCAGCCGCTGGATCTCCGCCGAGCGCCCGCCGAGGTTGCGCTCGCGCGCCGTTCGTCCCTGGCCCGCGCCGGGCAGCATGGCGTATTCGGCGGTGATCCATCCCTGGCCGGAGCCGGAGAGAAACGGCGGCACGCGCGATTCGGCGTGCGCGGCGCAGATGACCTTGGTTTCTCCGCAGGCGATCAGCACCGAGCCGTCGGGGTATTTCTGAATGCCGGTTTGAATCGTCGCCGGCCTGAGCGCGTTGTCCGCTCTTCCGTCATCATGCATCGAGAACTCCTTGCATCTTGCGCAGTTGCGCGCGGGTCGCACGCGAGCGGAGTATACGGATCGACGCGGAAGCTGTCAAATGCGGCGCGGGCCCTACCTGAAATAAATTCCAACGTTCAGGCGGCGTCGCCGATAGGCTTTGCGCGCCATAGCCCTCTTATTCTCCAAGAATTATACTTCTAAATTAGGATGTTCACGAGGCTGTTGACAGCTTGGGGGATTGCTGAAATAATGCAAAGTGGGAAAGTGGGATGCAACCGACAAACGAGTCGCGCAGGGGAAGCGGCATTAGACGGATGCCCGGATCAGACCGTCTTGACCGCGCGGGGAAAGGTCCCATGGCTGGCCGGTGCAGTTGCAAGAAAGTCAAGCCGGCAGACTGGCACGAGAAAAGCGTCTCGTTCGCCGACCGCGCGTTTTACTCCGCCAAGGTGATGTGTCTCTTGCACATGCCGGTGGGGCTGCCTCGCAAAGCGGAAGACCTCATCGACGAAATCAGACTGAAGGAATACAAGTTTATCGAGCCGCCGACGGTGCTGTTCCGCGACGGCGCCTTCACCGGCATGATCATGGCCGAGATCGAAAAGCTGCGCTTTTTCGATCCGCAGGTTTACACCTTCGGTCACGAACCGCTGTTCTGCTTCGTCACCGAGGAGCCCTGGAATCAGCAGTATTCGGTCGTCGCCGAGGCAAAGAAAAAGTACGAGGCGACGGGCAAGAAGGTGAAGAACGCCTATTTCTGGTATCGCACCTGCCCGCAGTGCAAGGATTTCGACGGCTACCAGACGATCATCCTCCTGGAGCCGGAAGCCTGAGTTTCCCAACGTCACTATTGTTTAATTAGCTCTACGGCCTAACCCGTTCGTGGTGAGTGGCGCGTTAGCGCCGTATCGAACCATGAACGGGTTGTCCCTCGATACGTCGCCTTTCGGCGACTACTCGGGACGAACGGTTTTTTTATTCGCCGTTATCAACAGGCACATAGATGGAAAAAGGGCCTCTCCTACGCTTCGGCTTTCGTCGCCGCGGAAAGCCGCGCGATCGCGCCAGTCTTGCACTTGTCCGTCAGGCAGGTGAAATCCGTGCAGTCCTTGCAGATTTCATAATTGAATTTCGGCAGGAAGTTGTCGAGCGCCACGCCCGTTTTGGCGCAGGCCTTCACGCACAGGCCGCAGCCCAGGCAGCCCACGGCGCACTGCTTCTTGACGACGCCGGCCTTCTCGTGCGAGCGGCAGAACACCGCCACCGGCGCGAAGCGCGGCGCGATGGCGATGACGTTGCGCGGGCACTCCTCGGCGCAGGCCCCGCAGCCCGTGCATTTCTCCGGATCGACGACCGGCAGCCCCTTCGGCCCCATCTTGATGGCGTCGAACTTGCAGACCTTCGTGCAATTGCCGAAGCCCAGGCAGCCATACTCGCAAGCCTTGCCGCCGCCGAAGAAGAGGTTGGCGGCGCGGCAATCCGGCAGGCCGTCGTACATGTATTTCATCGCCGCCAGGGTCGCGTCGCCGCGGCACATGACCACCGCGTAGCGCGCCTCCACCTTCTCCGCCACCTTGCCGGTGATCAGCGCCACTTCCTGCGCCACCGAGGCCCCGCCGGGCACGCAGAGATTCGGCGCGACGTTGGCGTCCGTCGCCACCGCCTCGGCGTATTTCGCGCAGCCGGGATAGCCGCACGCGCCGCACTGGCCCTTGGGCAGCGCCTCCTCGACCTCGTGGATCAGCGGGTTGAGCTTCACCGCGATCTTCTTGTCGGCATAGGAGAGCAGAAAGCCGAAGGTGAGCCCGAGGCCCAGAAGCACGCCCACCAGAATCGCCGGGTTGACGACCTGCGTCGGGGCGGCGGCGGAGCCGAAAGCGGTGACGAGTTCATGGACGAGAGACGGACTGAGCATGGACGACCTCGTTTACTCCATCGGGATCATGCCGGAAAAGCCCAAGAACGCCAGCGCCAGAAGCCCGGCGGTGACGAAGGCGATGCCGAGGCCCTGGAAAGCCTTGGGCACGTCGGCGCGCGCCAGTTTCTCGCGGATCGAGGACATGAGGATCAGCGCCAGGGCGAAGCCCGCTCCCGCGCCGATCGAATGAATAATGCTCTTCATGAACGTGTAATGGTTGGCCGCGTTCAGAAGCGGCACGGCGAGCACGACGCAGTTGGTGGCGATGAGGATCAGGTACACGCCCCACAACTGATAGAGGTTCGGCAGGTAGCGGCGGGTGATGACCTCCAGAAGCTGCACCACCGACGCCACGACGAGCACGAAAACGAGCGTCGTGAAAAATTCCACGCCCAACGGCACGAGGATCAAGTGGTAAATGAGATAGTTGATGATGCCGACGATGGTCATGACGGCGGTGAGCGCCACGCCCATGCCCACCGAGGCGTCGAAGCTTTTCGACACGCCGAAGAAGATGCACAGGCCCAGGAAGCGCGAGAGCACGAAGTTGTTGACGAGCACCGTGCTGGCGAACAGAAGCAAGTATTCGGTCATCGGCTTCTCCGTTTAAGCGGTTTGTTCGTTAGCGACGGTTTCCGACACCGGGACAGGGCTGGCTTTCGCCTCGGCGGCGCGGCGCTTGCGCCAGTCGCCCAGGACGTTGAACAGCCCGATGAGCAAGCCTATCACCACGAATCCGCCGGGGGGTAGGATGAACATCAGCACCGGCGTGAAGTGCTGCTCGGGAATCACCGGCATGCCGAAGAAGGTTCCCGAGCCGAGAAACTCGCGGATGACGCCGATCAGCAGCAGGCCGAGCGTGAAGCCCAATCCCATGCCGAAGCCGTCCACCATCGAGGGGAGCACCTTGTGGTTGGAGGCGAACACCTCGGCGCGGGCAAGGATGATGGCGAAGACGACCACCAGCGCCAGATAAACGCCGAGCGCCTCGTACAACTCCGGCATATAGGCCGACATCACGAGTTGCACCAGGGTCACGTTGAAGGCGATGATCGTGATGTAGCAGGGCAGGCGAACCTTGTGCGGGATCACCTTGCGGAAGATCGAGGTGAAGGCGTTGCTCATCGTGATGACGTAGAGCACGGCCGCGCCCATGCCGATGGCGGTGATCGCCGTGCTCGTCACGGCGACCGCCGGGCAGAGCGACAGCGCCAGAACGAAGATCGGGTTTTTGAAGATGACGCCGTCGGAAATAAGCTGAGTGAAGGGAGGGGCTTTTTTCTCACTCATGATGCGCCTCCTGTCCGCCGGGCAGGGCGGGCCGGGCCGCCCCCGCCGGCTGTTTGAGCGCCGCGTCCAGCGCCTTCATCGCGTCGGTCAACGCGCCGACGACCGCCTTGGTGGTGATCGTCGCGCCGGTGATCGCCTGGATCTTGCCGGCTTCCTGACGCTTGGTGTACTCCATCTGATCCGCGCCGCGCCCCTTGAACTGGGCGCGGAACTTGTCTTTCTTGGCGATTTCGCCCAGGCCCGGCGTTTCGTTGTGGGCGAGGATCTTGTAATCGACGATCTTCAGATCCGCGTCGAGGCCGAGCGCGATGGCGATGCCGCCGCCGTAGCCGCGCCCCTCGGCGGGGACGACGTAGCCGATGATCCGGCCCGAGGCGTCTTTCCCGGCGAACCAGCCGTGGTGGCCGGCCATCTCCTCGAAGCTCGCCGCCTGGGGCAGGATCGCCTGACGCGCCGCCTCCTTGCGTTTCGCGTCATTCTCGATCGCCGCCGGCATCGTCACGTAGGCCACGAGGCCCAGCACCAGCCCGGCCAGCGTCGTCGCGGCGCCAAGCGTAAGCGTCAGCGTGAAAATTCCCGGCTCGGCCTTCTGGATCGCTGCCGCGTGACTCATGGCTTCACCTCCTGGGCCTTTTGGCCGAAGCGCGCCGGCCGCACCAGCCGATCGATCAGCGGCGTGAAACAGTTCATCAGCAGAATCGAATAGCAGACGCCCTCCGGATAGCCGCCGTACTCGCGGATCAGCCACACCAGGACGCCGCCGAAGAAGGCGAAGATGATCTGTCCCTTGCGGGTGATGGGCGTGGTCACGTAGTCGGTGATCATGTAGAAGCCGCCGAGCATCAGGCCGCCGGAGAGCGCCGCCATGATCGGGTCGCCGCCCATGAAGCCGCCGGACTTGGAGAAAAACCAGCAGAGCAGCGCCGTCGTGAGGATGTAGACGACCGGCCCTTCCCAACTGATGATCCGCTTATAGATAAGAAAAAGACCGCCGAGGATCAGCAGAAAAGCCGACGTTTCCGCCGTACTGCCGTTGGTCAGGCCGAAGAACATGTTCACGTACATCTCGCTTCCCGAACCGAACGCCGCCTGGACGGCCTGCATGCCGTGTTCTTTCAAGAGCCCGAGCGGCGTGGCGGTGGTCACGGCGTCTACGCCGCCGGTGGCGCTGGCGACGGCGCTCCAGGAGGTCATCGCCACGGGGAAGGAGGCAAGCAGGAAGGCGCGGCCGATCTGCGCCGGGTTGAAGACGTTCTGCCCGAGGCCGCCGAAGACGTGCTTGGCGATGAAGATGGCGAAGGCCGAGCCCAGTGCGGCCATCCATAGCGGCAGGGTGGGCGGCACGCAGAAGGCGAGCAGGATGCCGGTGAGGAAGGCGCTGCCGTCGAAAGCGGTGATCGGCACGCCGCGCGCCTTCTGAACGATCCACTCCGTTCCCATCGCAGCAATCGCGCAGGTCGCGATCAACAGCGCCGCGCGCCAGTGGAAGACATAAATCGACCACAGGGCGGCCGGGGCGAGCGAGGCGTTGACCGTCCACATTATTTTTTCGACCGAGTCCGTCGTCCTCAGGTGGGGCGAACTGGAGACGGTGAGCCATTCCGGCAGGGTCAGTCCGCTTTTCGTCTCCGTCGCCGCGGGGGCGTCGCTCATCGCATCCTCTCTTTCCTGGACATCCCGATCAATCTTTTATGCTCAGCCGGCGTGCGCCTTGCGTTTCTTCTCCATCTCGCGGATCACCGCCTTGGCGGTGCGGATCGTCTGCACCATCGGGCGATGGGCCGGACATTCGAAGGTGCAGCAGCCGCACTCGACGCAATCGAGCGCGTGCAGCATTTCCGCGTCGGCGAAAAGCCCCTTCAGGGCGGCCTCGGCGATGTCCGTCGGCGCCAGCCCCATCGGGCAGGCCGACACGCAACGGCCGCAGCGGATGCAGGGAAGAATGGGCCGACGGGGCGATTCCGCCTCGGTGAGGCAGACGATGCCGCTCGTGCCCTTCACCACCGGTACGTCCAGGGTATATTGGGCGATGCCCATCATCGGTCCGCCCATCAGGATCTTGGCCGGCGCTTCGGAGAAGCCGCCGCAGAATTCGACCAGCGCCGAAAAGGGCGCGCCGATCGGCGCAAGGACGTTTTTCGGCTCGCGCACGCAGGAGCCGGTGACGGTGACGATCTTGTCGGTGACGGGCAGGCCGGTGCGCACGGCGTCGGCCAGGGCGATCACCGTGTTGACGTTCTGCACGACCACGCCCACGTCCATCGGCAGCTTGCCGGCGGGCAGTTCGCGCTTCGTGATGGCGTAGATCAGCGAGCGTTCCGCGCCCTGCGGGTAGCGGGTGGACAGCTCGAACACCTCGACGCCGTCTTTCGCCGCGAGTTCCCTGAAGCGGGCGATCGCGTCGGGCTTGTTTTCCTCGATGCCGATCGCCGCCTTCGCCGCGCCCGTGGCCTTTGCGCATAGCTTCGCGCCGATGACGATGTCCTCGGCGCGGGCGAGCATCGCCGCATGATCCGAGGTGAGGTAGGGCTCGCATTCCGCGCCGTTGATGAGCACCATGTCGATCGGTTTGTTGTCGGGCGGCGCGAGCTTGACGTGGGTGGGGAAGGTGGCCCCGCCCATGCCGACGATCCCCGCCTCGCGCGCGGCGGCGCGGATCTCGTCGCGCGTCGCCGTCCGCCAGTCGCGCGCCGGCTTGGGCAGGCCCTCGGCCCAGGCGTCCTGGCCGTCCACGTCGATGACGACCGCCATTCCCTTGCCGATCACGGGATGCGGCCGCGTCTCCACCGCCGCCACCGTGCCGGACGTCGGCGCATGGATCGGCGCGGAAACGAATCCGTTGGGAGCGCCGATCACCTGGCCTTTCTTCACGACGTCGCCCTTTTTCACCTGCACGGTCGTCGGCGCGCCCAGATGCTGCTGGAGCGGGACGACGAGCTGCGCCGGCATGGGCAGCTTTTCGACCGGCTTGCGCTCGGTGGAGTGCTTGTGATGGGCGACCTTCGTACCGCCGGAAAAACGATAAGCCATGACCTGTCCTCACGGTGCCGCGGGGGCGGCGCTTTGGGTGAACCGTTCGGCGAAGTCCCGCGTCATGACGGGTCTCATGCCTTCCGGGTCGGCTTCGGATTTCAAAATGTAAAGCGCGTCCACGCCGTTGGCTTCGGCCAAGGGCACGCCCTTTTCGGCCCCGATCACGGCCAGCGCCGTGGCCCAGGCGTCGGCCGTGGCGTTGGCGAATTCGCCGCCGCGCAACAAGACGGTCACGCCGAGAATGTCCGTCGAAATGGGCCGGCCGGTCTTTGGGTCGAAGATATGGTAGTAAGGCTGACCGCCGATGCGAATCGGCTGGCGATAGTTGCCGCTGGTGGAAAAAGCCCAGTCACCGTCGAGCCGCATCGAGCCGTAAATCGCCTCCAGGCGGGTGGGATGCTGGACGCCGATGCCCCACGGTTCGCCGTCTTTGTTGTGGCCCCAGGCGCGGATTTCGCCGCCGCATTGGACGAGCGCGTTCTGAACGCCGGCGGATTTGAAGCTTTTGACGATCAGATCGACGGCGTACCCCTTGGCCAGACCGCCAAAATCGAAGCTCAGGCCGGCCGGGCGGGCCAAAGTCGGCAGAACGTCCTGTTTGAGCGACGTCTTGTCGAACCCGACGCGGGCGGCGGCGGCGGCCAATTCCGCCTCGGTGGGCAGCGCCTGCGTCTCCTTGGCTTTGTTCCAGAGCGTTTTGAACGGCTGCACGGTGGGGTCGAATGCCCCGCCGCTGCGCTGGTAGACGTCGCGGGCCACCTTAAGAGCGTCCAAAAATTCCGGCGAGACGGCGAGTTCCGTCCGCTCGGCGGCGGCATTGGCGGCGCCAATTTCCGAGGTGTCTTTGAAATTGTTGAAGCGCCGGTCAACAAGGTCGTACGCTTCCGTCACGGCGCTCTTCAGCCGATCCGCCTTTTCGGCGAGAGTTCCTTCCGGTAGCGCGAAAAGCACACGCGAAGGAATGCCGTAGAAAACCGTATCCTCCTGCTCGAACCAAGCAATCGATGGCTTTGAATTTTCAGGAGTTTTCTCGGCCGATGGAGAGGAGGGGGACGAGCAGGAAAGGCAAAGCGCCGCGGTGAAACCCGCCGCCAGGCAACCAAACCTCCATTCACGCCATGTTCTGGGCGTCGCACCCGGGCGGGAGGAGATCATCAATCCTCGCCTTCGCTCTGGCACCAGTCTGAATACACCATGTCGGGAGGGGCGAAAACCCCGTTGCGGTTGGCAGTCGGCGACGGGCAATTCCGCGCCGCACCTCCGGTTGGCCTAAACCCTTACGCCAATAGTTACTATTTGTCAAATGCAGCATGCAGGAATTCCCGAGGGTTCAATAGTTGCAATCGGTCGGCGGCGGTGTTAAAGTACGCAGACGATTTCTACTTGGATTTCCAAATGATAGCCGTGCCGACGGCAAGGCTGTAAGGCGCGTCGTAAGGGAGGAAACGGCTAGTATTTACGATGGCGCACGAAGCGGTGAGGTGGCTGAATGCAGGAACATGAACGGCGGGAAGGCGAGGGAGAAAATCCCGACGCCCATTCCTTCGACAAACCGCTGACGAACGATGGTATCGACATTGACATGAGCCTCGAAGAAGCCAGCAGGCAGAAGGACAAATTAGAGGAATCAGCCGAAACGGCGGCCGAGCCCGAAATCGTCGAGCCCACCGAGATCGAGATGGTTCGGAAAGATGCGGTAGGATCGATTTCCGACATGGTTGTCGAGAATAGCGAGCCTGATCCAGTCGAAATCCCCGTTTCCAGGGCAGCCGCGCCTGTGGACACCCTGCCGGCCTGGGAACAACTCATCAATCGTTTCAAACGGGAGTTGGAAAGCGTCGCCGAGCCGGAACGGCAGACGGTGCTGCACGCAGCGATCGCCGAAATTCACGAAGTTCGCCTGGGCGAATCGGAACGCGCCTTGCGGCGCTATGAAAAGGCGTTGGCCGCCGCGCCGGGGTACAAACCGGCGCTGGACGGCGTGCGCCGTCTCTGCCGCGACCTGGGGCAGGACCGCCAATTGCTCGACGCGATCGATGCTTTGCTGGCGCAGCAGGTTTCGGAAGCGGAGCGCGCCGACCTCCTGCTGGAGAAGGCGCGGCTTCTTTCGGCGAAGCTCGGCGACGTCGGCGGCGCGGTGCAGGCGTTGGAAACGCTGCTGGCGGAGGACCCGCATCATGCGGCGGCTTTCCTGCTATTGGAAGCCTTGCATACGACAGCGAACGACATCGATGCGCTGCTGGCTTTATACAACCGCTACATCGACGATCCGGGGGTTTCCGAGCATCGCGCCTATCTGCTCCAGAATCTGGCGCGCGTCCAGGAATCGCGCGACGACACGCGTCAACAGGCGATCGCCACCTATCAGCGGCTGATCGAAATCGAGCCGTCCAACCCGCTGGCCATCGGTGCTCTGAAACGACTTTTGGTGAAGTATCAGCGCTGGGGCGATCTTCCCGCCGTCTATGCCCACGAAGGGCAGGTGGCTGACGATCCGAAGCGGCGCGCGACGTTGAAATACCTGGAGGCGCGGCTGTATGCCGATCAGCGTGGCGACTGGGAAGCGGCAGCCCAGGCGCTTCAGGAAGGGCTCGCCATCGATCCCGACAACCTCCAGATTCTGGACGAGCTGGAGACGGCCTACGAAGCCGGCAGGCACTACGACAAGCTGGTCTTGATCTACCAGCGGCAACTGGAATTGACGGCGGACCCCGGCCGTTGCGTGGACATCGCCCTCAAGCTGGCCGGCGTGCTGGAAGAAAAACTGAATGACACCGAGCACGCCATTAAATGGTACGAGCGCGCGTTGGAGGCGAAGCCGGACTATGCGCCGGCGCTGCAGGTCTTAAGCGGGCTTTACGCCAAAGCGGAGCGATGGGACGAATATTTCGCCATCGCCCGGCGCGAGGCGGACGTCGTTTCCGATCCGAAGCTTAAAGCGGCGAAGTATTTCGCCATGGCCGAGCAGGCCGCCGGCCCCGTGAACGATCCCCATCTGGCCGTGGAGCTTTACCGCACGGTGCTTTCGCTCATGCCGGGCTATCTGCCGGCGGTGAAAGCGCTGGCCGGTCTCTTCGCCGAACTGGGGCGGCTTGTCGATCTGATCGCGCTCAACGAAACGCAACTGACGCAAAACGGCGAGATCAACACCGAGCAGTACGTCTACATCCTAGAGCGAAACGCCATGCTCTGGGAGCAGAAAGGCGGCCTGGAAGAGGCGGCCGACTGCCACCGTCGCATCCTTGTGCGCAGCCGGCGGCATCTGCCGTCCATTCAGGCGTTGGGGCGGCTGTACGCGCGCTTGCAGCAGTGGGAGCCGCTGATCGAAATCAATCAGTCGGAGGCCGATCTGATCAACGATCAGCACCGCATCGTGGCGCTGTTGTGCAAAAACGGCGATCTTTACGCCCGCGAACTCGGCCAGCCGGACAAGGCCGTCGATTATTACAGGCAGGTGTTGACGCTTTCCCCCTCCTATCTCCCCGCCATCGCCGCGCTGGGCGCAATCTACCGCCGGCAGGGCGCGTGGGAAGAATTGATCCGCATGCATCAGCGCGAATTGGAGCTGTCGCCCAGCGTGGAACAGACGACGGCGGTGCGTTTCCAGATCGCGCAGATTTACGACGAGTCGCTTAGCAATTCCCAGAAGGCGGAACTCAATTACCGGCAGATTCTGGAAGACGATCCCGGCTATGCGCCGGCCCTGCACGCCTTGACGAAGCTGCTCAACAAGCAGCGCAAATTCGCTTCGCTGGCCGAGCTTTTCGAGAAGCAGGCGGAGTTGCTTCCCGACGCCTCGGCCCGGCGTCTCGCGTTTTACAAAGCCGGCGAAATCGCCGAGACCAAGCTGCACGACCCGGCCCGCGCCGAACGCAACTATCAGCGTATCCTTACCGAGGACGCCGCGAATGTCCTCGCCCGGCGGGGCCTGACCCGTCTTTATGCCCAGGCGGACAAGCTCGACGAACAGATCGCCCTCTTGTCGGCCGAGATCGAGGAGGAGACGGAACCCCGTCGCCGCCTGCCGCTCTTGGCGGCGCTGGCCGATCTTTACGAGGCCTGGCCCGGAGGCGAAGCCGAGGCGGCGGCGACCTGCCTGAAAATCCTTGCCCTGGCCCCGGACGACAGCGCGGCGTTCCGTCAGGTGGAGCGGCTTTACCGCCGCCTGGGCCGTCTCGCCGAATTGGCCGATCTCTACGAGGCCAGATTCGAGCGAACCGCTCCCGACGAGTCGCGGCTTGTGCTGCTTCCCACGCTTCTGGAATTGCTGGAAGGGTTGGGCGACTACAACCGCCTGCTTACGTATCACCGCGAATTGTTGCGACTCTCCCCATACGATCTGCGAGCGCTGGCCTTCATCGAGGAGCATTGCCGGCGGGAGCAGGATTGGGAAGGCTTGCTCGACGTCATCGGCCGGCGGCGGCAACTTGCCGCGGAACCGCGCGAACTGGCGGCGCTGGACCTTGCCATGGGGCAGCTTTCGGAGTTGGAACTCGGCCGCTCCGACGCCGCCCTCGGTCGCTACCGCGCCGTGCTGGCCGAAGATCCGGATCATTACGGCGCCTTGCAGGGCGCGAAGCGCGTCTATGCCAAACTCGACCGCTGGGGCGAACTCGTCGATCTTCTGAGAGACGAACTGGGCCGCGCCAAGGAGCCGAAAACCATCGTCGCCACCGCCTATCAGCTTGGCTACATCCTGGAAACCAAGTTCGGTCAGCGCGAGGAGGCGGGAAAACTGTATGCGCGCGTTCTCGAACACGACGGGTTGCACCGCGAGGCCTTCCAGCGTTTCCGCAAGCTGCTTGCCGAGATCGGACAGCCGCCGGCTCTGGTCGAACTGTACGAACAGCGGCTGGCGGCCGGACCAGGCGCGGAGGAGCAGGAGGAGCTCCATCGCTGGACGGCCGAAATCGCCGAAAACGAAATAGGCGATCCCGCCCTGGCGATTCGCCATCGCGAATGGCTGGTCAAGCGCCGACCGGAAGACGCCGGCCTGAAGCGACGCCTTGCCGACCTGCACGTCAAAAACAGCCAGTGGCGCGAGGCCCTCGCCGGTTTCGAGGAAATCGCCGGCCTGGTCAACGACACGGCGGAGTTGCGCGCGCTCTATTTCGAAATGGGCTGTCTTTATCACGACCGTCTGGGCGACTCGTCGCGCGCCGTATCCTCTTTCGAGACCGTGCTCGCCTACGACGCCGGCGACCTGCAGGCGATGGAGCGGCTCGGAACGCTTTACAAAGACTTGAAGCTTTCCGAGGAAGCGGCCGAAATCATCTCGCGGCTGCTGACCTTCCCGCTCCCCAAGGAAAAAAAGATCCGCTACAACCTCGCCTTGGGTGAGATTTACATGGATCAGCTGCACCGCGAGGAAGAGGCGGTGGGCTACCTCAAAGCGGCGCTGGGCCTCGATCCGGCGAACGAGCAGATTTTTCAGACGCTTTCCAGCCTGTTCAAGAAGCGCGGCCAATGGGACCAGTGCGTGCAGATCTACCGGGATTCGCTGGTCGGATTGACGCCGGGGCAGACCGCCGAACGGCTCGGGCTGCTGATGGGGATGGCCACGCTCTATGCCGAGGCGATGGGCGAAACGGATCAGGCGCTGGCCACGTTGGCGGAAGCGGAGCGGCTCGCGCCGGACAGCGCCGACATCCCCGCCTTGCAGGCGCGCATTCTGGGGCTCAACGCCCTGCATTATCTCGACGCGATCGACAAGCACCGGCAGGCGCTGGCCATCGACCCGTTCCGGATTCAGAGTTACATGGAACTGGCGCGCATCTTCGGCGAGCGCAACGAACTGGACAAGCGCTATTGCGTCTTGGTGGCGCTGGACTTTTTGCGCGGATTGGACGCGGCGGGTCAGGCCGAACTCAATTCCCTCAAGGGCCGCTCCGCCGGCGGCATCGCCGCGGTCGTGCCGCAGAAGGAGCAGCAGCGTCTGCTCATGCATCCGAGCGAACGCGGCGTTCTCCACGACATCCTGCGCCACCTGGAAGGCGCGCTCTACAAGCTCGAACCCGTCGATCTCAAACGCTACGATCTGCCGAACTGCAAGGTGGCTGGCGTCAATTCTTCCGTCTACCATCTGATGGAGAGCGCCGCCTACTACCTTGGCGTCGATCTCTTCCGCATTTACATCAGCCAGGAGCAGCCGGATCTTTTGGGCGTGGAGAGCACCAAGCCACCGACGATCGTGCTGGGCGGCAACCTCGCCTTCGCCTCGGAAGGCATCAAGCGTTTCTTGGCGGGCATGGTGATGAGCCGCATCAAGCAAGGGCATGTGTTGTTCGTCGATCAGAGCCCCAGCCGGCTGCAATTCTGGGTGGAGGCCGCTTGCAGTCTTTACGTCCCGGATATCAAGGTGCGGCAGGGCGAGACGGAAGACATCCGCAGCTTCGCGGCCAATCTCAATCGCGCCATTCCGAAAACATCGCGCAAGGAACTGGAGGAGGCGTGCCGCGCCTACGCCAAGCTGGAGCCGCGCCCGCATTTCGGCGCGTTCCGTCTGGCCATGCGCCACACCGACAATCGCATGGGTCTGCTGCTGGCCGGCGATCTGAACGCCGCGGCGGAATGTCTGGTCTACCTGGAAACGGGCGCGCCCTACCGGCCCGGGTCCGTGACCGCCGACGTCGTGGAGCGTTTCCGCGCCCACGAGCCGGCCCGCGAACTCCTGCTGTTTGGCGTGTCGGAGGAATACTTCGAATTGCGCAAGCTGATTCGCGTCAATCTCGGATGAGGCGGAGAAAGGCAGTGTGAATGGATCTCGGCATTCGAGGCAGGAAGGCCGTCGTCACGGCGGCGAGCAAGGGCCTGGGGCTGGCGGTCGCCGAACGGCTGGCCATTGAGGGGGCCCAGGTGGCGATCTGCGCCCGCAACGCGGAAACGCTCGCCGACGCCGTCCGTCACATCAAGAAGGCGGCGGCGGACGCGGTGGTTTTCGCCCGCGCCTGCGACGTGACGAAGCCGGAAGAGATGGACGCCTTTGTCGCCGCGACTCGCAAGGAACTGGGCGGCATCGACATCCTGGTGACCAACGCCGGCGGGCCCCCGCCGGGGACCTTCGATTCCGTCAGCGACGCCCAGTGGCAGGAGGCGTTCAACCTCAATCTGATGAGCGCCGTGCGGCTGATCCGCGCCGCGCTGCCCGACATGATCGGCAACCGCTGGGGACGCATTCTGCTGATGGCCTCGATTTCGGCGCGCCAGCCGCTGGCCAACATGATTCTCTCCAACGCGGTGCGGGCCGGCGTGATCGGCATGGCCAAAACGCTGGCCGACGAGGTGGCGCACGAAGGGGTGCTGGTCAACGTGCTGTGCCCCGGTTTCATCCGCACCGGGCGCATGGAGCAAGTGATTCGCGCCCAGGCCGAGAAGGCGGGAGTGGGCTTCGAGGAACGGCTGAAAACGGTTCAGAGCCAGATCCCGATCGGGCGGCTGGGGAGGCCGGAGGAATTCGCCAACGTCGCTGCGTTTCTCGTTTCCGAAGCGGCGTCTTTCGTCACCGGCTCGACCGTCCTGGCCGACGGCGGTATGTTTCGGGGCTTGATGTAAATGGGAGACGGCATGCGCAACTGGCGGTGGATCGGCGTCGCATTGTGGGTTTCGGCCTGGGTCGCCTGCAGCG
The DNA here is from genome assembly GCA_003598065.1 of Myxococcales bacterium. Taxonomy (GTDB): domain Bacteria; phylum Myxococcota_A; class SURF-8; order SURF-8; family SURF-8; genus SURF-8. The sequence continues at coordinate 83,211 of QZKR01000120.1, read as the reverse complement.
GCGAGCCGAAGACGGAGTTGCTGTACACCGACGATTTCGAAACCGTCCAGCTTGGCCCGGAATGGAAAAACGAGGGCGGGCACTGGGCGATTCGGGACGGCGTCTTGCACTCGGAAGGGGCGCGCAACAAAGACCTCGTGCTCACCAAGCCGCTGCCGCCCGAAGCGGTGATCGAAGTGGATATGGTCAGCCATTCGCCGCAGGTGGACGTCAAATTCCGCGCCTGGGGCGACATGCGCGGCGCGATGCACGACGGCGCCTACCACTTCATCCTCGGCGGTTGGAAGAACACGATTTCCACCCTCGCGCCTCTGGGCGAGCACGACCCGCGCCGCGTGGAAAAGCGGGAATCCCTGCAGGCGGAAAAATGGTATCATGTGAAAGTCATCCGTCACAAAGGCGACATCGATCTCTATCTGGACGGGAAGCCCTATCTGCATTATCGCGACGCCGAGCCGCTGGACCCGAACATTTACAAATATTTCAGCTTCGCCAACTGGCTGACGGACTGCGAATTCGACAACTTGAAGATTTACGCCATCAAGTAACGGTTTGGATTGCCACGGGGCTGCTCCCGAACTTGACAAGCCGTGTGGCTCGGGCCATCCTGAGTTGGGGAAAAGGTACTAAATTCGGGCAAAAAGGGGCGTAACCGGGAGGAAGGCGTGCCGCCAAAAACGCCGACGCCGTACCTGACGATCGCATTGGCCGCGTTGCTGGTCGTGTTGCACGGTTGCCAGTGGATGTTCTGGCTCGATTCGACCGTTCTTTCGCTCGACCGCGCGAATGTGAACCTGCTTTCGTTTTTTGCGAATCCTTTTCTGCACGGAAACCCTCTGCACCTTTTGGCCACGGTTGTCTTTCTGGTGATTTGCGGCGGCCTTTTCGAAACTCGCATCGGCTTTCGTTTTACGCTTGCCGTATTTGTGATCGGTTCGTATATAGGCGTGCTTTTCTGGCTGGTCCTGGGTCGCGCCGATAGCGATCCTCTGATTGGATCCTCGGCAGGCGTCACCGCGCTGGCCATCGCCGCCACGCTGTATCGTCCCAGCAATACAGGCATCCTCGCCGCAGCCCTTTATATCCTCTCGCAGATGTTCCTCGCTCCGGTGGTCGATTTCACTACCACGAGCTGGCCGCTGCATTTCGGGGGCTCGATCGTCGGGCTGGTTGCGTTCGGCGTCGCCTGGCATTACCAGCTTGGTATGAGCGGAGGCGGACAAAGCATGCGCGCGCCGCTCGGCGGCCTCCTGAAACGCGGCGATCGTCCGCTGACATCCGTGAGGACCAAAGCCGAATTGCAGGCGGAAGTGCAGGCGGCGGTGGCGAATTCGGCGCTGTCTTCGCGCGAGGACCGCACGACCCAACTGCACGCCGTCGGCCTCGACGAAATGGCCTTGAAAAAGGCGATCAACGCCAACCAGGGGGACATCGACGCGCACTGCCAACTGCTGGAAATTTATTTTGTCAAGAATCGATCCGCCGAAGCCGGCGCGCAGGGCAAACGGCTGATCCGCATGCTCTGCGAAGCCGGGGAGGAAGGGCGGGCCTACGAGTTTTATCATCGGCTCGTGGAAAAATTCGGACCGCAGTCGTTGAATACCAGCCAGTTGGCCAGCCTAGCCCGCAATCGCCTGGAAGCCGGCGACTGGTCCGCCGCCGCGCCGCTTCTGGAAGAGTTTCGCCGCATCGAACCCATGCACGTCATGCTGCCCGATCTCGTCTGCCGGCTGGCCCGGCTCATGGTGCAGCATCTCGGGCAGGAAAGCGACGTGTCCCGGATTTGGCTGGAGAACGTCTTTACCGATTATCCCGCCCACCCCTCGACGATAAAGCTGCGGGCCGAACTCGGCATCGACACCAAGACGATGAAAGCGTTCATGCCGCTGGAAGGCAAGGATATCGTCGTGGCCATTCAGGCCGGCGAATACGAAACGGCGGCGGAAATGTTGCTGGACAATAACAAGCTGGTGGACGACGTCGAACCGATGCTGCTCTACCGGCTTGCCCTGCAAATAGTCAAATCGCAGAAGACGCTGGCTCAGGGCGTGATGATCCTCGAACTGACGGTGCGCGCGCATTTGACCGACGCCAATACGCCAAACCTCATCTACGAACTCATCGTGCTGTACCGCAATCGCATGGAAAAGGCCGGACGCGCCCGGCAATGGTACGAGTTCCTCAAGGACCGCTGGCCGCAAAGCCAGGCGGCTCGTCAGGCCCGCGAAATCATGGAGAAGGCGAGTTCGAAGCCCGGCTAACGGCTCAAGGCCAGCCGCGCGCTGAGAATGAACGGCGCAAGCTGGGAGGCGGGAAAGTTGACCAGGGCGGTGGAAACGACCGCCCCCGTTTTCTTCCTGGAGATCTCGCCGTACAGCGTGGTCATCGATTTCCAGGGCGACCAGAACGAGACGTTCTTCTTGCCGGAGAAGCAGTAAGTCTGTCGATCCGCGCCGCGAAATTCGAACTGATAGCGGATCTCGTGAGAGGAAAACAAATCGATTTCCAGCGTCCCGGCGAGGCGGGATTCCTGATTGATGCCTTCGGCCTGGACGTTTCCGTGGGCCGTGAAGATCAGCGCCGCCCGCGACCAGTCGATCGCGGCCGTAAGCGGATCGGCTGTGGCGGTGAGGGTGAAGGAGAACGCCTGCGGGCCGTTCGCCGCTTTTTTGCCTTTCGAGAACTTATGTTCTCCGCTCATCGTTTCCGTAAACGAAAAACGGAACGGAAGCCGGTTCCAACCGTCTTTTACCCGATTCAAGGAAAGTCCCCACATGCCGGTCGCCTCCCAAAAACGATACAGTAAGCAGCGTAACTATCTTGACGCTGTGTGTCAAGCCGGGAATGGGCCGAATCTTGCGAATCCCCGATTTATTGACTTTGGGACGGCAAATTGGGGGCGGGAGCCGGCGCGGGGGAATCGTCCGGAGCAATGACGCCCTGCGAAAAAAGCCAGTCGGCGACGAGTTCGGCGGCGAACGCATGGCCTTCGACGTTCCAATGGCCGCCGCCAAGGTTGTTTCCGAAGCCGTGATAGTAAACGCCCGTCTGCTGCGCCTTGGCGAGCATCGGCGGCGCAAGCAGCAGACACGATACCTGATTTCGACGGCAGAACGCATCGAGGCGCTTTTCCGGATAATTCGGATCGAGGTCGGGATACTTTTTGACGAAGGCTTCGAGGGCTTGGGGATGGATGAGCGCTCCCGACGTGAGCACGACCATGCCGAAGCGGGCCTTGGCCTGTTCGGTCGCTTCGCGGATCTTCAGCGCCAAACGCTCGGACAGGTCCCATGCCTCGCGCCAGATCGGGCCGGGATTGGGGTCGCGGCTGCGCAGATCGGCCGTAAGCGGAATGTCCGTCAACCGCACTACCGGTTTTTTCGGCGTGGACTCCTTGGCGATCATTTCCTGGATCACGTTCAGCCGCCAGCGGACGACGCGAACCAGCGCGCTGCGCTCGCGAATGAAGTAAATCAGCCGGCCCATCCAAGAGCGGCGCAACTGGTTCAGCGGACTGTCGCGAAAGGCGTTGTCTATCGTCAAAGAATCGCCGTGCATGATGAAAAAGGGGCGGTCGTTGGCCCGCCGCAGGGTGCGATTGTTGTCGATCGGGTCGTTGCCGGGAAGAAACATCAAGAGCACGAGATCCGGCGCGAATTTCAGTCCGTCGCGCAGGAGGCCCAGGTATTGCTGGCCCGTTCCGTAGCCGCTGGCGCCCATCGGCAGCACCTCGACCGGCCGGCCAAGACGCTTCTCCAACCGGACGGCCAGTTGATGGCTTACGGTCTGTTCCCAGTCCACCTGCAAAGCTTCGATGTAGGAGTCGCCTAGAAGAACCACGCGGTATGTTCCGGGTGGCTTTTCTAGCGACACTTCCGGAGCGCGCATGCCGTGAGAATTGATGAGGTACGAGCCGCGGCCTTCCAGCTTGTAGACGCCTGACGCCCCGGGTTGCAGATGGTAGCCGAGATCGGGATCATATTCGTACAATGCCGGAGCGTCGAAACCCAGCACTCGCAGGCCGATTTCCCCCAGCGCCGCCGCGGAAAACACCGCCGCCAGCAGCAGGAGGACATACTTAAACCCCGGTGAAAAACGGAAGGCGGGCATGCTCTCGGCCTGGCGGCAAGGGTGGCTTAGGTAAGCAGGTTTTCAACCTCCATCTCGATTCCGGTGGGATCGATCTTGAACAGCCAGCTGTCGCGATGGTTTCCCGAAAGCGAAGCCGGTTCGGCGAGGGCTTTTTTGTTGACCTCCAGCACGCGCCCCGAGAGGGGACACCAGAGCGTATAGGTGCGTTCGTCGCTCGACGTCACCTTGGCGCAGCCGCCGCCCTGGGAGACGTTTTCGCCGATTTCCGGCAGTTCGATCTGCGCCACCTGGCCGACCGTTTGCAGAAAGGATTTGTCGATGCCGATGAGGACATGATGATCGGGCTCGATCCGCGCCCAGGCGTGATTGGGCAGGACGTACACCCGGCCGGGATCGAGCACGCCCCCCTCGAAGATCTCCTGCGGCGCCGTTTCGGCAGCCTCGGAAAGCGGGCCTTTCTGCATGGCGCGATGCACGATATTGCTCAGCTCTTCCTTGGTGAACGGCTTGGCCAGAAAATCGAACGCCCCGCGCCGCATCGATTGCAGAGCCGTGCGCATCGTGGCGTAGCCGGTGATCATGATGACACGCACGGCGGGGTCCATGGTCTTGACTTTTTCCAGAAACTCCATGCCGTTCATGCCGGGCATCATCAGGTCGGTGATGACCACGTCGTACTTGCGCGACTCCATCATCGCCAGGCCGAGCTGCGGCGACTGCACGGTGTCGATTTCGTACTTCGCGCCTCTGAACACCTTGCGGATGCTCAAAAGGACGATTTCTTCATCATCAACGACAAGGATTTTCCCCGTGATCTCCATCATAACTCTCCGTTCGTGCCGGACTGGGATTTGTCGTCCTGCATTTCTACTTTCCTTTTAGCAGAGCGCGCCTGCGGAAGCGAGATATAAAATGTAGTGCCCTCGCCAGGGGTCGATTTCACGTCGATCGTCCCGCCATGCTCCTCGATGATGCCCCAGCTTACGGACAGCCCGAGACCGTGCGAACGGGCTTCCTTGGTGGTGAAGAAGGGTTCGAAGATGTGCTGGCGCTGTTCGTCGGACATCCCGACTCCGGTGTCGGAAACTTCCGTCTCCACCAGCGGCGAACCTTCCTGATGAGTAGAACGAATCATGATTTTGCCGCCGCTCGGCATCGACTCGGCGGCGTTGACCAGCAGGTTGAGGTAAACCTGCTGCAACTGTCCGTCGTCGCCGCGGATGAGGGGCAGGCGCGGCTGCAATTCCATGCGAATCTCGCAGTTCTGAAATTGCGCCAGCCGGTTGACGAGCCTGACCGTACGGGCGAGCACGTCGTTGATGTCCAAAGAGATCATGCGCGGCTTGCTTTGTCTGGCAAAATCAAGCAGTTCGCGCACGATCTGACGGCAGCGGATCGTTTCGCGGATGATGATCTGGTAATCCTCGCGGCGCGGGTCCTCGGAGTCGGCCGTATCGTAGAGATCCTCGGCAAAGGTGAGGATGCCTGTCAGGGGGTTGTTGATTTCGTGGGCCACGCCGGCGGCGAGCTTGCCGACGCTGGCCAGCCTGCCCGAGAGCACAAGCTGGCGCTGACTTACATGCAGTCGCTCCTGCATCTGGTTGAAGGAGCGGATCAGGTCGCCGAGTTCGTCCTGCCGGCCACCGGAAATGGGGTCGGTCCACTCGCCGATGGCGACGCGGCCCGTGGCATCGACCAGCTTGGAAACAGGGCGCAGAATGAGATAACGGACGATCATGATCGTCATGAAGCTCAGCGCGAAGACGGCGAAAAGCGCGAAGAGAGCTGTCCGCATGCGCCCTTCGCGAATCAGACTCTGCAACTGATCCAGCGGCAGATTCACCTCCAGAACGCCGAGCATTTTCGTTTCCGGGGCGTGCCTGTGACATTTGGCCGCCCAGCAGGTGCGCTCGTTGGGGATCGACTGGAGAATGCTCAGGTAGTTTCGACCGTCTTCGTCTTCAAAGACGCGTGTTTTAGCCATCGCCGCGATGCGGGTGGAGGAAGGCATGGCATGGCAGGTCTGGCAAGTGGGGTCTTCTTTCGTCAGTTTCGTACCCGTTTCGTCGAGTTCCGAGGAGTAGCTGACCAGGCCGTCTTTCGTCAACACCCGCACGCGCGCCACTCCCCGCTGCATGCCGACGGCGTTGATGATCGTGCTGAGGTCCTCGGGTTTGTAGTGCAGCATGTCGTCGCGCATGGCGGCGAGGATTACGTGGGAAAGCTGGCCGGCGTGGTTCTCCATTTCGTCGAGGATCGCTTCTTTATAGAAGTTGAAGGCGAAGGTTGCGGTGATGATGATACCCACGAGGGCGAACAGCACCACGGCCACCGACATCTTCGTGCCGATCCGCAGACGCATCGGACGCTCCCTATCCCAGGGCCTGTCGCCCCGCCGGGCCGGGCAGCGGGAAATGCTTCGCCATCGCCTCTTCCACGTCGGCGACCATCTGGTCCATACGGTCGTAAAAATGCGTGGAATTCGTCGCAAACCGCATCAGGATGGCATTCAGCGCCTCGGGGATGTAGCCGTATAGCTTCTTCAGGTTCAATATCCGATACCGATAGAAAGCGGAGGCGTCGTCTTCGCTCAGCCGCAGTTTCGCCGAGTCGGGGAAGGCCGATGAATTCGCCACCTCATGAAACGTCGTCATACCCATCCCGGCGCAGAACCAGAGGATGTTGCTGAAGCTCCAGACGTCGTAGTCGCTGTAGTCCTGCGTCAGATCGAAGTCAATCCAGCGGAAGAGCTTTGTACCCTGTTCGATGATGATATGGTCATTGCGGATGTCGCCGTGGCACAAGCCATGCTCGTGCAGCACCTGGATCGCCTTCATGCAGGTGCAGAGTTCCCGGAGGATGATGGGGAACAGCGTGTGGAAGTACTCCTCGTGCGGCATCTCCAGGTCCATGATCCACTCGTAGAGCGTCTTGCCGTAAATGAAGTCGATCACGCGCACGACGTTTCTCTTCGGGTCCAGCACGGAATAGCCGTGCATGAAACGGTCGTCGTCCCGCGTCAGGTCGAGCACGCGCGCCTCTTTTTCCGGGCTGCGGAAGCAGCGGATGTGCAGCGCGCCGATGTGGGCGACGAACTCTTCGTGGAAGACGAGTTTGATGATTTTCGTCTCGCCGCTGTCGAGGTCAATGGCTTTTTTCACCCAGAATTTCGGCGTGTCCTGCATGCCGAAGCGCGGCTCATGGACGTCGCCGAGAACGTAGTATTCGTTCATGTCCAGCCGCATCACCTGGCCGCGGTAGATGTTCATGATCTGCGTGGTGTCTTCGACGAGTTCGATCTGCCCGTAGACTTTCTGACCGGCGAACTGCTCGATGCGGGTTTTCACGTCCGCCTGATTGGGGTGAATCAACGCCTGCCGCATCTCGATCGCTCCTGCCGGCTCCTGCTTCGTGTTGTCGATGCGAACCGCGCGGGCGTCTGCATCGCCGTTCCGGAAGAATTGAAAAGCGTCCCAATTATAACCGCCGTTAATGATATGGCGAAAGGAATTATAGCTTCGGGAAGCAGGTTGTTACAGACTATGTCGCTAACAGACTATTGCCCCGCGTCGCAGACTCTGGTAAAAGAGCATCCGGCGTAGCGGGACCCGCTTGCGCCTTTTTCAGTCCTGTTGCCTTTCGAGGAAAATCGTTGACTTCGCATGACGACAGCCAGACGGCCTCTCCTTATCGGTCGGGATTCGTAACGATCATCGGCCGCCCCAACGTCGGCAAATCCACACTGCTCAATGGCCTTGTCGGCGAACGCGTGGCCATCGTCACGCCCAAACCGCAGACGACGCGCCACCGCCTGCTCGGCGTTCGCCATTTTGCCGGCGGGCAGATCGTTTTTCTCGATACTCCCGGCGTCCACAAGGCCAGGGGCGGGCTCAACGAGTACATGCTGGACACGGCCATGGCCGCGATCGCCGACGCCGATCTTGTCTACCTCATGGTGGAGGTCGGCCCCGGGTTCATGAACAAAGACGTCCCCGGCGACAGCAACCGTCGGATTCTGGAGGCCATCGCCGCCGCGGGAAAGCCGGCGTTTCTCCTCATCAACAAGATCGATCTCGTCGATAAGCGCGAACTCCTGCCTTTCATCGAACGCTGGCGCGCGGTTCATTCTTTCGACGAAGTGTTTCCCGTTTCCGCGGAAAGCCGGGACGGCCTGGAAACGCTCGTCGCCGCCACGGTCGCGCGCCTGCCCCAAGGACCGTCCTTCTACGACGGCGAAACGATCACCGACCGCACGATGCGCTTCCTCGCCGCCGAGATCGTGCGCGAAAAGACGATGCTACTTTTCCGCGACGAGGTGCCCTATTCGATCGCCGTCGTCATCGATGAATTCCGCGAACTTGACTCGGGGGAACGCTTTCATATCGCCGCGACGGTGATCGTCGAACGCGAAAGCCAGAAACCGATCGTGGTGGGGAAGGGCGGCCAGACGATCAAGAAGCTGGGCGAGCAGGCGCGAAAAGACATGGAAGTTTTTTTCGAGCGTCCCGTGGGCCTGAAGCTGTTCGTCAAGGTGAAGAAGGACTGGACCAACGACCCGCGCGCGCTCGCGGAACTGGGGTATAAGTAAATCATGGCCGACGCCCTGCACCACCTCTCCATCGCCATCGTCGGCCGGCCGAACGTCGGGAAATCGACGCTCTTCAATCGTCTCGTCGGCCGGCGGCAGGCGATCGTCGATGACACGCCCGGCGCCACGGTCGATCGCCATTACGGCCGCGGCCGCTACGACCGCAGCGAATACACCATCATCGACACCGGCGGCTTCGAGCCCGAGACGGAGGACGACCTCAAGCTCGTCATGCGCGAGCAGGCCTTGCTGGCGATCGAGGAAGCCGACGTCGTCTTCGTGCTGTTCGACGGCCGCGACGGTCTCGTCTGGGGCGACGAGGAGATCGCCGAGCGGATGCGTCAGTCGGGCAAGCCCATCTATTATCTGGTCAACAAGGTCGATGGCCCGAAGCAGGCCATGCACTCCGCCGATTTCTATCAGCTAGGCGTCGATCCGCTCTACTCGATCAGCGCCGAGCACGGCGTCGGGGTAGGCGATCTGATGAGCGACGTCGTTCGCGATCATCCTTCCGCGCCGGCCGAGGAGCGCGTTCACGAAAACGAGATCCGCGTCGCCGTGATCGGCAAGCCGAACGTCGGGAAAAGCACGCTCGTCAACAAGTTTCTGGGCGCGGACCGCCACGCCGTGACGGATATTCCCGGTACGACGCGCGACGCCATCGATTCTTTCGTCGTGCGCGGCGAGCAGGTCTTCCGGCTCATCGACACCGCCGGCATCCGCCGGCAGAAGAAAATCGAACGCGTTCTCGAAAAACGGACGATCGTCAAGGCGCTCAAGGCGATGGACCGCGCCGACGTAGCGCTGATTCTGATCGACGCACGCGAGGGCGTCACCGAGCAGGATACGAAAATCGCCGGCTTCGCCCACGATAAAGGCCTGGCCTCGCTGATCGTCGTCAACAAATGGGACCTGGTGGAAAAAGACACGAACACCGCCGGCCACATGGCCAAGGAGGTCCGCGACCGGCTGAAGTTCATTCCCTATGCCGAGATCATTTTCATTTCGGCGCAGACCGGCCAACGGGTGGAAACGCTCCTCGATAAAATCGCCGCCGCCCGCGAGCAGCACGTCCGGCGCGTCGGCACGGGCGAACTCAACCGCTGGCTGGAGCGGGCGATCGCCGCCAACCATCCGCCCACTTTGAAGGGCCGGCAATTGAAAATCTACTATGCGTCCCAGGTGGACGTCTCTCCGCCGACGATCATGCTCGTCGTCAACGACCCTGACAGACTTCATTTCTCTTACGAACGTTATCTGCTAAACAGACTGCGGGAGGACTACGGTTTCGCGGGCACTCCCGTAAAGCTCTTCACGCGGCGGCGCAAGAAGGGCGACGACCCCGCGGAAGAGTGAAGCCCGGCGGCTGCCTGTCGGGCAGGCGCCGCGCGGTCCCGGTCGGCCGGCGCGGGGATTCGTCGTTTCGGAGCGCGGCTCCGGACTGTCACACTTAGGTAGAAACGGACGCTCCATGTTCGGGGACATGCAGCAGGCCATCGGGCAGGTCGCGGCGGATTTCGTAGAGGTGCGCCGCGAAATCGACCGTCACCTCGCCATCAGCGTCACCAACCGCGCCGTAAAAGAAGTTTCCGACTCCGTGACGGGCGCGTATTTCTCCCGGGCGCTGATCGATGGCGGCCTGGCCTCTTATTGCTTTCCGCTCGACGCCGATCTCACCGTCGAGTTGTCGCGGGCGGCGCGCCTGGCGGCCCTCGCCTCGCGGGCCCGGACGCAGAAAACGCGGCTTTCTCCAGCCCCTCCGGCGAGCGACGAAGTGCGCCTATATCCCCGCCTGCATCCCCGGGACGTGCCGCTGGACGAAAAAGTCGCCCTGCTGCTTCGCTATGCCTCGGTGGCGAGCCGTCATCCGAGGATCGTTCAGTGCGAACTCGCCTACACCGAGTTGGAGAAACGCAAGTGGCTGGTGAGCACGGACGGCATGCGGCTCTTTCAGGAGCAACTGATTTGCTTCATCACCGGCCGCGTCGTCGCCAAGGACGGCGCGAAACTGGAAGATGTACGGGTCGGCGTCGGCGGCACGGAAGACTTCACGCAGCTTCTGGATCGGGACGACGCGTTCGACCATAAAGCCGGCATCGCCGTCGATCTTCTGCGCGCGCCGAAAGTCACGCCCGGCGTGCGGACGGCGCTTCTCAATCCGATGATGGCGGGCCTGTTTATCCACGAGTCCTTCGGGCACTTTTCCGAGGCGGACCTTGTGGTCAACAACCCGCAGCTCATCACCCGCATGCGGCTGGGCGAGCCGATCGCCAGCGAATCGCTGAACGTCGTGGACGACGGTTCGCTGCATGGCGCTCCCGGCTGGTGGGTGTACGACGACGAAGGGGTGCGCACCGGTCCCACGCGTCTGATCAGGGATGGGGTGCTCGTCGGCCGCATGCACAGCCGCGAAACGGCGGCCAGGCTTGCCGAGCCGCTTTCCGGTAACGCCGTCGCCCAGTCGTGCCGTCATGCGCCCGTCGTCCGCATGACCAACATCTACGTCATGCCGGGTTGGAGCTGTTTCACGGATCTGCTCGAAGCGGTGGACGACGGCCTTTACGTCTGCGACGCCAAAGGCGGGCAGACGATGGGCGACCTTTACTCCTTCGGCGCGCAGTACGGCTATGAGATCAAGCACGGGCGAATCGGCCGGATGGTGAGCGGCATCAACATGTCCGGCAATCTTTTCACGACCCTGAAATCGATTCGCGGCGTGGGCGACGATCTGGCGTTCCGCGAAGTGGGCGGCTGCGGCAAAGCCGGGCAGATCAACTTCAAATCCGGCCTCGGCGGCCCGCACTTGCTGATCGACGGCGTCACGATCGGGTGATCCATGGAACGAATATTGGAGCAGGCGAAAGCGCGCGGCGTCGAAGCGGAAATAACCGTCGTCTCCCGCGAGCGGCTGCCCGTCCGCTTCGCCAATAACGACATGGAATCGCTGGCCCTGGAAAGAACGGTTGACGTTATCCTGCGCGTTATTCATGGAGGGCGCATCGGGTTGGCCGCCGCCAGCGCGCTTGAAGACGGCGGCGATCTCTTGGGGCGAGCCCTCGCCACCTGTCCCACCGGCCCCGAAGCGGCGTTTGAATTTCCCGAGGATTCTCCTTCCGGCTCGCTTGGCCTCTTCGATTCCGATCTGCCGGACCTGCCGGTTCAAATCATGATCGAAGAAGGGAAGCGGCAGATGGCGGCCGTGCGCGCCATGCTCGGCGAAGACGTGGCGCTCAAGGCGGAACTGGTCCGGAAGGTCGAGCGGATCCGCATCGCCAACACGGCCGGCCTCGCCTGCGAACAGCAACGAACCTCCTTCGACCAGGATTTGATCGCCGCCTTTCCCGGCAGCGGCGCGGGGCCATGGGCGGAGCAGAAAACCGTCGGCTTCGAACCGATGGATTACGGCAAAATCGCCTATCTGGCGCGCGGCTTCGATTGGGCGCGGCGCAACTCGACTCCGGCCACGGGCCGGCGGCAGTTGCTTGTCGCGCCCAGCGCGATGGATGCCTTCCTCTGGCGCTTGGAGACGGCCGCTTCCGGCCGCAGCCTGATCGACGGCGTTTCAGTGCTTGAGAATAAAGTCGGCGAACGCCTCCTCGATCCGCGCGTGACGCTTTGGGACAAGCCGCACCTCCGCGGACATCCTGGGGGCCGATCGTTCGACGATGAAGGCGTTGCGACGCAAGATCGGAGGGTTTTCGATCGAGGGGTGTTTGCGGGTTTTCTTTACTCGCTGGAAACGGCGGCGCAAGTTCACGGAGCGGCAAGCACGGGAAACGGATACAAGCAGGCGCGCTTCGCCGCCGGCGCGGCCGTGCATCCGCGCCCGCAGGCTTTGCGCTGGACGCTTGACGGCGGCGAAACCGACCACGAGGCGTTGATTGCGGCGATGCGCGACGGCGTCATCCTCTATACGCCTTTGGGCGCGCATTCCGGCAACATCGTCGCCGGGCAGTTTTCCGTCACCGTCGGGGTCGGCTATCATGTGGTGAACGGCGAAGTGGTGGGCCGGGCGATGAACACGATGGTTTCCGGGAATGTCTACGACCTCTTCAACCGCCTCGCCGCTATTTCGCACGATACGAATGATGACGGCCTTCCCTGGGTGCTTTTCGACGGCGTCGATATTGCGGGGCGTTGAGCGAATTACGGAAAATCCTCGCCCCCCGAATACAGCGCGCCGTTGCAACGCTCGATGCGTTTATAGCCCATCGCCATCCCTTTCAGAAACCCGTATCTGCGGATTGCTGCCCGCGTATAGCGTGAGCAGGTCGGCGTGTAGATGCATTCTCGTTTCCAGCGTTGGGGCCACGCGTGCTGGTAAAGCCAAATGCACGCCAACGCCAACCAGGAAAGAGGATTTGCCCACCACGGCAGCCGGGAAGGTCGAGATTTGGCAACGTCAAGCGCTTCGCGTAGCGGCGAAAGCGGATAGCGTTCCAGTGCTGAATATGGATTTGGAACCGGCGACTTGGCGAAGGCAGCCATCATGCCGCTTTTTCGAACACGCATACGAGCCAAATCCCTTTGCCACTGCCGCATCCCTTGGTCAGCACATCGCGATATTCGTAGGAATGAAGCTTCCAGCCCTGTTGCGCGTAGTGGTTTAGAAAAGCGGAAAATTCCTGGCAGCGTTTGGGGTCCCAACCCGGATCATGGGTTCCGCATCCCGGAGCGGGCGGTACGAAAGCATCAACGTGGTATTGGTACGACATTTCCCGTTCCCTCCATAATGTAAATATTTTGGCAATTTTTTACTGAAGCGTGCAGCGATACCTCACTCCGCCGGCGGCGGATTGTAGTTCAGACATTCTCGAAGCAAATTGCATTCACTCTGGGAATATTCAGGCACACTCTCGATCCGCTGGAATTTGAAAAACCAGGGCGTCGGTTCCGTATCGGCGTTGTGGCGCGCATTCATCAGCAGTTCGCCATCGTCGTTCAACTCCAACTCGAACCAGCAGTTTTCCGGGTCTTCCTTGGGCACGAAGCGCTTCTCCGATTCCCGCACAACCTGCTGGATCAGGCAGTCTACGCCACCGTCGTAGGGCATCCAGTGGGTGATGAGGTCGTTCTTGACGATCAGGAAATAGCCGGTGAGCGCCTGACGGTTGTACCATGCGGCGGACTTGAGATTCGAATCGTTGATCTGCCAGGAACCGGAGACGCTGGAAAGATCCGTTCCCTGTTCGCCGAAATCGATTTCTCCGTCAAGCGACGGCCCCTCTTCGCCGTCCATGTCGCCATCCGTGTTCGTGTCCCCGCCCCCGCAGGCGGTCAGCATCGCAATCGCAAAGAGAAGCGCAATCGGCAGCCATTTGTGGGTCATGTCCGGTCTTTCCCATTTAGTCGTTGAGCCAGATTTCAATGGTCGTTTCCGCCTCCGTAGGCTCCACTTCCAAGTATAGCGCCGCCGGGGCGTTGTCGAAAAGCTTGATCTCATATTCCTCGCGGCCGAGTTCGACGCCGTTCACTGTCACCCGCGTAAGGGTCTCGGCGTAGATGTAGGGTTTCATAAGCAGGCGAGACAGGCCGTAGGTCGTGGGGGCCTCCTCGGCGGTCAGGCGAAGGACGAAGCCTTCTGCGCTGCGGGCATAACTCAGCGACATCGGATGCCCGGCGAATAGCAGGTTTTCCGCTTCGATCCAGGGACTTTCATGCGGCAGGCGCGGAGACAGTTTGATCCAGCCTTGGTTCACATCCGCCTCGTAGCCGATCAGGTAATGCAGCAACGCTTCGGCGGCCACGGCGCCTTCCCATTGCCGATGCCGAGCCCAGATCTCCCCTTCCTTGCTCGATCGATTGTAGATAGGCGACAGGGCGCGTCGCGGCTGGGCGAACAGACCCACTTCCGGAATTTCGCCGGCCGGCGACGCGTATTCTCCCACCGCATCGAACGTCAGATCCTGAGTCGGCAGGTTGAGTTCGGCGACGTTGTAGAGGAAATAGGCGGGCGTCATGCCGGTCATGATTCCCTCGCCGACCGGAAAGCCCAGCAGTTCGTTGCCGTCCAAGGTGCGATTCTGCAGGATGCCGTTGTCCTGGAGGATCTCGTCGGAAACCGAGCGGATATTGGCCAGGACTTTGGGGTCGTCGGAAGGCAGGTAGCTGAGCCATACCGGCTGAGTATTGACGTCCTCCGATGGCCGCGTTTCAGGCGTCATCGTGTCCATGTAGATAAACGGACTATAGCGATTTTGCTCCTCCAACCAGTAGTGTTCTTCGGTTTTCTGGCGAACGAAGGAGGCGCGCTCGTCGAGCCAGGCGATATCATTGGCGCTTGCCGAGAATTCCCGTCCGAAAGCCGCCATACGTTCCGCCGCCGTCGCGAAAAGAAAGGCGGAGAACGAGGACCACGTCAATTCCTCGAAGAGATAGTCGGTGTCCATTCCCAAGTTGGTGGCCAACTGCGGGCGGAAGGTCTCGTCGCCGGAGAAGTACATCATGCCGTCCGGCGTGATGGTCTGATTCTCCAAGGTGTAAATAAGGTAATCCCATCTGTCGGCGACTTTTTCTCCTTCGCCGGTATATTGCCAAAGCCAGGCATGCATCAGCGGGATGTGGGTCGGGCCTTCGCCGCGCAAACGGCCGGTGAACGGCTCGCGGTTCCGCCACTCGACCGGCGGCAGTTCGTCTGGAATAGGAACGTCGGCGTCCAGGGCGTTGCCGATGCCATTGCGGACGGAGGCCGCGCCGTAGTAATAGTCGTTGATCGCCCAGGCCTCCTCGGGATAGCCGAAGCGCAGGAACATGCGCGTCGGGCCGAAGCTGTCGCGCATCCAGATCGAGGTATAGTGCGACATCGGGCAGAGCGCGCCGTTCTCGGCCTGCTGGATCTTCACGACGGCCTTCATCTCTTCGATGAAATCGTTTACTCGCGTATCCGGAGTGCGGATGTGCAATCCCTTGGCGTGCCAGGCGCGCCACCAGTCGCGCGTTTCGTACAGCAGCGTTTCCCAGCCGCGCGAAGCCACTGCTTCCGCGCCGGGGCCGAGCGGGTCTTCGACTAAACGAAATTCGTAGATCAGGACGAGCTGGCGTTCCTCGCCCGGACCGAGCGAGAATGGAGGCGTTCGCAGCGCTTCGTAATCTTCGCCTTCCGCCGGCAAGAGCGCCCAGGTCTCGCCGAGCCCCGACAGCTTCATGTGCATTTTGCCGCGTTCCTGATCGATGTAGCCTTCGCCGGAACCGTCCGCCTTTGAGTAAGTCTGGACGCGGACGGTGATGCCTGCTTGCTCTTCCTCGCTCGGATTGCGCACGTTGATTAGCTGTACGATGCAGTGCTTCTCCTCGCCGGAGGATTCGCCGGCGGGTGCGAAGGTGATGGTGTCGAGTTCCAGCGGCGAATCGCTCACCTGCATGCGCGTCAGCGGGATCTGGGTTTCCCGCCATTTCCAGGCCCACTCTTCTTTCCATTTCAGTCGCCGGCCGTCCCGCTCCAGCCAGACGCTCGCATCGGAAAAGAAACCTTCGTCCGGGTCTCTCTCGAAGATGGGCCCCAGGATTCCATGTATCGTGTTGCGCGGATACCAGGTTCCCACGAAGCCGAACACTACGCCGTTGCCGATGCCGTAATAGCCGAGGTCGGCCGAATTGGAGGGCTCTTCGCCCGGAGCAGCGTGAACTGTATGTTCGAACCAGCTCGACATCTCGCGGACGAGTTCGGGACGAGCGGCGAAGAAATCGCTCGCTTCCAGCAATTCCAGCAAACTGGATTCGTCGGGCGCTTCCCACCAGACAGTCTGGAAGAGATCCGTCGGTTGGTCCTCGCCAGCGTCGTCGTCGGGTTCGGCGTCGCCATCGGCCGGACCCTCCCCATCGCCGTCGGATTCCATGTCGCCGTCGGCCCGATCTCCATCCGGCGCGTCATCATCGCCGCCGGCGCAACCGAAGAGCAGCAAAGACGTCAACAGAATGGCCAACCCGTACAATCCCGAACGCTTGCTCATGTCGTCCTCACTTTCAATGCGGGTCATATTACGCGATCCCCAACGTGGGGAAAAGAGAAATGAAGTCGCGGGTTCGTGAAAAACCCGGTAAAATTTAGGAATAAGCCGATAGCCAAAGAATCTCCTTTGGTGGAATTCCCGGAAAAACGGGGGATTCAATCGTCCGCAGTGGAAAGAGCCGGTGCGAGGAGGCATTCCGATGATTTTGGGAATCCCTAAGGAGACCGCTTCGGGAGAGCGTCGCATGGCCGTAAGCCCGGAAACGATCGGCCGACTCAAGGGCAAAGGTTTTTCCGTGCTTGTCCAGGCCGGAGCGGGGCTAGGCGCTTCGATCATCGATTCGGATCTGGCCGCCGCCGGCGCGGAAATCGCCGCCGATGCCGCTTCGCTTTACGCCAAAGCGGACATCGTCGCCAAGATCCAGCCGCCGACGACAGCCGAAGCCGATCTGCTCAAGGAAGGCGCGACGCTGGTTTCGCTCCTCAGAGTTTACGAAAATCGGCCGCTTCTTGAACGGCTCGGTCAGCGCAAGGTGACTTCCTACGCGCTGGAACTGGTGCCGCGCATCACCCGGGCGCAGTCGATGGATATACTTTCCAGTCAGGCGAACCTGGCCGGCTACAAGGCCGTGCTGATCGCCGCCGACGCCTATACGGGCTTGTTCCCGATGCTGATGACCGCCGCCGGTACGGTGCGGGCGGCCCGCGTGCTCGTCATCGGCGCGGGCGTGGCCGGGCTTCAAGCGATCGCCACGGCCCGTCGCCTGGGGGCGGTCGTCTCCGCCTTCGACATCCGCGCGGCCGTCAAGGATCAGGTGAAAAGCCTCGGCGCGGAGTTCGTCGAAATCGATCTGGGAATCAAGGACGGCGAAGGGAAGGGCGGCTATGCCCGCGAACTCAACGACGAGGAACGCAAACGGCAGGTGGAATTGCTCGGCGAGGTCGTGAAAAAGCAGGACATCGTCATCACCACCGCCGCCGTGCCGGGCCGCCCCGCGCCGAAGCTGATCTCCGCCGCCGCCGCGCGCGGCATGAAACCGGGGTCGGTGATCGTCGATCTGGCGGCGGAAAGCGGCGGCAACTGCGAACTCACCAGGCCCGACGAGACGATTCGCGAGGGCGAAACGACGATCATCGGCACGTTCAACCTGCCCAGCCTCGTGGCCCGCGAAGCGACCAACCTTTTTGCGCGCAACGTGATGAATTTCCTGTTCAATCTCCAGACGGAACCTGGAACGATCGCCATGAAATCCGACGACGAGATCGTCAAAGGTTCGTTGGTGACGCATGCGGGCCGGATCGTCCATCCGACATTGACGAAATAAGCCAAGGAGGGAGCGATGACCGTTTTCATTTTCGCGCTCACGGTGTTCGTTCTCGCCGTGTTTGTCGGCTACCACGTCGTGTGGAAAGTGACGCCGGCCCTGCACACGCCGCTGATGTCCGTGACCAACGCCATTTCCGGCGTCATCGTCGTCGGCGCGCTGATCGCCGCCGGTCCGGCGAAAACCGACGTCGCCACCGTTCTCGGCGTGGCGGCGGTTACTCTGGCTTCGGTGAACGTCTTCGGCGGTTTTGTCGTCACTCAGCGCATGCTGAGCAAATTCAAAAAACAGCGCTGAGGAGGGACGCCATCATGACCTACCAGGATTTTGCAGCGCTGGCTTATCTCTTTTCCGCGGTGCTGTTCATCCTCTCCCTGAAAGGCTTGTCCTCGCCGGCCACGGCGCGGCGGGGCAACATGTACGGCATCGTCGGCATGGCCCTTGCCATCGCGGTGACGCTCGCCAACCCGGCGGTGAAGAACTACTGGGTCATCATCGCCGGCGTGGCGATCGGCGGCGCGGTCGGCGTCATCGTCGCGCTACGAATCGCCATGACCGCCATGCCGCAACTGGTGGCGATGCTGCACAGCCTCGTCGGCCTCGCGGCGGTGTTCGTGGCGAAAAGCGCTTTCTATGCGCCGCAGAACTACGGGATAGTCAACGCCGCGGGCAAAATCTACACCGGCAACTTGGTGGAGATGTTCCTGGGCGACGCAATTGGCGCGATCACCTTCTCCGGCTCGTTGATCGCCTTTGGCAAGTTGCAGGGATTGATCGGCAGCGCGCCGGTGCGCTTCAAGGGCCAGCACGCGCTCAACGCCCTGCTGGGCGCGGCGATCGTCGGCATGGGCGCTTACTTCATCGTCCAGCACGGCGCGGCGACCTTCTGGATCGTGACGGCGATCTCGCTCATGCTCGGCGTGACGCTCATCATCCCCATCGGCGGCGCCGACATGCCCGTCATCGTCTCCATGCTCAACAGTTACTCCGGCTGGGCGGCGGCCGGTATCGGCTTCACCCTCAACAACAATTTGCTTATCATCACCGGCGCGCTGGTCGGCTCTTCCGGCGCGATCCTCTCCTACATCATGTGCAAGGCGATGAACCGCTCTTTCTGGAACGTCCTCTTCGGCGGATTCGGGACGGGCGATTCGGCCGCGCCTTCGGCGGCGGCGCAGGCGCAGCAACGCGGGGCCAACGTCGGCAGCGTGGACGACGCCGCGTTTCTGATGACCCAGGCGAAGGACGTCATCTTCGTCCCCGGTTACGGCATGGCCGTGTCGCAGGCGCAACATGCCGTCCGGGAAATGGCCGAACTGCTGCACAAGCAGGGCGTGCGCGTGCGCTACGCCATCCATCCCGTCGCCGGCCGCATGCCGGGGCACATGAACGTCCTTCTGGCCGACGCCAACGTGCCCTACGATCAGGTCTTCGAGATGGACACCATCAACAACGACTTTTCCAACTGCGACGTGGCCTTCGTCATCGGCGCGAACGACGTCACCAACCCGGCGGCGAAAAATCCGCAAAGTCCGATCTACGGCATGCCGATCCTGGAAGTGGAGCGGTCGCGATCGGTCATTTTCTGCAAACGGTCGCTTGGATCGGGTTATGCCGGCGTGGACAACGAACTGTTCTACAAGTCGAATACGATGATGCTTCTCGGCGACGCCAAGAATACCGCCGAATCGCTGGTTCGAGCTTTCAAAGGCGGGCATTGAGCTTCGGAAGCCTTCCATTTGTTTTTGCGCGGCAGGATGCGTTTCCTGGCGAGGAAAAACTTTTCTTGCTCTTGCAGTAAGGCATAAGAATAATTAAAAATTCGAATCAATGCCGAAGTCGTAACTATGTTATACTTTAAATGTTACAGGTCAATTGACAATAGCAGGATCGCTTTGGATTATGCAACGTGCGCCACGAATTGCAGCGCCGAGTTTTTAAGAGTTCTTCCTTGTAATGATTGAGCGGCGATCCATGTCGGCACCCGGCGAAAATCAGTCTTCCCGGCAAAACGCCATCCTCGAATTTTCCTCCATGCTGGGCGGCGTGCATACCATTCGCGATCTGGCCGAGGCGATCTATAACGCCTTGTGTCCGCTCGTCGCCTTCGATTGGGTCAATATCGGCCTGATTTTGAATCCTTCCCGCAAATCGCCGCTGCAAATCGTCTCGAATCAGTTTGAGCAGTCGCAGGCCTATTGGGAATACTATTCGCGCGAACTGACCGCATACGATTTCTTCGCGCAGTACGTCATGTCCAAGCCGGCCGGTTTCGCCGCCTTGAAAAACGAGGCATTCGATCCGACAAACGAACGGCACGTCTGGTTCGATCGGACGATGCGCGAAACATGGGGCGTAGGCGACGCCTTGGCTGTTGTCGTAATCCGGGAGGAAGACCTCTTTGCGGGCTTTTCCGTGTTTCGAAAGGCCGATTCCCCGCTCTTCACGGAAGCGGACTTGCATGTTTTTGCGGCCATCGTGCCGATTATGCAAACCACTATCCGCCTTTGTCTGAAACAGAAAGAAGACGAACTTGTCGTCGCCAATGCCGTCCAATTGCTCGACTCCGATGAGAGCGTCTATATCCTGTTCGACAGCCGTTTGCGCTTGATCCACCTCCCCCAGGCCGCCAGAGAGTTGCTGGATCGTTTCTTTCCCGAGGAAAAGAGCCGGCGTCTGCCTGAATTCATCCAGCAATGGCTGGAAAGCGCCGTAGCGCCGACGCAGTCGCTTCGTTTCGGCGAAGGACCATGGGTGCTCGCTACGAAAGGCAAGGATGGTCGGCTGGTGCTGACGGCGGGGATCACTCCAGGACCGCAAGGGGAGGCGACGCTGCTTTTGGGATTGAAGCAGGAGGCGAGATCGAAGCCTTTCGCCGCGCTGAAGAAATACAACCTTAGCGATCGGGAAATCGAAACGCTCGAATACCTGCCTCTCGGATACACCAACCGGCAGATCGCCAGCGCCATGGGGCTTAAGGAGATCACCATCAAGAAGCACCTGCAAAGCATCGGCGAAAAACTCGGCGCCAACGGCCGAACGGAAATCCTCTACCAGGCCATGCGACTGGTTCGCGAATCGGACTGAAGGCGGCGCCTGCCGGCGTTTCCTCCTAATTACACCCGACATTTCGTTTCTTTCGATGGTAATCCTATGAAATCGTTTGCATTCGCAATTGCGGCTTGCTATAAGACAGCCGTTTTCGATATGCCGAGGGTTGCGATGCAAAAGGCTGAACTCATCCGTATTCTGCGCTCCGTGCTGACCCAGCCCACAGCGCCATTTAAAGAAAAGGCCGTCGCTTCGCTGGTGACGAGCTTCTGCAAGGCCGAGGGGGCCGATGTGGCCATGGACCCCTTCGGCAATCTGATCGCCCGCTATCGTCCAGCCGGCAGGCGCAAGGCCGGCCGCGTCGCGTTCGTCGCGCACATGGACCACCCCGGTTTCGAGATCGTCGCCGCCAAAGGCAAAACGGCGACGGCGCAATGGTGGGGTGGAGTGTGGAAGGAATACTTCGAGGACGCCGCGGTAATCGTTCATGAGCAGGGCGGCGTGCGCGGCCGGGTGAAAAAAGTTACGCCCGTGAAAGGCGCGCCGCGGCGCGTGGAGACGATGGAACTCAGCCTCGAAAAGCCGGTCGGCGTCGGCTCGGCCGGGCAATGGGATCTGACGCCCTTCGAGATGCGGGGCGATCTTGTCGTCACGCGCAGCGCGGACGACCTCTGCTCGGTGGCGATGCAGCTTGCTCTCTTGCGCGAACTTCAGCGCGCGCAGGTTCCGCAGGAAGTGTGGCTGATTTTCACCCGCGCCGAGGAGAACGGCTTCAACGGCGCGCTGGCGATGCTCAAGGAACGGGAAATACCGGACGACCTTCCTCTGGTGTCTCTGGAGACCTCGAAGCGTCTGCCGGGGGCGGAGCAGGGCAAGGGGCCGGTGGTGCGGCTTGGCGACCGTCGTTCCGTGTTCGATACCAGCCTCCTTTATTTCATGGAGCATTGCGCTGCCGAATTGGCAAAGCACGAGAAACGCTTCGTATGGCAGCGGCGCGTGATGGACGGCGGCGTATGCGAAGCGAGCGCGTTCGTGGCTTACGGTTACATGGCGGCGGGTATTGCCTTCCCGCTGGGCAACTACCATAATATGGGCGACGAACCGGAGGACGTCGGCCGATTCGTGCTGCGGCCGGAAACGGTCGATATGCGCGATCTGGTCAACGGCCTCAAATTGATGATGGAAATGTGCGCCAGGATCGGCGAACGTGAGCGTCCGTTGGCCGTGATGAAAAAGGAATACGAGACGCGAAATCGGCCGTACTATCGCAGACTGAAGGAGACTCCTCTATGACCTCGCGAATCCCGATGACCCCGACCGGCAAACAGAAGCTTCGGGAAGAACTTGACCGACTGAAAAGCGTCGAGCGCCCGCGCATCATCGGCGAGATCGAGCGCGCCCGCGCCCACGGCGACCTCTCCGAAAACGCCGAATATCAGTACGCCAAGGAAGAGCAGGGAATGATCGAAGCCCGCCTGCGGGAGCTTGAGGACAAGCTCGGTCGCGCCGAGGTCATCGATCCGTCCAAGCTTTCGGGCGAGCGCGTGATGTTCGGCGCAAAGGTGAGAATCTTCGACATCGAGACGGAGGTCGAAGAAAGGCTGACGATCGTCGGCCCGGAAGAGGCCGATCTGAGCATCGGCTACGTATCGTTCGATTCCGCCGTCGCCAGGGCGTTGATCGGCCGCAACGAGGGCGACGAAGTGCGCATCAAGACCCCAAAGGGTATTCGCCGCGTCGAGATCGTGGAAGTCGAATACGGACCTCTATGAGCGATGGTCGGGAGAAAACCCCGACGGAACGGCTTCAGGCCGCCCTCCCGGACCTGCGCCGTCCGCTGATTCTAGCCGCGCGGCGCGATTTCGCCGCCTTGCCCCGCATGGAGGGGTTGGAGCGGCGAATGGCCAGCCTGTTGAGTCCGCTGGAATCGTTCGCTTATCCCAAGCTCATCGCCGACAAACTGGAGCGGTTGTCCGCGCTGTTTTCCGGCTTTCAAGACGCGCCGGACAAAGACCGCAAAACGCGAATTCTTGCCGCCCTGGCGACAATCGATAGTCTTGAGATTCGGCAGCCGCAGGAGGAGACGGGCGCACCCGCCGCTTCTCGTCCCGATCGCCGCCCGCTCGACATGTCGGTTCAATTCCTGAAAGGGGTGGGGCCGCGCGTGGCGCAGCTATTGGCGGGAAAGAACCTGCTCACGATCGAAGACCTCCTGTTCTTTTTGCCGCGCCGCTATGAAGACCATCGGCGCATGGGCAAGATCGCCGGCCTTGTCCCCGGCGAATACGGCCAGTCGCAGGGGATCGTCGCCGCCGTTTCCGCGCCGGTCCTGCGCTTCCGCAAACGCCCATATGAAATGATGGTTCAGGACGACACCGGAATCTGCCAGCTCACCTGGTTTCATTACGCCGGTCGAACGATGACGGCCAAACTCGCCGTCGGCCAGCGCGTGCGTTTTGGCGGCAAGGTGGGTCTGTTTAGGGGACGGAAGCAGATTGTCCATCCGGATGTGGAGCCGCTGGAGGGGGACGAGGAACTCGTTCCCGGCCCGCCGATTCATGCCGTGTACCCGGAAATCCAGGGCATCACCAAACGGCGGCTGGCGGCGATCGTTCAGGCGGCGGCGGCGCGCTATACCGCTCTGATCGACGATCCCTTGCCGCCGGAACTGCTGCAAGCGGAAGGTTTGCCCGCGCTTGGCGACGCCGTGCGCTTTTTGCACAATCCCGATGCCGAGGCCGACGTGGAAGCGTTGAATGCGGGCAAAAGCCCGCAGCAGACGCGGCTCGCCTTCGATGAATTGTTTTTCGTTCAGCTTGCGCTGGCCCAGAAGCGCCAGGGAGTCAAAGCTGCGCCGAGCGTGGCCCACAAGCGCCTCAATTCGCTCGCCACGCGCTTCTACCGCAATTTCCCGCACAAACTCACCGAGGCGCAGAAGCGCGTGCTTTTGGAGATTGTCGATGATCTGACCTCGCCCAAGCCGATGAACCGTTTGCTCCAGGGCGATGTCGGTTCCGGGAAAACGATCGTCGCGATTCTGAGTGCGCTGTTGGTGATCGAAAACGGCCGGCAGGCGGCGTTGATGGCGCCCACCGAAATCCTCGCCGAGCAGCACTACAAGACTTTTCTCTCGCTTTGCGACTTTCCCGAGGTTCACGCGGAACTGCTGACCTCCGACCTTCGCCGCGCCGAAAAGCGCGCCATATGTGAAGGCATCGAATCGGGTGAGGTGAATTTCGCCGTCGGCACGCATGCGTTGATCCAGGAAGGCGTGGCGTTCCGCGATCTGGGCTACGTGATCGTGGACGAGCAGCACCGCTTCGGCGTCTCGCAACGCCTGGCCTTGCAGCAGAAGGGCCGCCGGCCCGACTGTCTGGTGATGACGGCCACGCCGATTCCCCGTTCGCTGTCGCTGACGCTGTATGGCGACCTGGACGTGTCGATCATCGACGAGTTGCCCGCCGGACGCCAGCCGATCGAAACGTGCGTGCTCTGGATGTCGGAGCGCGCCGCGATGGAACGCGAGTTGGAGCGACATCTCGCGGCCGGCCGGCAGGCCTACGTCATCACGCCGTTGATCTCCGAGTCCGACAAGCTGGACGCCGCCGACGCGGAAAGCGAGCACGCCGCGCTTACATCGCGGTTTTCCGATCGGCGCGTCGGTCTTCTGCACGGCCGGCTGTCCGTCGCCGAGAAGGAGACGGTCATGCGCGATTTTCGCGACGGCGCTTACGACATCCTCGTCGCCACCTCCGTTGTCGAGGTGGGCGTCGATGTGCCCAACGCAACGGTGATGGCGGTGCAGCACGCCGAGCGGTTCGGCCTCTCGCAGCTCCACCAGCTTCGAGGCCGCATCGGGCGCGGCCAGCATCCGTCCGTATGTTTTCTGATGTGCGAGAAAGTCGGCGAAAACGCCCGCGAACGGCTGTCCATCCTGGAGCAGACAACCGACGGCTTTCGCATCGCCGAAAAGGACCTTGAATTGCGCGGTCCGGGCGACTTCATGGGAACGCGGCAGGTGGGCGAACCTGTATTCCTACATGCCAATCTTGTGCGCGATTACGATCTGCTCCTGCGCGCCCGGTGCGTTGCGCAGGCGATCCTTGAACGCGACCCCGCTTTAAGCCACGCCGAGCACCTTAGGCTTCAGGCCGAATTGAAGACCCGCTGGGAAGAAAAGCTGGGGTTCCTCGGAATCGGGTGAGAATCCGCTTTACGACTCCGCCGGCCAGAGCTTCAAGCCGGTCTGCGGATCGTCCTGTCGCACGGGCGGTTCGCCGGCGAACTCCAACACGACACATTCCGCGACATGGATCGCACAGCCGGGGAAGACGTGGCCGCCAAAGGCGCGTCCGTCCTCGCCCGACAGCGTGGCGTGCAGGTGGGCGAACGTTTTGCCGTCGAGCGTGGAGATATTGCCCGTGCAATGAAGGATCTCCGACTCGTGGTCGATATCGAACGTTTTGTAGACGCGCTCGCCGAAGTGATACGAGCCGAGTTTGGCCTTGGCCAGCGCGCCGATGATCGATACGACGCCGAAGCGCACGCCGTGCCGATCGAGAAAGCGGCCGACTTCCTCGGCCAGATCGCCGCCCGCCTTGAGTCTCCCGACGTGGGCCCGTTTCACATCCGCCGAAATGCTCATCACGGCTACTCCTGTTTCGGGTGTCACCAGGTTCTTTCGCGTCGGTCGATGCGGTTGAGCAGGGCGGCCGCCGCGCCGTAAATGCCGGCGTCCTCCCACAGCTTGCCGACGCGAAAATCGAGGTTGCGCGCCACGGCGGGGAACGCCCGGTGTTTGATCTCCGCTTCCATGGCCGGAGCGAAAAGGGAAAACGATTTCGAGAGCCCCCCGCCGAAGAGGACGGTTTTCACGTTCAGCGCATTGAGCAGCCCGCCGAGCACCTGGCCGAGGGCGCGCCCGAAGATTTCCCAATAGCGTTTGGCCTGCGCGTCGCCGGACTCGGCGAGCCTGGCGAGCGTATAGGGAATCGCCGCGTCGTCGGCGGCGTGATCGAGCACGGTGCGGTAATTGTCGGCTTTGACCATCCGAATCAACCCCACGGCGCTGGCGAAAGTCTCCAGACAGCCGTTCGAGCCGCAGCCGCAGGGCGCGCCGCCGGCATCGACGCAGATGTGGCCGAATTCGCCGGCCATGCCGTCCATGCCGGACCAGATTTCGCCGTTGAGACACAGCGCGCCGCCAAGCCCCGTGCCGATCGCCATGCAGATAAAATTATCGACATCGACCGCCGCGCCGCACCATTTTTCGCCGCGCGCGATGGCGTTGACGTCGTTCTCCATCGCCACGGGCAGGCCGATCGCTTTCGACAGCCGTTCGACGAGGGCGAAGTTGCGCCAGAGCGGGAATTGGGGGGCCTGGGTAATCACGCCGAGCTTGTCGTCTATAATCCCCGCGACGCCAAGCCCGACCCCAAGCAGCCCGTCCGGTCCCAGACCCGACCGGCCCAGAAGTTCGGAAAAGATGTGCTTCATGGCGGAAACGGCGCCGGCTTCGCTCTTCTCCTCCGGCGTCAATTGATGTTTGCAGGTATCGAGCATGCGGCCGTCCGGCGTGAGCAGACCGGCCTTGAGATTGGTCCCGCCGATGTCGATGCCGACGCATAAACCGGGCATGCTTCGTCCTCCTCCGCGTCGCGCGCCGCGTTGTTGTGCGGCCTACTCTAGCGCTCGCGAAATCGGCCGGTCAAGGGTTTTCCTGGGTAGAACGCCGGCATCGGGGCCGTCTTGACAGCGGGGAAGGGGGATGCTACACCTCGAACATAACGGCCGCTCGCCCGGGATATGTCATCGTGTAAGGCGCGTGGGAAGGAATTGCCAATGCGAATTGCAAAACTCCTGACGGTTTTGGCCGTTTTTATCGTCCTTGGCGGCTGCCAGACGATGATGGGACCGCCGCTGGGACTCGTGTACTCGGGCGTGGAAAGCAACAAACAGTTTGACACCGCCTCCGACGGGCCGCCGAGCGGGCGGCTGATCGTCGGCGAAAGCTGCACGGCGGGCGTCCTCGGCATCGCCGCCTGGGGCGACGCCGGTCTCGACGCGGCGCTGATGGCCGCCGGCCACAAAGGCGAACCGCTGAAGAACGTCGCGGTCGATCACAGCTTCTTCAACGTCTTCTTTTTCTACTACGAGTACTGCACGCAAGTCACCGCCTACGTGGCCCAGTGAGATGCGCCGAACATTTCCAGGTTTAGTTTCGCTCGTGTTGCTCCTCGCAACAGTGGGAGCGCTGGCGTGTTCCGACCGCCCCAAGTGGCATCAACCACAACCGGAAGACGCCGACAAGCTTCAAGTGCGTCATGCCTTCCTGGATATTATGAACGCCTATCTTGCCGGCGACCTCGTGCGCACGATGGCCTATGTCCCGCCGCAATGGGGCAAGCTGGAAAAGGCGCGCGTCGCGACGATGCACACGGCCGATGAAATGCGACAGCTTTTGGAAGCCGATTTCGCGCGCTATGAAGGGCCGCCGCCCTCTGTTGAGGAATTCATCGATCCTTCCGCCATCCTTATCGCCTCGCGTTACGACCTGGGCGACATCCGTTGCCGCGTCGATGTGGAAGACCGCGCTTTGAAAGACGTCATGGAAGCGGGCGATCTGCTGGTCATGGCCGCCGACAAAGGCGCGGAGATCCGCGGCCGCAAGCTCGGCAAGCGCGTCCTCTTGATCTTCGGCCGCGTGGATGGCGAATGGAAAGTGAAGGCGCTGGAGTAGCGCCGGCGGAATCGCCTACATGTTCCGGATCACGCCCGTGTAGCGCCCCGTCACGATCGGCTGGCCCGATTCATCCTTCGTTTCGGCGCGGACGCTGAAAAATTCCAGGTTGCCCTTCGTCCACATCTTCTCCACCACGCCGGTGGTGATGAGAATGTCGCCGTCTTTCACGGGACGGAAAAACTCGAACTCCTGCTCGCCGTGGACGAGAAACGCCACGTTGACGTTGAGTTCGGGGTCCATCACGGCGGCGGCGAAAGGCCTCATGTTGAAATTCACGCAGAACGTCGGCGGGGCGATGACGCCGCCATGGGGCGTCTTGGCGGCGAACTCCTCATCGAGGTAGTGCTTGTCTTCGCTTTTGATCGCCTCGGCGAATTCCTTTATTTTTTCCAGGCCGGCCTTATAGCGGTAAGGGCCGTAGGTTTTTCCCTGTTTCTCCATGTTGAGTCCCATCGCCGCCTCCTAACCCGCCAGCCGGCCCGTGGCCGTGGCCGACGTAATGATCGGATCGCCGTTTTGGTTCACGACGGCAAGGTCCAGCTTGACGGTCTTGCCTTCGATTTCCCTGACGGAAACGGTAAAGGTCAGCGTGTCGTCGGGAAGGACGGGTTTGGAGAAGCGCGCCTTGATGTGCGTAAGCGCTCCGGGATCGCCCAGATATTCCGTCACGGCGTCGGTGAGGAAGGCATAGGTGCACATGCCCTGGAGGATCGTCGTGCTGTAGCCCACCGCCTGCGCGAACTCGACGTCGGTGTGGATCGGGTTGAAATCGCCCGAGGCCCCGGCGTAAAACAGGGACCGGTAGCGGTCCACCGTTTGCGTTTTCGTGAACGTATCGCCGATCTTTACTTCGCCCGCTCGCCTCATGGATGTTCCTCCTCGCCTTACGAATGGCGTTCCTTCTGCCCGTAATCGAACGGGTCGATCGTTTCTTCCTCTTCCTGTTTTTCGATGCGTTGCTTCAACAGATCGCGGGCATATTCGATCGAGATCGGGAAGTAGGTCTCGAAGCGCGGGCAGACGATGCCCGCGCCCTTCAAGGCCGCCAGGGCGTTCGAGCAGTTGTGGACGGCCTTGTGGTTGAAATATTCGAACATCTCGCCCGGAATGCCGGAGAAACGCTGCATCTGTGGAATGAGATACACCGCCTTGTAAAGGCTGCGCGGCAGGCCGAAGGTCGGCGGCCGGCGGCCGAGGTAGGCGCAGACGCCCTCGAACACCGTCCGGGTCATCAGCGGATACGGGTCGGTGACGTGATACGTGTTGCCGAGCGACTCCGCCTGAGCCAGAATGTGCAAGGCGGCGCTCACGGCGTAATCCACCGGAACAAGATTGGAAGGCCCTTCGCATTGCCCCGGGAGAAAAAGCGGCAGATTCAGGTCGGTGGTCAACATGAGTTTAAGGAACAGGTAAGGGCCGTCGAACTTCAGGATTTCCCCGGTCTGGCTGTCGCCGACGATCAATCCAAGTCGCAGAATCGTCGCCGGCAGGCCTTTTTCCATCTCCAGACGGACGAGCTTTTCGCTCGTGAAACGCGTCTGTTCCCAAGGATTCTTGAATTCCTGGCCGAGGTCGAATTCGTCCTCGCGGATCACGCCCCGCCGCCGGCCGGAAACGAAGATCGTCGAAAAATGGGCGAAGCGCTCCAGCTTCTTGCAATCGCGGGCGAAATCCAGAATGAAACGAGCGCCCTTGACGTTGACTTCTTCGCAGAAGCGGCGCGGCACGCCGAATTCCCAGATGGCGGCCAGGTGCAGGATGTGCGTCACCTTGCGCGTCATCCTCGTCAGCTCTTCGCCCGACATGCCTAGGTCGAGGTGAGTTACGTCCCCGGCGACAAGCTCCACACGCCGCTGGGCGGGTTTGGGCAGTCGCTCGCGCAAACGGGCGGCGAATGGCAGGAATTTTTCCATCACCAGAATATGAGCGAAGGCCAGCGGATCGCTCTGGATCAGCATTTGAACGAGCTTCACCGCCGTGAAATTCGGGAAGCCCGTGATGAAATAATGCCGCGCTTTGGCGTTGATTGGTTCCTTCATGAGTCCTGACTTCAAGTCAACTGAGTCCAGATCCGCCGCACCTGCTGCCGCGTTCGGTCCAGCGAACCGCTCGCATCGATGATGAAATCGGCGGCTTGCCTGCGTTCTGCATCTGTCGCCTGGCTGGCGAAAACCTGCTCCGCTTCTTCGGCGCTCACGCCGTCGCGGGCCATAAGCCGGCGGCGGCGAATTGCTTCGGGACAATCGACCACGATCAGACCGTTGAAAAGTTTGTACATCCCCGTTTCCACGAGCAACGCCGCTTCGTACAATGCGATCGAAGCGCCGCCCGCTTCGAAAAGGGAAAACGCTTCGGCCGTCGCCGCCATCACCGCCGGATGTACGATGGCGTTGAGCCGTTCGCGCAACGCTTCGTCGGCGAACACGATCCGGCGCAACTTTCGCCGATCAAGCGTACCGTCCGACTGCAGAATTTCACGGCCGAAGGCCTCCACAATCTGCTCATAAGCGGGCTGGCCCGGACTTGTCGCCTGTTTCGCCAGCGCGTCGGCATCGAGACGCCTCGCGCCCAGTTCGGCGAACATTTTCGCCACCGTGCTCTTGCCGCTGGCGATCCCGCCTGTCAAACCGTAAATCTTCATGTATTTAGCCCGTCATCGTCGGGCTCACTATACCTGATAGCGCCAAGTCTGAACAAGGGATTTTGCGCCGAAGAAACGGCGCATTGCTCGCGGTCGATGCTTCGGTGTAGACTGCCGCCACGATTCGTTGCAGGGCGATTGGATGGCCAAACCGCAAACCAGACGACGCTTTTCCCCGAAGGGCAAGGGAATACGACCGATAACGGATGCGTTCGGCGCCCGGTTGGACGGCGCTTCGCTTGCGGCCGGCTTGGATCGATTTGGGCTCGACCGTGCCAGGTTGACGTTGCTGGACGAAGGCTTGCGGCTGGAAGTTCACGGGAGCACGGAGCGCGACGAGACGGTCCAGCGCGCCGCGACCTGGCTGAAGGAACGCTTCTCGCCGCTCATTCCTTTGGAGGTACGGACGCTCGACCGCTGGACGGCGGCGATGAAGAGGGAACGGGTTGTAGACCAGCGCCAATGGTCGTGGCAGTCCGTTGTCCTCGCCGAACTTTTCCCGCCGGAAATCTCTGAAGCCGTTCTGGATCATTTTCTGATTAGGCTCGGATTCGCGCCGAAAAAGCGAAATGCCTCCCGCCTCGCGATTTCGGCAAGTGCGATCTCGGCAGATGATGAAGCCATCATGGTTTGCGCCCAGAGCCTGCTCGAAAAGCTTGCAGCGTATGGAATGAGTTCAGAAGCTGTTCGCTTGTCGCAACTCGTAATCGGTCGCAACACGTTTCGTGTCGAACCGTTAAGCAGCATTGGCGGAACGGCTCCAAAGGCCGAATTCGTCCTCTGGCGGCGTCCCGGCGGAAACGAAGGCGTTCGTCAGGCCGTTCTCATGGCGGGCGCCCGCGACTCCGCCGCCATCAATCGTTTTCTCGATTTATTGCTAGGCAAAACGGCGCACGACGGGGAATCGGAAATTTTGCTAGACGGCCTGGTCTGGCCGGCGGCGCGTCGGCCGACGGTTGCGGTTCCGCTTAATGTTACGGATGTCTCGGCGACGATTTGGGTCGATCCGTCGCGCTGCACGCGTTGCGGCCTGTGCGCTTCCTGCTGCCCAGCCGCGTGTGTCGCCTTGAACGACGGTATCCCGGACATCGACGGTTCGCGCTGTCTCCGTTGTTACGATTGTGTAGAAGCCTGCCCGGTCGATGCCATGCGGCCGACGTATGCGGAGGACGGCGCGACCCTGGCCCGCATTCTGGTCCATCGGCCGAATTGGCTGTCGCGCCTGCTTGGCTGGCCGGGCGGTGTTTCCCCCGCGCCTTTTCCACCCTCGTATCTGCTCCCCAAATCGCCGGCAGAGCCGCCGCAGGTCATTCTTGGACTGGCGATCGGCACGCAACAGGAACACGCGGCCGCCCTTTGGAAAGACGGAAAGCTTGTCGGCGCGATCGAGGAAGAACGGTTGAATCGACGCCGCCATTACGGCTGGAGCCCGGAAGGCCGGCCGGGCGTGACGGTGGGCGTCGATCCGACGGTGATGCTGGAGGAAGCCTTCTGCCGCCGGGCGATTCGCGTCTTGCTTGGCGAGGCCGGAATGACGCTCGACGACGTAGACCTCATCGCTATCAACGCCATCCCGGCCCGCTACCGCCGCGCCTATTCGATCTCCGAAGAGGGCCGGCCGGCGCTGGCGTTGCAGGCGGGACGGCTCGCGCTGATGCCGCATCATCTTTGCCATGCGGCAAGCGCCTACCGTCTTTCCGGCGTGGAAGACGCCTGGATCTTCACCGTTGACGGGCGCGGCGACCGGGAAACCGCCGCGCTCTTCCGCGCAGAGAAAGGGAAGATTAAGCCGCTCTGGGAAATCCTGTCTCTTCTGGATCGATCGATCGGCGGCGTTTACGAAACGATCACGCAGCTTCTCGGTTTCGGACCGCACGGCCAGGGGTCGGTGATGGCGCTGGCTTCATTCGGAGAAGCGACCATCGACCTCGCCGATTTCCTTTCGGCGCGTTCCCCCAAGGAAACCGTGGCGCACGAGCGCGGGCTTGCCGAGCGCTTCGAGCCGATGCGCCGCGTTCATGGCGAACCGCTTGCGCGGGTCCACAAGGATCTTGCCGCCAGTTTGCAGCGCGCGTTGGAGGAGACGATACTTGCCTTGCTGCGCAAGGATGCGCCGGAAACGATCGACGCGTTGTGCCTGGGCGGCGGCGTGGCGCTCAATTGCCGGATGAACGAACGGCTTCGCCGCGAGCTTTCGCCCAGGCGCATGTTTGTCCAGCCGGGCGCCAACGACGCCGGCACGGCGATCGGCGCGGCCTTGGAAGCGGCGGCGCGATTCGGCGGGAGCTGGGCGACCGGCGAAATGACCAACGCTTATCTCGGTCCGGAATTTTCGGATGCCGAGATCGAAGCCGTGCTGCGTCGTTCCGGCCTGGCCTATCGCCGCATCGCCGACGTGGCGCGCGAGACCGCCAGGCGGCTTGCGGCCGGCGAGGTCGGCGCGTGGTTTCAGGGAAAGATGGAATTCGGCCCGCGCGCCCTTGGCGCACGCAGCATTCTCGCCGATCCGCGTCGCGCGGAAATCAAGGACCGCGTCAACCGGATCAAGAATCGCGAGCCATGGCGGCCTTTCGGTCCGTCGATTCTTGCCGGCAGCGAAGGCGACTGGTTCGAAGGCGCTTTCGATGCGCGCTTCATGCTGTTCACGCTGCCGGTGCGCGAAGACAAACGCCCGTTAGTCCCGGCGATCGTCCATGTGGACGGCACCTCACGGCCGCAGGTGGTCCACGAATCCGAGTCGCCGCTCTATCATAGAATGCTCGTTGAATTCAACGCCTTGACCGGCGTGCCGATGACGCTCAACACATCCTTCAATCGGCGCGGCGAGCCGATCGTCTGCACGCCGGCCGACGCCATCGAGAGCTTCAAGGGGTTGGGCGCGGACTTTCTGGCCATGGGATCTTTTATAGCCGAGAAACCTGCTCCCAACGCTGAGATATGCGACACTCCTCCTCCGATTGAAGAACTTGCGCTGCTTCCCGGCGGGCGTCGCTTGATGCTGCGGCTTACGGCCCGGTGTGACTGTCGCTGCGCGCATTGCACCGTTCAGGATCTGTCTGATCGCGAAGACCGATCGTTTACGGAGGCAGTCGCCGCCCTGGCCGAAGGCCGGCGGGCTCATTGTGACGAACTGGTCGTCATGCGCGGCGAGGCGGCGCGGCGAGACGATTTTCCCGAATTGATCCGTCTCGCCCGCCGCATGGGCTACCGCTACGTACAGGTGCAGACGAGCGGTCGTCCTTTTGCCGATCGATTGCGCCGCGAGGCGCTGCTGGCCGCCGGCATCGACTGCGCGGAGGTGACGATTCTTGCGCCGGCGGAAGGCGAGCATGACGCGCTCGCCGGCGTCGAAGGGGCGTTTCGCGAAACCTTGATAGGCCTGCGCGCCCTCGTCAAAGCGGGCGTGGACGTGATGGCGAACGTGCCTATCTTGCGGCGAAACGTCAAGGATTTGGAAAAGCTGCCGTTGCTTGTTCAGAAGATGGACGCGAGGCGTCTGCAATTCAGTTTCCCGCGTCCGGTCGAATTGCGCGACCGCGTCGTCGTAGAACCGCTGATTCGTCTCGCGGATGCAAGCGAAACCCTGCGAGCCGCGATGCGGATCGCGCGAAGCCTCGGACTGGACGTGACGACGGAAGGCGTGCCGCTCTGCCATCTCGCCTCCGAGTTCCACGGCGCGCCCGACGCCGCCGAGGACTGGCGGCGCTTCCGCGTGGACGATTTGCACCTTACCCATGAATCGCTACATGAAGAGCGTCAGCGCGCCAGACCCCTGCCGCCCGTTTGTCGCCGCTGTCGTCTCGCCGATCGCTGCCCGCGCACCTGGGCGCTTTATATGGAGATGTTCGGGACCGGAGAATTCATTCCCCAATGAACTGCCATTGCGCTGAAAAATGAGATAGCAGTGCCGGGTCACGCTTTGCAGAATACGATCCCACCTTCGGTCATCAGGTCCTCTTTCAATTCCAAGGAAAGCGCCTGCTCATAATGATCGACAATTTCCCACACCCAGGCCGGGAGGTTGGTAATGCCATTGCCTTGGGTGTGAACCTTGAAGAGGTTGCGGAAGGGCGTTGGAACCGAGCTGTGAGGAAACAAGACAACGCGTGAAAAGCCTTGCGCCGCCGACAGCTTTTCTAGATAGCTGCGGGTGAACAGCCATTTGTCGTCGCTGCCTTTGAAAAACGGGTCCGATTTATCGCGGGATTTCATCTTTTGCCAATAGCTTAAAGAATGTCGAAAATAGTCAAGCGTTTTGCGATCGAGGCGTCCTCGGATCCGAAACGGATTCTTCTGCAAGACCTCGTTATAGATGAAGGACATGATGCTGTAGCCGCCCTCGAACGGTTCAAAAAAGATGGCAAGGCCGCCCGGTTTGAGGATATGGGCGCAACCCGATAAAACTTTTTCCGGTTCGAACAGATGATGCAAAATCGCCGCGCCGACGACCAGGTCGAAAGTCCCTTGTTTGAAAAGCAACTCCTCGGCATTGAGTTGACAAGGAATGCAGCGGTCCGCATGCGGGCTTTGCTTCAGGCGACGGCGCAGCATCGCCAGCATGGCCGGACTGAATTCCGAAGCGATGACCGTCGCCCGAGGCAAAAGTTCCAATAACGGCAAGGTTGTGCTGCCGAAGCCGCAACCGACATCGAGGGCTAAGTATTTCTGCTCCAGGTCGTTGAATCCGACGCGATGGAACGCCTCGCCGATCAACTTACGGTAATAGGGCTCCATGTTGAAACTGTCTGCCTGTTTTTGCGCCTCCGCGGAGTTTTCATAATGTTGCGACATAAACCGTTTGATACTTTGCTCGTCATACAGTGGCGATAGTATCCCATTAAGCTCAGGGTAGCCCTGCTCCCCAAGGTCGTGAAGTGTCCCTTCATAAAGCGCTTTAACTCGTGCGGTGTTTTCCTGCATCATGATCGCTCTTCCTATGGCTGCTAATCGGCAGGAAGATTATCGATCGGCGGAAGAGTGAAAGCAAGTGTCGGTGAGGACCTTGTCGGTGAGGACCTATTTCCTGGGCGAGTTGGTTCGTACTGCTTTTTGCCGGAGTTTCGGGATCGGCGTTTCATCTTTGAGTGAGCTAGCCAAAGGCTGCCGAATCGCAATAGCGGCGAATCGCCGCCCCATGGATTGACTTGCCCGTCTTGCCTGCTATTATGAAGACAGTACACGAACATTTGGGACGGGATGACCGAAACCTTCCACGATTTCATCCGGCGGGTTCAGCTATTCGCCGACTTTTCAGAGGAAGAGGCGAGCGCCCTCCTGCGCCTTACCAATCGCGTGCGCTTCACGGCGGGAGGAACGATCTGCACCGAAGGATCGCCGGGAAAGTTCATGTATATCATCCGCGAAGGCGTCCTGCGCGTCGAGCGGCAGAGTGACACGGGCAAGCCGTTCACGATCGCGCGGCTTGGCGAGGGTCAGGTTGTGGGGGAGATGTCGCTCGTTGACGATGCGCCGCGCTCGGCGTCGCTCGTCGCCGAAACCGACGGCGTGCTCTACGAAATCCGCCGCGAGGATTTCGAAACGATGAAGAAGGAAATGAACCCCGCCGCCTACAAACTTCTGCGAGCCATCGCCAAGGGCGAATGCGAGCGGCTGCGGCGCGTCAACCAACAGGTGGAGCACTATCTTCAGAACCCAATGGCGCTGTTTGACGTGCGGATCGAAACGGGAACGATGAAACGCTCCGCCACCCCGGATCTGGCCGAGCGTTTTCTTTCGTTCTTCGGCCGGCGCAAGGCGGAGACGCGATGACCGAAGACCTGCGCGAGCGCCACCGGGATTTTCTTCGGACCTTCGCCGTCTTCAAGGATTTCCATCCCAACGAGCTTTTGCTACTGGCCAGTCATCTGACCGAGAGGCGCTACGAACGCGACCAGGTGATTTTCAGCGAAGGCGATCCGGGGAAGAGTCTTTACTTCATCGTTTTCGGCGCAGCGGCGATCCTGAAAAACGTTCCTGGCGATAAATACGAACCGTTGGCGACGCTGAAAAGCGGCCAGATGTTCGGCCAGGTGTCGCTGATCGACGGACAAGACAGATCGGCCAGCGCCGTCGCCGCCGCGCGCACGCTTCTCTTGGAACTGGACAAGCCGAACTTCGATCGGATGTTCGAACTCCGCGAGACCTTCGCCTTCCGCTTTCAGGATTATCTGACGCGGATGATGGTCCGGCAGGTGCGCGAGGCCAATGACAAGCTGGCCTCGCTCGTTTTTGCGGCGCGGAAGAAAAAGGCCCCGACCCGAGTGGAGATGACGGCTTTGGCCGAGCAGATGAAGGATGCGATGCGTTCGGCGCGCGAAATGGGCGTCGATCTCGACGAGGTGGAGTACGAAATAGCCGAGGGCCAGGCGCGGGTATGGGGCGAGGCCCACCGCCAGCATCTTGCCGAGAAGACACAAATCCAGGCGCAAACGGCGGAGCCTTCCAATAGGCGCGCGCATCCGCCGCGGGAAACACGGCCGGATACGACCTATAGCGTCAGTCATGTCGTCGAGCGCGTCGGTTCGCCGACGGTCGATTTGCCTTCTTTAACGGAGGCTCCCCCGCAGGAACGTCTGGCCGAACGCGAGCGGGCGACGCGCGAAATCGAGCGGTTATCCAGAGCCAAGGCTCCCGGTCAGCACGAAAGCCGCATCATTCTGCTCGACTCCATCGATTTGGCTGAAGACAAGAAATAGCGCTTTCATTCGTCCAGGGGAGTAGGCGATGTCGAAATTGAGCAGCGTAAAAATTATCGCGCGTCCGCTTGTTATCGCGATGCTGGCCATGGTTGCGCTGGCCGGATTCGCCCGTGCGGAAACGCCGGCGGCGGACGTGCCGACGCGCATCGTCCGCGCCGAAGTGTATCCGAACCTGGCGCGCATCGTGAGATCCGGAGAGATCCGCCTGGAGAAAACCGGTCCGTTGCGGCTCGACATCGTACGGCTGTCCGAACGGCTCGATGCCGACAGTTTTCGTTTCACGGGCCGCGGCCGCGCCAAGGTCCGGATCGTCGGCACAAGCCTGGAACGCGTGTTTTACTCGGAAGATGCGGACGCGCAAATCGCCGTGTTGCAAAAGCAACTCGACAGCCTGAAGGATGAGGATCTGGCCTACGCCGACCGGCTCGCGGCGCTCGGAACGGAACGCAAATTCGTCGAATCGCTCGTGTCCACCTACGCGAAGGAAGAATCGACGCGGATGACGGGCGCGCCATCGACGGACAAATGGGCCAAGGCCGGCGCATTCGTCCGCGAGCGCCTTGTCGCCGTGTCCCGCGAAGCGCGCGCCGTGGATGCGGAGCGCAAAGCTCACGCCAAGAAAATCGCCGAGGTCGAAGAGAAGCTCAACCAGCTCAACTCCAAACGCGGCCAGTGGACGATGGTGGCGCACGTCGAAGCGGAGGTCGCCGAGCCTGGCGACTTCGCCGTCGAAGCGTCGTACGTCGTCTACAACGCCCGCTGGGGAATGGGATACGACGTCCGGTTCGATCCGGCGAAGAACGAAACGGAGATGCGCTGCCATGCGACGGTGGCGCAGGGAACGGGCGAGGACTGGGAAGGCGTGACGCTGGTCCTTTCGACGGCGCAACCTCAGATCGGCGGGACGATTCCGGAACTTTACCCGCGCTATATCGACTTCTATCAGCCCGCGCCGCCTCCCGCGCCGATGGCGCAGGCCAAACGGTCCTACGCGATGGAGATGGATGAAGCGGCCGTCGGCGATATTCCCGCCGCCGCGCCGGCCGAAGAGGAAACCATTGTCCGAGATGCGGAAATCGTCGCCGCCGACGTCAACACGGTCGGGCTGGCGACGTTCACCGCTCCGCGACCGGCGACAATTCCGTCGGACGAGCAAGTCCATCGCGTGTTTCTGCTTTCGCGAGCCTGGGCGACGACAACGCATTACGAAATCGTTCCCGAGCTTTCCAATTTCGCCTATCTTGCGGCGAAAACGACCAACGGCTTCGATTTCCCTCTTTTGGAAGGGCCGGCGAGCCTTTATCAAGGCGACGCCTTTGTCGGCCGGGCGACCATCAAAACGACGCAGCCCGGCGACGAATTGCTGTTGCCGTTCGGCGTGGACGAACGCGTTCAGGTCGAACGCGAGCGGTTGAACCGCAAGGCGCGCGAGACGGGAATCATCGAGAAATCGACGAAGCTCGAATACCGCTATCGCATCACGGTGAAGAACACCTACCAGAAGAAATCGATCGAAGCGCGCGTTGTGGAGCGCGTCCCGACAAGCCAGCACGAGGACATTTCCGTTTCGATCGCCGATTCGACCACGGCGGGCTATGAGAAGGACAAAGAGAAGCCGGGCGTCATCGTCTGGTCGCTCTCCTTGGCCCCTGGAACGACGAAAGAGATCCATCTCGATTTCGATGTGAAGCATCCCAGGGGCAAGCAGATCGTGAACTTGCCCTGAAACCTAGCGATCTTCCTTTTTCAATTCCGTCGTCAATGCCTCCGCCAGCGCCTCGTATTGCGCAAGCGAGTTGTAGAGCTGAGCGGAAATTCGGACCAGGCGCTTGGGCGGAGCGGGCCAGCGCATGATCGGTACTTCGATCCGATGACGATCGTACAATGCGATGTGCAAAGGATCGTCGCCGGGCCAGCCGGCGTCCGGCGCATTATCGCCGTCCGGGAGGGGCAGTGCGGCCAGCGTTCCGATCATCGAGTCCGGGCAGGGAAGGGCGACGCCGAGCCGATCGGCGAGCAGACGCCTTGCGGCGAGCGCAAGCGCGCGGTTCGTTTCCATCAACTCCGGCCAGCCGCCCGGCAACAGAGACCCCATGTAGCGGACGGCTTCGGCAAGACACAGCCAGGCCGTCGGGTCGCTTGTGCCCACCCAATCGAATTCCATTTGCAGACGCGGGCGGTCGCCGTCCTTTACGTCGAGCCCGTGACTGATCGCCAAAGGATGAACGAGGTCGCGTTTGTCCTCGCGGACGTAAAGGAATCCCGCTTCTTTCGGCGCGCAGAGCCACTTGTGGCCGTTGCCCGTGTAATACGCCGCACCGAGTTCTTCGATGTTCAGAGGCAGCATCCCTGGGGCGTGCGCGCCGTCGATGAGGCAATCGATGCCGCGTTCCTGTAGGCGATCTACGATCCGTTTCACCGGCAGGACGATCCCCGTCGGCGACGTGACATGATCGATGATGGCGAGCCGGGTTTTGAACGTTGCGGCGGCGAGCACCGCTTCAACGGCGTCGTCTTCGCTGCCGATGGGGAAGGGGACGTGTGCCCAGGTGACGAGCGCTCCCGTGCGCGCTGTGGCATAAAGCGCCGCCTTCTTCACCGCGCCATACGAGTGATCGGTGAGAAGAATTTCATCGCCGGAGGAGAAGTCCAGGGAACGGAGGATGGCGTTCACTCCCGTTGTCGCGTTGGCGACGAAAACAAGCCCGTCGGGGTCCGCGCCGACGAATCGGGCCGCCGTTTCCCGGCCGGCGTTCAGCCTCGGCCAGAACGTGCGGTCGAGAAATTCTACCGGTTGCGTTTCCATCTCATCGCGCAAGGCTTGTTGCTTTTGCAGCACCGCCTTCGGGCAGGCGCCGAAAGAGCCGTGGTTCAGATAGACGACGTCGGGATCGAGCCGCCAGAGCGGCGCGAATTTGTTTTCCGAATTGGCGCGTGAAATCGGCTTGGCCATGGCTCCTCCGCTGGAATGATTCGCTTACCAGAAATAGACGCCCGTACCGACGTGCAACGATAGTTCGTGATGGATCACATCGGCCGAGCCGGGGATTTGCCGGCCGACGGTTTTGTCAAAAGAGGGGATGAACGTCACGGATCCCGCTTCGCCGTGGCCGATCGCGTAGCGCGCGACGAGGGACGTGGCGAACAGGAGCGCGTCGGAACGCGAGTTGCGCAGCAGGGCATAGCTCGAATTCCACGACACGCCGAAGGTCGCGCCGTAAAAGTGGACCTTGCAGGAGGCGACGCCGCGCGTTTCGCGCGCGTAGCTGCGGTCGGTGAACAGCCCGCCGCCGAGCGCGAAGTGGTCCGAAATTGCTCCGGATGCGCCGAGACGCGCGTTCACGACATGCGTGCGCCGGACGGCCATCGCCGCGTTGTCCATCGCCGGATGATAATCCGCTTCCGCCGAGATCCCCCAATCGTCGGTCTTGTAGCCGAAGCCGAGCACGGCGTCCAGCGGCATCACCATCTGCAACTTGCGCGTTACGCGCCGTTCGTCGTGGGTGAAATCGACGGCCGGCTCGAACAGCATACCTGCTTGGGCGCTTGTTTCCGCCGTGTTGAGCTTGGTGAGCGAATAAAAGGCGATCACCGGAGCTTTTAAGACCGCTCCGAGGTGAAAGCGGCGGACGAATTCCCATTGGATGCCGGCCGTGGCCGTCATGCCGAAGAAGGTCGATTCCGATTTCGATTCGTAGAAGGCGAGTTTCTGACTTTCCGGCGATCCGGCGCCGTCGGCCAGCGGCGTATGGCCCTCGGCCCAGAATTGATTGAAATCGTCGGCGACGTGATAGACGGCGTATAGGCTGAAGCCGAGGCGGAAACTGCGGATAATCTGCCAGCCGACCGCCGGCCCGACGAGATAGGTTTGAAATTTCCCGATCGCCTCGGCGCGGTGGGCGTAATCGACGGTAATCGCCGGAGCGTCGAACGTTTCGCGGCTCGAATAGGAGGAGGTGACCGAGAACGTGTCGAACTGCGGGACGAACACGCCGAAGCCGAACGTCACTTTGCGGGTGATATTTCGTGTCAGCACCATCGACGAAGGAATGGGCAGAATATCGAGTGTGTCGAGGTCGGCCGTTTTCGTGCCGGAAGGCAGCACGGTCGTATACGCGTCGGGCGTGCGGCGAATGCGCAGCATGAAGGCGTTGCCGGACAGCGAGATTTCCTTGCGATCCAGGCCGCCCAGCCCGGCGGGGTTGTAGTAGACCGCTCCGCCGTCATGGGTGATGGCGGTCACCGCTCCGGCCATGAGCGCGGCATCGGAGGAGAGAAAATTCGATTCGTAATTTCCGGCCTGGGCGGAACGCGAGGCGAATAAAATCGCGATAGAAACCAGCGCCACCGCGGCAGGTACGCGCCTCGATTTCGGCGAGGAGACGATCATCGCTGCAAATTCCTTCGATTCCGGCGACCGACGGGACGAATTGTACCGAAGCCGGCGCGGCGGCGGCAACGGAAATTCTCGACAAATTTACGCAATATGAAACGGTTTCGCAGTAGCGCGCCTTCTGCTTAGGAAAAATATCTTTTAGGGCGTATCGATTCCTTTACATTGCCGGAAAATGCCGTTAGGGTGCTCGAAACGCGCAAGGAAAGGCAGGTCCATATCATGACGATCGCGAAATCGGGAGATACGGTAAAAGTTCACTACGTCGGCCGGCTCGACGACGGGTCGGTCTTCGATTCCTCGCAAGGGCGGGAACCGCTCGTTTTCACGCTCGGCGAAGGTTCGGTGATACAGGGTTTCGACACCATCGTTCTGGGCATGGGCGTCGGTCAGAAGAAAAGCGCTCGACTTGAGCCGGAGGAAGCGTATGGCCCGATGGTGAAGGAACTTTTTCTTGTCGTCAACCGCGACCAGTTCCCTCCCGACATCGTTCCCCAGGTGGGCATGAAGCTGACGCTCTCCAACGACCAGGGCGAAGCGACTCTTGTTTCCGTTTTTTCCGTCGAAGGGGACGAAGTGACGCTCGACGCCAACCATCCGCTCGCCGGCAAGGCGTTGACTTTCGAGGTCGAACTCGTCGAAATCGTCGGCGAAGCGGCTTAATAGGCTAGCGCCCGTTTGCCGTCGCCGCCGGGTTTTCCCGGTCTGCGCGCGCAGAGAAAAATAAGCCTCTATTCTGAATATCGCTGCATGGCGGCCGATTTGCTGCTAAAATGCTTCCAAACTTGGCCAAAGGAGGCGGGATGGCGGCAACGCGCAAAGCGGTCGTGATCGGTTCGGGCGCCGGCGGACTTGCCGCCGCCGCCTATCTTGCCAAAGGCGGCGCGCAGGTGACGCTGCTGGAACGTGCGCCCGTGATCGGCGGCTACATAAACAGCTTCAACCGCAAAGGCTATTGCTTCGACCCTGGCGTCCACTACGTTGGCGAATGTCGGCCGGGGCAGGGCATCCATCGTGTATTCGCCGGCCTCGATCTCGACGCCGACAACCTTTTCTGCGAACTCGATAGAGACGGATTCGACCGCTACCGCTTCCCCGGTCTGGAAGTGCGCGTGCCGCGCGGGTTCGGGGCCTTCCAGGACCGGCTTACCGATCTCTTTCCTTCCGAAAAGAAAAACATCGAACGCTTCTTCGCCCTGGCGCGCGAATTGGCCGAAGCTTCCCGGGCGATGACCAAACTGTCTTTCCAAAAACCGGCATTAAGCGATCTTACGTTGCTGCGGCATGTGCCGACGCTTTTGCGTTGGGGCAAGGCCACCTACAAGCAGCTGCTCGACTGGATCACGCCCGATCCGAAACTTCAGGCCGTGCTCGCCGCCAACTGCGGCGACTACGGTTTGCCGCCTTCGCGCGCCTCGGCCTTGTACGGCCTGATGCTGCATGTTCATTATTCCGACGGGGCGTTTTTCCCGCGCGGCGGCAGCGGCCGCATGAAGGACAAACTGGTCGATTACGTCAAGGCGCGCGGCGGGACCGTCCGCACTCGCGCCGAAGTGGCGGAGATCATCGTCAACAAGCGGCGGGCCGTCGGCGTCCGTCTGTCGGGCGGCGAGGAAATTCCCGCCGATAAAATCGTCAGCGCCATCGATCCGATATTGACGTTCGGCAAGCTGATCAAAGCGGAGCACTTGCCGGAAAGGCTCATGCGCAAGGTGAACAGGACGGAACCGAGCGTCGGCATGTTTTACGTTTTCCTGGGCATGAAGCGCGACCTCCGTCAGCACGGCCTCGGCGCTTTCGACATCTGGGATTATCCCGACTGGGACCTCGACGCGATGTACGCGCCCCTCTTTGCGGGCCGCATGCCGACCGTCCCGGCTTTTTTCCTCTCGCCCAATTCGTTGAAAGACGATTCGGGCGAATGCGCGCCGAAAGGCTCCTCGACCCTGGAAATCATCACGGTCGCCCCTTACGAACTATTCTCCAAGTGGGACGGCCAGCCTTCCAACCGGCGCGGCACGGACTACCTGCAATTGAAAAACACCATCGGCGACGGGCTGCTCAAGGAAGTGGAGCGCCGCCACCCCGGGCTCATCGGCGACATCGAGGTGCAGGAATACGCCACGCCCCTTTCCAACAGCTACTGGGCGGGCGCCGTGCGCGGCGGGAGCTACGG
The DNA here is from genome assembly GCA_003598065.1 of Myxococcales bacterium. Classification (GTDB taxonomy): domain Bacteria; phylum Myxococcota_A; class SURF-8; order SURF-8; family SURF-8; genus SURF-8. Next base: position 39,557 of record QZKR01000120.1, on the reverse strand, counting down.
CCCGGCGATGACGCCGAACCAGGTAGGCCCGTTCCGTTTCCAGACCGCCGCGCCGATCCGGAACCTGTTTTTGGCCGGAGCGGGCGTCTTCGGCGGCGGCGTTTCGCCTTCGCTCGCCTCCGGCGTCGTGGCGGCGCGCATGGCTCTGCGGGATTGATTTTTACGCGATGGAAGACAAGCCCTCCCTGCTGATCGTCCGCAAACGGCCGCTTGAGGCCGCCGAGCTTGAAAGGCAAGCGTCGCAACTCGCCTCCTTCGACGGCATCGACGCCTACCAGGCGAAGCTTATGCTCAATGGAATAGGGCTCGCCATTCTTTACAAAGGCGAGCGCGGTGTCGCCGAAACGCTGGGCGACATGCTTTCCGGTTTCGGCGCGGCATGGATGATCGTCGATGGTCCGCCGGAGGTCGCCAGCCCGCGCCTTGTCCGCGGCATCGATGTTTCCGCGCATTCCATCGTTTTCAAAACCAACGACGCGCCATTCCTGTTTGCCGGCGGATCGCGCGTCCTGGCGGTCCTGGGCGATCTGGGCGGCCGCTTGCTGACCAAAATGATGCGCGTCGCGGCCCGACAGCGGCAGATTCGGCTCACCGAGGACGAAAAATACGCGGCGATTATTCAATCGAAAGCGGTATTGGATCTCTACGTGCTACCGGACGCCTTTGCGAATGTTCCTGCCGCGCCGCTAGCGCCGTTGCGAATTGTGCTCGGCAAATGGAATCCGAGCGGGCTCGGCGATCAAGCCTCGCATAGCGCGCGATTGAATCTCGATCGGCTGATTCGGCTCATCCGCAAGTACGCCGGGATTTTCCGGCTTGAAATGGACTTCGGCCTTTTCCAGCTTCCCGGCTGCCGCAACGAATATTCCCGCCGTGAGGAGGACGAGGCGCGCAACCTTCACAGCCTCTCCACGTACGGCGGTTATATTTTCGAGTTGTATCGGCAGCAGGAGGCGCGCGGCGAATCGATCGCCGGCGCGAAGAAGCAATCCGCGCCGCCCAAAGCCCTGAAAGGTTTTTCCGGCCTCGCCGCCGCTCTTGGCGCGAAAGCTTCTTCTCAACCGGCTGGCGACATGCTGCCGCTCATGCCGCCCGATGAACCGGATCTGCCGCCGCCGCCCCAAATAAAAATTCCGTGGCGGCGGCCCATTTTCGCGTCCTCCGATCTGATCGCGGCCGGTGTTCCAGCTTTATATCTTTTTTTGAGCGCGCTCCGGCTGATTGCAACAAACGAACGGTTGCTGGTCGTGATAGGAGCCGTGTTGCAAAGCGGAGTTTTATTCGTCGCCGGCGCCATCGCCATGGGTTACGGCGCTTTTCATTACCTGCGCCTCAAACGCTGGATCGAAAACACGCCGACGTCCAAGGTTCGGTCCCTGGCGATGGGGCTCATCGAAGTCGAAGGCGTCGCCGTCCGAAAGTATCAGGTGATTTCGCCGCTCACCATGTTGCCCTGCGTTTATTACTCTGTGCGCAAATACAATTTGGATGCCGATGCGGCTCAGCCATCATGGTCGCTCAGTTCCGTCATCTCCTCCGGCCTGGTTCCGTTCTATCTCGATGACGATACGGGGCGCGTGCTCGTCGATCCCACCCGCGCCAAGATCCGGCCGACCCACACGCAGACGGTTTCGGGCCCGTGCCCGCTGGGCATGGTCACCGCCCTGAGCATGAGCGAAAACATCACGTATGTGGAAGAGTCCATCCCTGAGGGCGCGACGCTCTACGTGCTCGGCCAGGCGGTCGAATATCGCGAGGAGAAACCCAATCTCGTCCAGCGCGTCGCCGAGCGATTGCGGCGACTCAAGGGAAATCCGGCGCGGCTGTCGGCCTACGACGCCGACGGCAACGGCGCGATCGACGCCGACGAATGGGAAGCGGCGCGACGCGACGCGACCGACTCGGCCATCGCGGAATCGCTTGGGGGCGGAGCTAAAGCGCAGGAGAGCCACATCGCCATTCGCCGGCCCGATACGGCAGGAGTGCCGTTCGTCATCGCAGGTTCGCGCGAAGCAAAATTGACGTTCAAGCTTCGTCTGATAAGCGCGATATTGGCTTTTCTTGCTTTTGCCTCGCTCTGCGCCGCCGTGCTAGGATGGGTCGCCGCATTCAGCCTCGACTAGCGCCAACGGCGGCGGTCGCGCCAGGAAAGGAATGGGATGGGATTTGCATTGGTCATAGCGCTTCTGTTGTTTGCCGCACTTACGTATCTGATTATCATTTACAATGGCCTCGTCTTGCTGCGGAACAACATTGGAAAAACCTGGAGCAATATCGACGTGCTTCTGAAGCAGCGCTACGATGAGGTGCCGAAACTCGTGACCGTGTGCCAAGCGTACATGGACCACGAGCGCCAGACGCTGGAAGCGGTGACGCGCGCCCGCACAATGGCCGCCGATACTCGCCGGGAAACGGATATTTTCCAGGCTTCCGACGCGCTAAGCGGTTCGTTGGCGCGTCTGTTCGCACTGTCCGAAAATTATCCCACGCTCAAAGCGGACCAGATGTTTCGTCAGCTTCAGAGCCGCATTACAGAGATCGAAAATCACATCGCCGACCGGCGCGAGCTGTTTAACGACTCCGTGAATCTCTATAACATCCGCATCGACCAGTTTCCCGACGTCGTCGTGACCCGGCTTTTCGGTTTCGCGCCGCGCTCCCTGTGGCGAGCCGATGCCCAAAGCCGCGCGTCTTCCCCCGTGACTTTTCACCTTCCGAGAGAATGAACATGGACCTGGAAACGCTGCTCTCCGCCATCTCTCTACCCGAGCCCTTCGCCTCGGCGCTCAAAACGGTTTTCTTTGGGAATTCGCTTTTCCAATACGGGTTCTGGGCGCTGGCGATACTCGCCGGCTGGACCGCCGCGCTCATCGCCGGTTTTGTGCTCCGGCGGATCGTGCGCCGTTTCGCCCCGCGCTTAGGCGACAATCTCGCCCAAAGGCTCATCTGGGCTTTAGGCGTTCCCTTGGAACTGATGATTTTTTGCACCCTGACGTACGCCGGCACGGTTGTCCTGACCGCCGCGCCGACCGACGCCGACCCCCGCGCCCACTGGGTGCACTGGGGGGCCTCGCATCTGTTCGCCGTGGCCGTGCGTCTTGCGGCTTTCTGGCTTGCGGCGCGGATACTGGAAGTGCTCTGGAAAGAATTGCTCCGCCCGGCCATCGACCGTTCCATCCAGGGCGAAGAGAAGCGTTATTTCCCCGTGCTTTACCGCCTCGCTCAAACTTTCCTCTGGATAACGGCCGTCATCTACTGCATCCCCGTCTTCGGCTTCGATGCCGTGACGCTTGTGCACACCATTCTGTCCTATCAGGCGCTGCACAACACGGTCGGTCAATATATCGCTTTCCTCAGCCTTGCCTTGCTGACGATGCTGCTCGCGCGCATGCTCGTCGGCAAGCTGCGTCAACTCCTTCGCGAACTGGCCCGCCGTCGCGCCGTGGCCAACGAGGAGGCATGGTTCAAGGGGCTGGAGAAGCCGTTGCTGTTCTTCGTTATTCTGATCGGTTTCCGGCTTGCCATTTCGGTGCTGACGGAGAAAGTCGGCGGCGAAGACGCGCTGGTCTACATCGTCCTGTCCAGCATCGTCGGCGTGCTTTTGGCGATCGACGTCACCTGGCTTTTTCTCATTCTCATCGACCGCCTGTTCGAAAACTTCATCGTGCCGCTCGCTTCGACCAAGGAAAGCTTCGATCAGCAACTCATCCCCTTGATGCGCAAAGCGGCGAAAATGGCGGTCGGCATCGTCGGTTTCATCTTCATCATCAAAGCGCTGGGCAAGGATCCGGCGGCCGTGCTCGCCGGTCTGGGCATCGGCGGCGTAGCGATAGGTTTCGCGGCCAAAGATACGCTTTCGCCCTTCATCAGCGGCATCGCCATCTATCTCACGCGACCCTACAAGCTCGGCGATTACATCGTCGTGAACAACAACGTCGAGGGAACGGTGGAGGACATCGGGCTGCGAGCCACTATCCTGCGCACGAAGCAGGGCACGTCGTACATCATGCCCAACGACAGTATCATCAATACGCCGATCCACAACATGATGTCGCCGGACGGGCGCGCTGCGGCTTTCGACGGCACTTACATGCGCATCGACATCAGCAATGATCCGGAAAAGCGAGATCAGGCCTTGGCGCTGTTCAAGGAAATCGTGGAGAACACGCCGGGCGCGGAGCGGCCGGAAATATTTTTCCTGGAATACGGCGGCGACGACATGACGCTTTTTCTGTCCTATTGGGTGACGGACCTCAAACACTTCTGGGCGATTCGCCATGCGATCATGATGGCGGTGGACGATCGCACGCGCGAAATGGGCATCGAAATGGCGACGCCGTCGTCCTACCTCAGCTTCCGCGGTTATCTGGGCGGAGATTGGCCGACGATCAACATGGGAATGCCGGCGGAGCTTCAGGCCCTGCTCGCGGCGCAAAAGAACAAACCCGTCTGAAAAAGGCCGCCAGCGGCCTGATCTTTGCCCTGTTCATTGGCTTGAAGGCGACGTATCGTACACGCGTCTTGTATGTCGTGTTATCCTGATTCCGACATCGAATGGAGGCAGCCATGAAGCTGACCCGTCGCGAGATGCTGCGCGGGCTCGTCGCCGCAACGGCGGCCGCGCCTTTCGCCACATTTCCTAACCTGCTTCTGGCGCAGGATAAACCACCGGTTCCCGATCTCGCCGTTATCAACGGTCTCGATCCGGCGGCGAACGTCCGCGCCGCCGTCGCCGCCCTGGGCGGGATCGGCCGTTTCGTCACGAAGGGCGACCGGGTGACGATCAAACCCAACATGGGCTTTGGCAACCCTCCGGAGAAAGCGACGACTACGGACCCGCGAGTCGTGCGCGCCCTGGCCGAACTCGCCTTGCAGGCGGGGGCCAAGCGGGTCATGGTCATCGACAACCCTTGCCACAAGGCCGACATTGCACTGGAAATCTGCGGCGTCAAGGCGGCGATGAAGGGACTCGACGACGTTTTCGTGGCGACGATCACCGCCGAGTCGTTTTACCGGGAAGTGAAGATCCCCAAGGCCAAGTCGCTCACCAGCGCCAAAGTGGCGATCGACGTCATGGATACGGATTGCCTCATCAACGTCCCCGTCGCCAAGAGCCATGGCAGCGCCATCGTCTCTTTCGGAATGAAAAACTGGATGGGCGCGGTTTACAACCGTACGCCCTGGCACGTTCTGCACAACTTGCATCAGGCGATCGCCGACATGGCGACGTTCATTCGCCCGCGCCTGACCGTGCTCGACGCCACGCGCGCCCTCACGACCAACGGTCCCGGTGGTCCGGGAGAGATCGCGTCGCTCAATACGATCGTCGCCGGCGTCGATCCGGTGGCGGTGGACAGCTTCGGCGTGACGCTTTCTAAATGGGACGGCGACGCCTACACACCGCTGAAAATCCCCTATATCGCCAACGCCGTCGCCCACGGCCTCGGCCGCTCCGACGTCGAAGCACTGCGAATCCACCGGCAGACGGTCTGAACGATGCGCCGCGCCGTCCAGATTCTCTGTCTGGCGCTGTTCGTTTTCCTGCTCGCGGAAACGACGTGGCCGCCGCCGGATTTCGCCGTCGTCAACGGTTTTCTCAAAATTGATCCCTTGCTATCTCTACAGGCGATGCTCGCTGGCCGCGCCTGGATCGCCGCCGCCGGGCTGGGGCTGGTCGTTCTGCTGCTCAGCGCGGTTCTCGGCCGTTTCTTCTGCGGCTGGGTCTGCCCGATGGGTGCTTGTTTGGAGCTTGGCGACCGCGCGCTCTACGGCAAAACGACGCATCGCCGCTGGAAGAATTACGAACGCCGCGGCCGCTGGATCAAGTATGGGGTGTTGATCGTCATTTTGGTGGCGTCGCTTTTCGGACAGGGCCTGGTCTACCTGGCCGATCCGATCTGTTGGATCACGCGGCTGATGACCTATGCGCTGTGGCCCGTCCTGGCGACATTAACTAACGCCGGGCTCTATGTGTTTCGTCCCGTTTTTGAGGAATTCAACTGGATGACGCTGGCCCGCACCGAAGTGGCGCAGCCGATGTTCGGCGGATTCGGGTTTCTCGTGGTCGTCTTCTTCGCCATCCTGTTTTGGCTCGGCCGCTGGCAGCGCCGCTTCTGGTGCCGCTCGCTCTGCCCGCTCGGCGCGCTTTTGGCGCTGCCGGCGCGTTTCACGCTTTTTTCGCGGCAGGTGTCGGACGCCTGTGACAACGACGGCAAGTGCGCCCGCACCTGCGAGACGGGCGCGATCGGCGACGACCGGCGGCGCTATGACCCGATGGAATGCATCCAATGCGGTCGTTGCGTTCCCGACTGCCATCTGAAGGTCACGCGCTTCGCGCCGGTCTGGCTTGCGCCGTCACGTCAGCCGTCGTTCGACGCCTCGCGCCGGCAGGCGATCCTCTGGACGGCCGGCGGCGCCACGGCGGCGGCCTGGCTGGCCTACAATCCGAGCCGCCTGCTCGTCTCCGACGCCGTTATTCGTCCGCCGGGCGCTTTGCCGGAAAATGCTTTTCTCGCCACCTGCGTTCGTTGCGGCCAGTGCGTCAAAGCCTGCCCCACGCATTGCCTCCAGCCGACAGCGTTGGAAACGGGCATCGCCGGGCTGATGACGCCCGCCGCCGTGATGCGGCTGGGGCCCTGCGACCAGAACTGCAACGCCTGTTCGCTGGTCTGTCCGACGGCGGCGATCCGGCCGTTCCACATCGTCGAGAAACCTGCGATCCGTCTCGGCACGGCGATCATCGACCACCCGCGCTGCGTGGTCTGGGAGCAGGGTTTGGCATGCCTTGTTTGCGACGAGAATTGCCAGTATGGAGCAATCGTCTGGCATGAAGAGGCGAACGGCGACCGCCGGCCGTATGTAGAGGAAAAGAAATGCAACGGTTGCGGCAACTGCGAGCACGCCTGCCCGGTTCACGGCATGGCGGCGATTCGCGTCATCCCCTCCGGCGACAATCGCGAAATGCGCTTCAGCTGAAAAAGACGCGTTCCTAGAAACCATCTTTAAAGTCCCAAACAGCGGCCCCGTTCGCCCTGAGGAGGCTGACCGCATCCTTCGAGACGCCCATTCCATGGGCTCCTCAGGAACGCGGTCAGCCGTCTCGAAGGGTGAACAAGAGAAAAAAGCCCGGACTTGCCGTCCGGGCTCCTTCGTCTGGATCTGTCTATTTTGGACTAACCTTCCTGCGGTTGGGCTTCCTCGCCATTTTTATTGGCTTGGCGTTCTTCTTCTTTTTTCTTCCGATCCGGAGCGATCACGTTGCGTAACAGCATGACGAGTATCGGGCTGGAAATCGCCAGGGTTCCGAAAATGATCCACATCAATTCAGGCCCGTTGTACCAGGTGCGCGCGCCGGAAACAATGTCGTTCATTACGCCGTCGGGACAGTAACCGTCGAGCAGGAACCCTGACAGGAAACCGTTGACCGGCTTGGCGATGAACATCGGCAAGGCGGCCATGCTCATGTAAGTTCCTTCTCGGCCGCGCGGCGCGATCGTCACCGTGTATTCCGACAGGCGCGGCGACCAGATCAGTTCGCCGAAGGCGAAGATGACCACCTGCGCGAGGATGATGAAGTAGTAACCTTCCTTGATCGTCCAGCCCAGGAAGGCGAAGGCCTTGCCGGGGATGGCGAGGATGAACACCGACAAGGCCGAAATGACTGTACCGACAACGATCAGCCGGAAAACGGAGAAACGCGAGATGACCGGGATGAACAGGATCAGGCCGATGGTGATGATGAACGGGTTGATCGTGTTCAAGAGGCCGATCGGGGCGTCCGCGCCCAAGACGCGCGTATAGTATTTCGGCATCACGAGGAACTGGTGCGTGAAGGTCAGCCGCACGCCTATCAGCAGCACGAGGAAGAACATGAAACGCCAGAAAGCGGCTTCCTTGAAGACGCTCGCGGCGATCGTCCACGGCATCTCCCGATCTTCCTTTTTCTTCGGCGGAAGCTGGACGATCTCGCCGTCGTCCTGGACCTGGATGTTGCCGCGCAAAAACAGCGCGCCGATCGTGCAGATCACGGCCATCAGCGCGCCGGCCAAAAAGATCGATTCGTTGCCGAAGTTGAGCCGCAGAAAGTCGAAGAGCGAGAAGCTCAAGACGGCGGCGATGTTCATCGTCAGGTACTGGAAGTTGAAGGCCGTGCCGCTGGTGCGCTTCGAGGAATAGTTGCGCAGCGCGGCGTAAATGGCGGGCACCATCAATGCTTCGCCGAGGGCGGTGAACATCAGAAGGATGAAGACGACGACCTTCAAGATGTCCTGAAGGCTGAACTGGGCGCGGAGATCGGGAAACGCCTTGACGATCGCCGTCACCGCCGCTTTGAGTTGCACAGGGTCCTGTTTGGCGGCGGCGAGATCGACATAATACTTCTGCGCCAATTCCGGCTTCTCGCCGATCATCGCCACGATGATCTTCTTGAATTCGCCCTGGTCCTTGGCTTTCTCTTCCAGGGCCGCGCCCCAGGACTGCTGTACGATCGGCGACGCCTTGGCGGCCGTCATGACGGCTTCGCGCAAGGCCGCATCGTCGCTTTTGAGCGTCTCGCGCGGGCTTTGTTCGGCGGATCCTTTTTCCTCCGACGGCGCGACGAGATCAAGCTGCGCCTCGGTCATCCGCTCGGTCTTTTGCGTAAAGGCGGATTTTTCGAATCCACCCTGCTCGATGACGGCCACGGCGGCGTTCACATCGAGGTTGCGTTCGAGATACCAGTTTTCCACGGGTCCCGTGACGCCCATCAGGAGCCGGCAGGGGATCAGCAGCACCATGGAGTAGACGAGCGCCTTCTTCACGCCGATCGAGTCGATGATGAAGCCCGAGAAGAAAATGATGACCGTGATCGCCAATGTGAAGATGCCCGTGACGCTGCCGGCCCAGACGTCGTCGAAGCCGATGTTTTCCGTGAGGTAGAGCGTCAGCACGGTGATGAAGGCGAAGTAGGCCAGCATTTCGAAGAAATTCACCACCAGATTGAGCGTCCAGAATTCGGGCGGCGTCTGCTTGAGAACTTTGAACTCTGAGAAGTAATTCTTCAGCGTTTCCCACATGGCGGTTTCTCTCTTTGGCTGAGAACGTGAGGGAAGCTAACGATTAATTGGGACTTCTTTACCACCGCGTCGAGGGCAAAACAACAGAAAATTTGGGAGACTGGCCGCTAATCGCAGATGAAGTCCGGCGCTTCGGCGATGAAGCTGCCGTCCACCGCATCCACGTAAGCCGTCCAGGTGGCGAATGCGTCTGCCGGTGTCACCGTGGCGCGATATGCTAGGCGGGCGAATACCCTTTCCAATTCGCTGTGGGGGCGGTAGACAAACACCTCCGGCGGCTCGTGCAGTTGAATATTGTCCGGGGAGTTAGGCATATAGGTATGCGGGCCGTCTGCGCAAGAAACTTGATAAACGTGGTTCATTAGCGTTTGCACAAGCTCTTCCCGGGGAACGACAGGATCGCGCGGTAAGGCGAGATAAGGGACAAAATCACTCTTGAGCCAATCTAGGTAACCGTCCTTGTCTATCCGAACAGAGAAAACGCCGCGATACATATCCATCTGTGGTGGCGTTTGCGGAGCGAAATCCACCACTGACCTACCGCAATAATCTTGGTGGAAGGAGAAAATGCAGAAATCGCTGGAGCAATTCACATCGGGCGGCCTGGCAAACGGTTGTTCCGGCGCGACCAGCGCGGGCCAGGAGGCCAGAAAGTTTTCCGCCCAGGCAAGGCGCTCATCCGCCGAAAGATTGCTTCCCTCCAGGACGCGAATAGTGTTGCGGGTGCCCTGCAGGTCCATTAACGTATAGGTGATCCGTTTCCACTCAACCGCGAAGCCGGCATTTGCACTGATGATCGTGCGCAGCATCTGATCCAGCGCCCAGTCTGCCGCCGCTACGTGCGCCGGGTCCTCGGTGTAGAAGGGCGGATAAATGGCGGGCGCCCCTTCATGCCAGACGCCTTCGCACCACGGCGGCGCGCAAGAACGGAAATCGGGCGTGCAGCGGTCGGCCGGCACTTTGATCGCCTCGTATTCGCGGTCGGGAAAATCAATATCACGCAGCGTCAAATGGTTCCCATCCTCCGATGGCGTCACGAGAAACCGGGAAGTCCAGCCGGCGCCCGGATCGCAATCGATGTTGAGCGTCATGCGGATCGCCAGGAAACCGCTTTCCGTCATTTCGGGCTGCCACGTTCCGATCGCGGCAGGCGATTCCCACACGCCTTCGGGGTAGCAGGGCCAGTTTTGAGGGATGTCATCCTGCCAGAGTTCGTCGGATGGGTAAGTTCCCCGGCGCAGCGTGCCGTCCGGCTCGAAGCGGAAATAGGAATAGTGGTTGAGAGCGCCCCACCAGCCGATCAGCCACGCGCCATAGAGAACTTCCGGGTGCGGCTGCATATCGAAGCACATGCCCGGCGGCAGGCAGTCGCCCCACCCGCAATCGTCGTTGTCCTTGCAGTCGGCGCAACGGCCCCACACGCAGCGCGAGTAAGGATGATGCTCGATCATCAGGCACTCTTCGTCGGTGGCGCAAGGGATAGCGTACGTATAGTCGCAGATGCAGACCGGGCAGGAAACCTCGGAGATGCGCAGCAGCCGGCAGCCGGCATCGGTGCAAGGCGGCGCGGGAGGGCAGGGCGGTTCCGGCGACACGCAGCGGCCGGCGCGGCAGATTCTTCCCTGGGGGCATTGGCTGTCCTGCCAGCAGGCCACGCAGTCGCCGAGGACGCAGATTTCTCCGGCGATCGCAATATCGGTCGCGAGACAATCGCCGTTGCTGCGGCAAGGAGAATCCATGCAGAAGAACGACGTCACGGGGCACTCTATCGGATGGTCGCCGACGACAAGCTGATAGGGGCAGTCGGCGAGCGCGGCGATGTAATTGTAACAGGCGGCTTCGGGCAGACAGCAAAAACCGCCCAGGCTGTCGCAACCGAGCGGGTCGTCGAAGAACAGTTCATAGCCCGGCCGATAGCAGGCCGAGGCCACCGGCGCTTCGCAATAGCCGCCTAGCTCCTCGCAAGCCACGAGGCCGTCGGGCGCGCAGCAGTATGGTTCGGGCTCGACGCAGCCGAAGGGGAGCCAGGTCGTGCGCGTTCCCGGCGGGCATTCCGCCGTTCCCACGCAAACGCCGCTCATCTCGCTGCAATTCTCGGGCGGCGAGTCTTCCTCGGCTTCACCAATGTCGGCGTCTACGAAATCCGGCTCAGCTTCGGGATCGGGCTCGGCCGGGTCGAGATCGCCGTCGGTGGGGAGGGGTTCGTCGGCGTCACCATCGACCGTGGCTTCCTCATCGGTCTGCTCCAGATCCGCGTCTTGCTGGAGGTCCGCGTCGCTGTCGTTATCCGAGGGCGCGTCGCCATCGGCGGTGAACTTGAGCGAAGCTTCCTCGCAACCGAAAGCGGCCAGGGCCAGAACGCTAAAGCAAAACACAAGTGTAAATGCGTTTCGCATGGAACACCCTCCTTGGAAAAAGCCGCAGGTGCGTCCATGGTGCTCGGGGGTTTATGCGAGTCGATTATAGCAGAGGCAAGCGCCGAACCAAGCCATAAAGCCCATCATTCCCATACGAGTGGGAATTCAGTTGTTTCTCTGCTTTTCGCGATATGCAGAGATTAAATTCAGATACAACGCGCCGCCCCCCGAATTCCCTTGAGGCGGGCCCCGGCCTTGTGTATCCTCAGCCGGGTTTGAAAGAAAATAACCACCGTCATCGCGAGGTGTCCCATGGCGACGCGCACGCGTGAGTTGCAGTTCGATTTCGCGGCCTGTTTCGGCAAGGGCAAAATCGCCGCTTCGCTCTGGAAGAAAAACCTTTCCAAAGCCAACGCCGCGCTGGCCCGTCTGGCGCGCGAAACGGGGGAGGGCAAGCTCGGCTTCTGGAAGCTGCCGGCGACCTACGGCGCGACGCGCGGGCTGTCGCACGTCGTGGCGATGGCCGAGGCGGTGCGGCAGCGCTTCGATAACCTCGTGGTGATCGGCATCGGCGGCTCGTCGCTCGGCGGACGGATGCTGTTCAACGCCCTGGCCCATCGCTACCACAACGAACTGCCGCGCGAGTTCGGCGGACCGATGCGCCTCTATTTCCTCGAAAACAACGATCCCGACAGCTACGCCGAATTGATGGACCGCCTCGACCTGTCGCGCACGCTGTTCAACGTCGTCTCCAAATCCGGCTCGACGGCGGAGACGGCCTGCCAGTACGTGCTGGTCCGCGACCGGTTGCAACGCGAGCTTCCCGACGGCTGGCGCTCGCATTTTCTCTTCACCACCGATCCGAAAGCGGGCCTGCTGCGCGATCTGGCGCACGAGGAGAGAATCGAAACTTTGGAAATCCCCTCCGATGTGGGCGGCCGTTATTCGGTGCTTTGCCCGGTGGGGCTCTTCCCCGCCCAGGCGATCGGCATCGACGCCAAGGCGCTGCTGGCCGGCGCGGCGCGCATGGCGAAGCGGTGTCTCGACCCGGCGATCGACGCCAACCCGGCGTTGCAAGGCGCGTTGATGCACGTCCTGGCCGACCGCGAGCTTGGCCGCAACATGGTCGTCTCGATGCCCTACGCGGACCGGTTGCGCGACTGGACGGAATGGTTCGGCCAGCTTTGGGCGGAAAGCCTGGGCAAGGAAAAGACGGCGTCGGGCGAGACCGTCCGCGCCGGGACGACGCCGATCAAGGCGCTCGGCGCGATCGACCAGCATTCGCAGGTCCAGCTTTACATGGAAGGGCCGAACGACAAGGTGTTCATGTTTATCCGCAACGAGCGCTTCGAGCATCCGACGTCCTTCCCGAAGAAGGGCGACATGCCGAAGGCGTTTCAATATTTCGCCGGCCATTCCATGGAAGAACTGCTCCTGGCCGAGCAGCGCGCCACGCGCTTCGCCCTGGGCGAGCAGGGCCGGATGACCTATCAGGTGACGACGCCGCGCATCGACGCCGACGCGGTGGGCCAACTCGTCTTCTGGGCCGAGGCGATGACCGTCCTGGCCGGCTACCTCTACGGCGTCGATCCCTTCGATCAGCCGGGGGTGGAGCTGGGCAAGAAATTCGCCTACGGCCTCATGGGCCGGGCGGGTTACGAGGAGTATCGCCAGCGGATAGAAAAGGCCGAGAAGGGCTGAGGAATCTTTTCCCGGGAAACGGGTGAAAAATTGCCTAGGCGGGCGGCCGTCCGGGTGGTATCATTTAACATTCATCGGGAGGCGTCCGTGCGCCTCTCGGCTGTTTTTTCCTACCGAAACCCATATGGCGGACTCGTCGCGACGAGAGGCGAGGGGCGTACTGACGTCTCTAGGCGGGTGTTTGAAGGATTGCAACACGATGCGGCTTGAGCGGATCTGGCGGAAGGCTTTGTTTCTGGCGGCGACACTCGTCGCCTTGACCGGTTGCCTGTACGGATCTCCCGACGACGCGCCGGGAGGAGACGGCGACTCCACCCTCGTCAATCCGGATCAGGAGGGCGTCGTTGTCAGCGAGGACGGGCGGGTGTTCGTCCAGTTTCCCGCTGGCGCGGTGGACCGGCCGACGGAATTTTCCATCACCCGCATTCCGCAAAGCGCCTTCCCCGACGAACCGCGACTGGTGAGCGACGTCTATCAGATGGAACCCACCCGCGAACTCGCGCAGACGGTGCGCGTGACGATGGATCTTTTCGGCTTGGACGGCCGCGGCCACGACCTGCCGCCCATCTACGGCACGGGCGGCCTGGCGGTCGTGGAGATCGTGCCGGGCCAGCCGGCCCGCTACCTCGCCACCGACGAGCGGGACATGAAGGCCCAGGACAACGCCCTGCATCGCGTGCTGATGCACAACACCAGTCAGTTGACCGGCTACGGCGTGTTTGTCCACGACTGCTACCTGCTCTGCGAGAAGGCGGTGGGCTGCCCAGGCTACAGCGAAAATCCCAACATGGCGCCGAAAGAGCGGATCATCGCCTGCATGGACAACCTCGGCTGTCCGGACGATCTGGAAAAAGTCAACGGCGACGAGATGCGGGCCGCGTTCGCCTGCGCCAAAGCGCGCTCCTGCGATGACGCGTATACCTGCTGCCTGGAAAGCAAACATTGCGAAGGCGAGCCGGACGGCGACGAAGACGGCCCCGACACGGATGGCGACATTGACGAAGCCGACCAGGAACCCGACATCGACGACGTGGAAACGGACGGCGACGTCGATAACGACACGGACATCGACGAAATAGACGACACGCCGATCGATTGGAGCGTCAAGCTCTGCCAAACCGACGAAGAGTGCGGCGGCCAAACCTGCGTCTTCGACCTGAGGCTGGATAACAGTACCGGCTACTGTGCGCAGGTTCCGAAAGACGAAACGGTAGAACTCTTCCGCCGCGATCCGTTGAGCGGCTGGCTCTCGGTCGAAGCCGAACCGGAGTTGACCTGCGTCAATCAGGAGCCGGTCCACGGCGGCGAAGGCGATACGAGCTATCAACTGAAAGTCAGCATCGACGACTGGTGGAAGGTGGACGACCCGACGGGCATCCGCGTCCAACTCTACTACGAATTCGATTTGGAGGGCCGTCCGGCCTTGGAAGCGACGACGGGCGAGGATGGGACGATCCTCTTCGATTTCGCCACGGATCCCGCCTTCGCCGACGAATGGTTCGTGCTCAAATCCGATCGCCGCGCCGATGCGCCCGGCGGGCGGGTGATGCCGACCTGGGAGTGGGGGCTGCACATCTCCCGCGCCCGCGCCGCGCAGGCCAACGATCTCGGCGCGCCGGTGGAAATCAAGATTCACCCGGTGGAGGAGGATCGTTACCAGGAGTTCGCCAACGCGCTCGGCATCGCCGGCGTTCCCGCCGGTTACGGCATGGCGCTGGGCCAGATCGCCGATTGCTATCTCGACGAGCGGCGGACGATCGCCCGGGCCGTTGTGGGATTCAAGGAAGTGCGGCCGGTGGTCACAGGTTATTTCAGCGCCCAACTGGACCTTCCGACGCCCAGCCTGGCGCAGCTTTCGTCCAACAAGAACGGTCTCTTTATCGGCGTCTATATGCCGCCGCAAGAGCCGCTCACGGCGTTCGCGGCGGCGCGCGTCCTGGATGGCGACGTCACGCGCGTCGATCTGATGGGAGTGACTCTGCCCGGGCATTTGCGGCTCGACGCGGATTCGGTGTCCATCGTCCGCTTCAATCGCTATGAGTAGTGTGGAAAGAAGCCGATGATCTGCTCTTCCCCCGCATCAGGCAAGTTGTTACGTACGATAGCCGTCGTCCTAGGCGTGTGGCTCGCGGGTTGCACGGGAGGCAGCGAGCCGGGTTTGACCGACCTTGCGCTTTACGGCGATTTCGACTTTCTCATTCCGACGACGGACGGAGACGAGGAAGAGTTGGATGTCGAACCCGCCTTGGAGGAAGAACCGTTTCCCATCGAACCGTCCATCTGCGGCAATGACCGTCATTCCAATGGAGAGACGATTCAAGCCGCCGAAGGCGGACCGATCCGCGTTTGCCTCGGCGGCGACCCGCTCGACGGCTCGGTGGTCCTTCTCCCTGCCGGCGCGTTGTCGGCCGATGCCAGGGTGACGCTCTCCCTGACGGATGATCTTGTCGCGGAAGGTTGGCGGCCGATCGGTTCCGCCGTCCTTGTGCGAGCGATCGCCGTCGAGACCGGTCTTGAGGCGGAGTTGACGCAGGCGGCGTATTTCCGCCTCCCGGCGGAAATATCGGAGTTGGGAAGCGATCCCGATCAAGTGAAGGTCCGCGTTGCGTTCAAGCCAATCGACGGAGACGCGAATTCGGCCTCGTTGCTCGATCTGTCCGGTCCGCCGGGATTCGATTTCGAGCGTGGACTGATAAGCTTTGGATACGATCGCCTGGGCGTCTTGCAGGCGATGACGGCTGTCTTGGAACAATAATCCGACCCCTTCGTCAGCGGTGCTTACAGTGAGGAGGATGGCGTAATGAAAAGATGTGAGGCGATACTCGCGGTTTTATGGCTGGTCTTGATGGTGACGGCTTGCGCCGGATCCAGCAACTCGCCCGGCGATCCGACGGACGGCGACGATGAGGCCGCCACGGAAGACGGCGACGAGAGCGAGACCGCCGAACAGGCGGAAGACGCGGAGAACGAAGAAGAAGGCGGTCCCACCGCAACCAAGTGCGAGATCGATCGCAACGACCCGGACCGCGACGTGAGCGCCGGTTCTGGCGGGACGGTTCAGCTTTGTCAGGCAGGCGAATCGCTCGATGGCGCGCACGTCCGCATCCCGCCGCGCACCTTGATTTATGACGTCCATATCACGATTTCCGAAGTCGAAGACCTGGCGATGGAAGGTTGGACGCCGATCGGGCCGGCCGTGCGCTTCGACGCCAGCCCGAAAAACGCCGGCGAACGCGTCGAGCTGGGCGACGACGTCGAGTTTCTCATCCCCTACATCATCGACGAAATGCCGGAGTTGGCGCGGACTTTCCACGTCAACGTCGTCATGCAGCTCGATCCCGAAGACGGAAAAGATTCCGGTCCGGGCAATCCGCCGTATTTCATCGCCAAGACACCGACAGCAATCAAACTGGATGCGGGTCGTGAATTGGTGACTTTCAAAAATCAGCAATTCGGCATCTTCCAGGCGATGATCCCCAGCGAGATTCTTCCTCCAACGACCCGCCGTTTCACCTATCGAGCCTTTGCGGGCATCTCCATGGGTTGCTTCGGCGCGGCGATGACAGGCTTCAATTTCCCGGAATTGTTCGACATTCTTGGGCCGATGGGCGGCGTGATGGACTTGAGTTACTTGCTGGACATGACTCACCGCCAGCACACCTCGGGCTTCTGCAGCTACGATGAAATAGTCAACGCCCCGGAGGGAATCGACGCCTTTGTCACCGACGAGACCAAGCCTTGCGGCTATTGCGGCCTCCAGCGCGATCCGACCCACTGGTCCACGCCGGTCGAAAAGTGCTACATGGTTGAGCCGAAAGCGATCTATGCGCGCGATGAGCATCCCCAGGGCTTCAACCACTGGTACTACGACGACAACGGCGGCAACTTCAACCGAACCGATTACGTGAAAATCTTCCGCGACCTCTCCTATGCCTACGGGAATTTTTCCAACTACAACCCGAATTCGCCTTACCTGGCGGTGGGCATGACGCCGGAACGGATCGAGACCTATCTGGCGAATGTTTACGAGCCTGGAGAAGATTCCGTAGAGGAGTGCGCCACGCTGGCGGAATGGATGGCCGAGGACCCCATACTCGACCTCTATGATCGCACCGCCAACCCCGAGGGCGCCTTTCCGGCTATCTGGATCTGCGACGGAACGAGCAAGCACAGCGGAGACTGGGAGCCGTCCACCGATTCCAGGGCTCGGGCGTATCGCATGGATATTTCCGTGGCCATCGACTTCAACGGCAACGGCATGCGGGATTTCGGCGAGCCGATCGTGCGGCAATACTGGGAGCCTTTCGAGGATTGCGGCGCGGACGGCGTCTGCGATCCGGAGGAACCGGGTTACGATCCGGAAACCAATCCCGACCCGAATCATGACGATTTCAATCCGTACGCCGACAGCGGCGCATTCAACGCGCTCGGAACCGAAAACAACGGCGTCTACGACGAAGACGAGCCGTACCAGGATTTAGGCCTCGATGGCGTGGCCTGTCCCGAGGGCAAGGAATGCCCTTACGATTACGGCGAAGGGAACGGGCAGTTCGATCTGAATCCCAACGTCGCCCACATGATGGCGATCGATCCGCGCCAACAGATTTTGAAGCGGCCCGCCGAGGACCTGAAACGGCTTAACGTTTGGATGGATGCCGGCATTCGCGACATCTTCAACTTTGTCATCCACGGAGACAATCTTGCCGGAGTCCTGGAAGCCAGGCTGGGTCCGGAGGGACTGCATACGGGCTCCTACAACGATTTCTCCTCGTTGATGTTCCCGCGTCCCGAAAACCTCAACAAGTTCCGCTTTCTGAAAGTCAACTACGGCGCGCTGGGCCACAACGTGATGATGCGGTACGGCGATTACGACGCCTCCGACGAAACGATCGCCGCCGGCGACGGCCGTCATGTCGGTTATCCGTCGCAAGTGGTTTTCCGCGTTCAGACGTTCTACTCGTTCGCCAACTACCATTTCCCGAACGGCCATTTCGACCCGGTGGAAAGCTACGACTTCAACGCCCTGATGCTCAAGCTTCGTTTCTATTCCGAGGCGTTGGGGCGGATGCAGAAATATTCGATCGTGCTGCCTCCGGGCTACTACGTGAAGAACAGCGACGGCGGCGAAGGCCAGCCTGATATTTGCGCCGAACGCTACCCCTCGATTTACTTGATGCACGGCTACGGTATGGAGCCGGAAGGCATGGCGGCGGCGATACCGATCCTCTTCGGCTACATGGCCCAGGGCATCTTCCAGAAAATCATCTCCGTCTTCCCGGACGGCAAGTGTGACAGTCCCCACCAGTGCATGGAGGACTGCGAGACCGATTGCGCCGCGGTGCCGGATGAGGCGGCCTGTCGCGCCCAGTGCGAAACCGAGCGCGATTGCGCGAACGTGCTTCCCGAATGCGTTTCGGGAACGTTCTATGCCGATCATCGGGCGACAGCCCACAACCCGGTGGACGGAACCGACGGCGAAGGCTTCAAAAAGGCTCAAATTGAGCAGTCGTTGAAAGACCTTATTCAATACGTCGATGCCAATTACTGCACGAAGCAGGAAGAAGTCGTCGAGGTTGACGGCAAAACGCTGGACGGGCTCTACTGAGAGGCGAAAACACCTGAGACGAAGGGAGGGCGGCGACGCCCTCCCTTTTTCATTCGTGTCGTTCGCCGGGGGCTTGACACCCGCTCGATTTGGATTAGTCTAAATATTGTGGTGCCGATGCGTTGCCTATCTGCCATGTGGAGGGAGACCATGCGATGGACGAATCTGGCGGTCTGCGTAATGGCAATGTTCATGACGCTGGCCCCCATTACTATCTTGGCGCAGGAAGACGGGAAATCGGGCCCTACCGACGAAGCCCTCGATGAATTGGTGAAGGAACAACCCATAGAAAAACCAGCCGAAACGCCGGCCGCCAAGCCGGAGGAGCAGAAACCGGTCGAAACGAAACCGGCAGCCTTTCCGGTGGACTCGCGCCGGATCCACGCCACCATCAAGATGAAGAACGGCAAAGCCTTTTCCGGCGTGGTGAAGCACTTTCTCGTCAGCGACAGGCTCATCGATCATTTGCAGGAGCCGGATTTCACGCTTTGCGACGGTCCGACCGTCAGCTACAACGCCGACGAATACGTGATGAACTGGGAACAGGTGAGTTCCGTCCAGTTCAATTCCAAGAACAAGGAAAACGGCGAAATCTCGTGCGTCGAGGATTCGGACGCCAGCCCGGAGCGCATGGAATGCGTGATGACCAATGAGTACATCGCCTTCTCCAAAGACAAGGCCAAGCCGGGGGAGCACGTCATCCGCGACAAGGAATTGTTCCGTTTCGTGATCGACACGGGCAAAGCGCTGGTCAACGTCGATGGGCATCTGGGAAAAATCAAGATCAACAACATGCGCGACGAATCGCGCAAAGACAAGGAGATGGCGAAGGAGTTGAACAGCCAGTTCGCCAACGGCATATTGAGCATCCATTTCAATTAACCCGTCGAACCCCTGAAATAGCGGCCACTCTCAAAGGGGTGGCCGTTTTTATTTGGAGGTCCTTATCCTTGCTTTTGCGCGAGATCGGACAATTTATTCGCAGTCGCGTTCTGATTCCCGAAGGTTCAGGCGTGCTCGTCGCCGTCTCCGGCGGAGTCGATTCCGTCGTATTGCTCCATGTGCTTTCGCGATTGGCGAACAAGCATCGCTGGCGGCTGGCGGTGGGACACGTCAACCACGCCATGCGCGGCGAAGCGGCGGACGAGGATGAAGCGTTCGTGCGCGATCTGGCGGCGACCCTGAAGCTTCCGTTTCGATCGGTTCGGCTCGACCCCGAATTATGGAAATCTCCGGGCAACAAACAGGAGAAAGCGCGTCGCGAGCGCTATCGATGGCTTCGGACATGGGCGAAAGAAGAACGCTGCGAATCCATCGCCACCGCCCATCAGGCCGACGACCAGGCCGAAACGGAGTTGGACCGCTTGATTCGCGGCACGGGTCTCGATGGCCTCGGGGGCATTCCTGTCAGGCAAGGTTGCATCGTCCGGCCGCTTTTGGAAACACCGCGCGCGGCAATCCTCGACTACGCTCAGTTTAAAAAGCTCGCCTGGCGAGAGGATGCGACCAATGCCGCTTTGGCCTACACGCGCAGTCGAATCCGGCACGAAGTGTTGCCGGTTTTGGAGACTTTGCGCGCCGGTGCGGCGGAGCGTATTGCTCAAGCGACGGAACGGCTGGCCGAGGCGGGCGAGGCGCTTCGCGCGGCAGCAGCCATCCTGCTCCAACAAAATCTGACGCAGGGCGTTGGCGCGGAATGGCGCGTGGACACGGAAAGATTGCTTTCGCTGCCGATCGGTTTGCGGCTGGCCATCTGGCGCGAGGCGTTGCGGCTGATGCGAGGAGGGGCGTTGCGGCGAATCTCGGCCGCCCATTGTTACGCCATCGATCATCTGGCGACGTCCAACGCTATGGGCCCCGTCGCCTTACCGGATGACGGACGGGTCGAGCGGGCAGGGGGAACGCTCATTTTTTATCCATCGCCTGAAGATAACGGTGCAAGTTATGAATTTGAATTGGATATTCCCGGCGATGTCGCGTTCCCGGGAGGGAGTTTAATGAGTTGGCGCGCCAGTGAAGGCGAGGAACTCGTTTTCACCGATCCGAACCAGGCCTACTTCGATGCGGAGGCAATGGGAGAGGCGATCGTTGTCCGATCGCGGCGAGCGGGCGATTGGATCGCTTTGCCGAAAGTCGGCCGGAAATCGGTGGCCAGACTCTTCTCAGACCTGAAAGTGCCTCATTCCCATCGAGACCGAATCCCGCTCGTCGTTTCCTCGGTTGGCGTCCTCTGGGCGCCTGGCCTACGCCGCAGTCAACTAGCCATGGTCACTGAAAAAAACCACCGCATCGTTGGAATGAAATTCTGCCGCAAGCTGTCAAAATAGTTGGAATCCGTGTGCTGTTGATGATAACATGAAATGATACATAGTGTAGGGTCGCGGGTAGGTTGGCGACCCTGCCGGGACCGGAAGCGAGGGTGTTTTGAAGCAATCACAGAAAACTTTGGTGCTCTGGGTGCTGCTCATCCTGATGTTCCTGAGCATCACCTATATGATCAACGATCCCCGTACGGATCTGAAGAAGATCGCCTATAACGAGTTGGCGAACATGATTACGAAAGACGAGGGCGCCAACTCTCCGTC
This sequence comes from Myxococcales bacterium, assembly GCA_003598065.1. Lineage (GTDB taxonomy): Bacteria > Myxococcota_A > SURF-8 > SURF-8 > SURF-8 > SURF-8. The sequence goes on along the minus strand of QZKR01000120.1, from coordinate 18,256 downwards.
CATCAAGTCTCTGACGGTGAAGGGCACGCAGATCGAAGGGGAGCTTAGGGACGGCACGAAATTCCAGACGGAAGGGCCGTTATCCGAAAAGTACCTGGACCAGCTCGTGCAGGCCGGGACAACGGTGTCGTTCGAAAAAGAGGAGGAGACCGCCTTCTGGCAGCAATTCATCATCTCCTGGCTGCCGATGATTTTCCTCTTCGCCATCTTCTTCTTTTTCATGCGACAGCTTCAAGCCGGCGGCGGAAAGGCGATGTCGTTCGGCAAATCGAAAGCCAAGCTTCTGAGTTCGCCGGAGAAGAAGATCACCTTCAAGGATGTCGCGGGCATCGAGGAAGCGAAGGAAGAGGTTCAGGAGATCATCGAGTTTCTCAAGGAACCGAAGAAATTCACGAGCCTCGGCGGTCGCATTCCGAAAGGCGTACTGCTCATGGGTTCGCCGGGGACGGGCAAAACGCTCCTGGCTCGCGCCATCGCCGGCGAGGCCGATGTGCCGTTCTTTTCGATTTCCGGCTCAGACTTCGTGGAGATGTTCGTCGGCGTCGGCGCCAGCCGCGTCCGCGACCTCTTCGAGCAAGGCAAGAAAAACGCCCCATGCATCATTTTCATCGACGAAATCGACGCCGTCGGCCGTCATCGCGGCGCAGGCCTGGGCGGCGGTCATGACGAACGCGAGCAGACTCTGAACCAGCTTCTTGTCGAAATGGACGGTTTCGAATCGAACGAGGGGGTTATCCTCGTCGCCGCGACCAACCGTCCGGACGTCCTCGACCCGGCGCTGCTGCGCCCCGGGCGATTCGATCGCCGCGTGGTCGTTCCGCCTCCGGACCTCGCCGGCCGGCGCGGCATTCTGCATGTGCATACCCGGCGCGTGCCCTTGGCCGACGAGGTGGATCTCGACGTGATCGCCCGCGGGACGCCCGGCTTTTCCGGGGCCGATCTGGAAAGCCTGGTGAATGAGGCGGCCTTGCAGGCGGCGCGGCGGGATCAGAAAAAAGTGATGATGCCCGACTTCGAGTCGGCCAAGGACAAAATTCTGCTCGGTGCGGAACGGCGCTCGATGATTATCAGTGATCGCGAAAAGGGCATCACCGCCTATCATGAATCCGGCCACGCGCTGGTCGCTGCAATGCTGGATGATTACGACCCGGTCCAGAAGGTGACGATCATTCCCCGCGGCATGGCCCTGGGGCTCACGCAGACGCTCCCCGAGGAGGACAAGTACACCCATTCCAGGAAGTACATTCTCAACACGATCCGTTACGCGATGGGCGGACGAGCGGCGGAAGAACTGGTATTCAACGAACGCACCACCGGCGCGGGCAACGACATCCAGCGGGCCACCGAACTCGCACGGCGGATGGTTTGCGAATGGGGTATGAGCGATAAACTCGGTCCGCTCGCCTTCGGCAAGCGCGAAGAGCATATTTTTCTCGGCCGAGAAATTTCCCGGCAGCAGGATTACAGCGAAGAAGTGGCGCGAGAGATCGACAAAGAGATCCGTTCCATCGTCGAGGGCTGCTACGGCGACGCCCGGCGCATCCTGGAGGAAAATCGCGACAAGCTCAACGCGATGACGGAGGCGCTCCTGGAATACGAGACCCTCGACGCCGGCGAGGTGGAGCACATCCTGAAGGGCGAGAAAATCGACAAGGCGAAGCCCGTCAAGGTGCTCAAGAGCGCGGAGGACGATCGGCTCCGGCGCGAACAGCCGAACCGGGAAAAAGAGCAAGGGCACGGCGTTATCCTGCCGCCGGACATCGAAAAATCCGGCGAACCGGGCAAGGCCTAGGGCGATCGCCCAAACAGCCGTTTCGCCCATCGGCGGGGCGGTGCATTTGGCTTTTGACAAATCCCAAGAGAAGGGGAGGGCGATGTTTTCCGCCCGGATGACTGTCGCAAAACGTACGTTCGATTTTTCGCAGCGGACGTATGTGATGGGCATCCTCAATGTAACACCGGATTCCTTCTCCGATGGCGGCCGTTTCGCCGATTTCGACGCGGCGATCGCACAGGCGTTGCGCATGGAAGAGGAAGGGGCGGATCTCATCGACATCGGCGGCGAATCGACGCGTCCGGGTTCGGATCGCGTTCCGGTTGAAGAAGAACTGAGACGCGTGCTGCCGGTAATCGAGACGCTGACCGCAAGACTTTCCGTCCCGATTTCGATCGACACCACCAAGGCGGCCGTGGCGCGGGCGGCGATCCAGGCCGGAGCCGCAATGGTCAACGACATTTCCGGTTTCACTTTTGATCCTTCGATGCTGGACGTCGTCGCCTCGGCCCGCGCGCCGGCGATCATCATGCACACCGCCGGCGATCCGAAAACGATGCAGCAAACCTACCGTTACACCGATGTGGTTGAGGATGTGGCGGCTTATTTCGCCGAGCGGCTCAACCTTGCCGGTCAGGCGGGAATCCCGCTGGCGAACCTGATGCTTGATCCCGGCATCGGCTTCGGCAAGTCGGTGGCGCACAATCTGGCGCTCTTGCAGAATTCGGCCCGTTTCGCCGAACTCGGTTGCCCCGTGATCGTGGGGCCATCGCGCAAGAGTTTCATCGGCAAAGTGCTCGATCTGCCGCTGGATGATCGGCTGGAGGGCACGCTTGCCGCCGTCGCCGTGGCGGTGATGAACGGCGCCAACATGGTGCGAGTGCACGACGTTCGACCGGCGGTGCGAGTCTGCCGGATGTGCGATGCTTTTCTCAAGCGAGTTGCAGTAGACTAGCGGCGGAAAGAACGCGCGGGAATGGAACACCTTCTCGGAGTCAGCTTGGAAAACAACATCCTGCGGATTGGCCTGGCCGTTCTCGATCTGCTGCTGGTCTGGCTCATCGTTTATCGCATCCTGCTTCTGATTCGCGGCACGAAAACCGTCCAGGTGCTGGTGGGCCTGATTCTCATCATCATTGGTTTCGCCGCCTCGAAGTTCTTCGGATTGATGACGCTGAGCTGGATACTTGAATATTTCGTGAACTCCTTCATTTTCATCCTGATCGTCGTTTTCCAGCACGATATCCGGCGCGGTCTTTCCCGCATGGGCCGCAATCCCTTCTATCACGGCATCAGCACCCTGGAAGAGGTGTTTTTCATCGAGGAATTGGTAAAGGCGGCGACGGCGCTCTCGAACAAACGCATCGGCGCGCTGATCGTCATCGAGCGGGACGCCGATCTCACCGATTATACCGAGGAAGGAACGGCGATCGACGCCAAGGTGAACAAAGAACTGGTCCAGTCGATCATGCATCCGACCTCGCCGATTCACGACGGCGCGATCATCATCCAAGGCAGCAAGCTGGCGTATGCCGGATGCTTTTTGCCGCTGTCCAACAACCCCAAACTTTCGCGCGAACTGGGCACGCGCCACCGGGCGGGGATCGGCATTTCCGAGGAGACCGACGCCCTGGTGATCGTCGTCAGCGAGGAAACGGGCAAGATTTCGTTCGTCATGGACGGGCAGATCACGCGCGATCTCGACGCCAACACGCTTAAGAAAGTGCTGCAGAACACGCTGGGCATGATTAACAAGCAGCGTAAAGAGAAAAAGTGAGCACGGGCGATGGCGACCGGACAAAAAACAAAACCGACCAGTTTCGCCTCCATCATCCGGCGGATCTTTTTTGAAAACCTGGGGCTCAAGCTTTTTTCGCTGCTGATCGCGTTGCTGCTCTGGCTGTTCGTTCTCGGCGCGGAAGACGTGACGGCGACCGTCGAAGTGCCGTTGTTCTTCAAGATGCCGCCCGACAAGGTGCTCGTCACCGACGTCCCGAACAAGGCCAACGTGTCGGTTTCGGGGCCCTGGGCGGCGATCAAAAGCTGGAACGCCGATAACCTCGAAGTCGAAATCAACCTCATCAACGCCGATCTCGGTCCCAGCGTCGTCTACCTGGAAGAGAAGCGTTTCCAGCTTCCGCCCAGTTTGAAGCTGACGCGAGTCAACCCGTCCGAGGTCGCCATCAGCCTGGCGAAGAAAGCGTCCAAGCAGGCGCCGGTGGTTCCCGTCCAGACAGGAACGCCGGCGCTTGGCTACGTCGTGAAGTCGATCAAGGTCATGCCCGACAAGGTGCTTATCGAAGGAGCGGAAAGCGATATCCAAATCGTCGATGAGGTTCTCACCGAGGAAATCGACGTCGCCGAACGCAAGCAGTCGTTCACCGTCATGACGAAGCCGGTTCGCCTCTCCAAGAACATTTCCTTTCCGCAGAAGGAACTGCTGGAAGTCGCGGTGACGATCAAGAAGGATCTGGAGGAAAGAACGTTCCCGAACGTGCCGGTGAGAGTGCGCAACTCGCGCTATGTTGCGCGCGTGGAGCCGGCGGAGATCCCGCTGACGATCATGGGTCCGCGCGAGGTCGTTGAATCGTTGCAAACGAAAGACATCAAGGCATTCGTCGATGCGGAGAAAGAGGAAGGCGATCATCCCAGCACGGCCACGACGCGCGAGGTTGAATTCGATCCCCTGCCGGAAACCGTAAAAATTCAGGCGGGTCCATACATGGTGAAACTGATCATCAGCGACGACGAACGGTCCGCGCCCAAATCGCCGTCCAAACCGTGATGGACGATTAAGGTCGCTTGCACGAGGCACAGGACGAAGGATGCGCAAGCTTTTCGGCACCGACGGCATCAGAGGCACGGCCAACATCCCCCCCATGGATGCGCCGACGGCCTACAAAGTCGGCGCGGCCGTCGGCAGCCATTTCCGCGCGGCGAATCGTCATCCGAAAATATACATCGGTCGGGATACGCGGCTTTCCGGCGCCATGCTGGAAGGCGCCTTGGCCTCGGGACTGTGCGCGGTCGGCGCCGAAGCCGTGTCGCTTGGCGTCGTGACGACGCCGGGCGTGGCCCATCTCACGCGAACCACGGACGCCGACGCCGGCGTGATGATCAGCGCCTCGCACAATCCTTTCATCGACAACGGCATCAAAATCTTCTCGCACGACGGTTTCAAGCTGCCCGACGACGAGGAAGAAAAAATCGAAGCGCTCATCTTCAAGGAAAATCCGGACGATCTCAACGCCCAACCGCACGAGATCGGCAGCATCACGTTCTGGAACGACGCGGAGGAGCTTTACATCGCCGCGCTGGCGACAAGCGTCGGCGCCGACGTTTCCTTGAAGGGCATGAAAATCGTCGTCGATTGCGCCAACGGCGCGGCTTACCGGATTGCGCCCGAGACGCTCGGCCGGCTAGGCATCGATCTGAAAACGGTAGGCGTCACGCCCGATGGCCGCAATATCAACAAAGCCTGCGGCTCGTTGCATCCGCCGCTTTTGCAGGACGAGGTAAGGCGGCACGGAGCCGACCTCGGCGTCGCTTTCGACGGCGACGCCGACCGCGCCATTTTCGTGGATGCGGCGGGAGACGTGGTGGATGGCGACCAGATCATGGCGATCTGCGCCCGAAAACTGAAGCAGGAAGGCAAGCTCAGGCGCGATACGCTTGTTGCAACCGTGATGAGCAACATCGGCCTGGAACGGGCCATGAATAAACTGGGCGTCAAGGTCGTGAAAACGGCGGTGGGCGATCGCTACGTCGTTGAAGAGATGCGCGCCAAGGGCTACAACTTTGGCGGCGAGCAGTCGGGCCACCTCATTTTCCTCGATCACGGCACTTCCGGCGACGGCATTCTCACGGCGCTACAGGTGATGTCGATCGTCTCCCAAACGGGCCGGCCGTTGCGCGAACTGGCCGGTTTGATGACGGTCTATCCGCAGGTGTTGAAGAATCTCATGGTCGCCTATAAGCGGCCGTTGGGAGAGCTGGAATCCGTGCAGCGCGCCATCGCCGACGCCGAGGCTCGTCTGGGCCGGGACGGTCGGGTGCTTGTGCGCTACTCCGGAACGGAGAACAAGGCGCGCGTGATGGTTGAGGGGCTCGATCGCGATCTCATCAACCGTTGCGCCGATGAGATTATCACGGCCCTCGATGCCGAACTCAACTGAACAGGGATGCAGCGGTTGTTTTCCCGTCATCCAAAAATTACGGCGGCTGTTTTGACGCTCGTCTGCCTGGCGGCGCTCGTGGCCGTCGGCCAGACGCTGTCGTATTCTTACGCCAAGCGTTTTTCGCCGCCGCCCCTGCATCCGGAACAGGGAAGCACCGAAGTCGGGGATGTGGCTCTGCCTGCGCCGCCGCCCTTTTATGAAACGCCGGTCCCGCCTGCGCCGTGCGGTGATTTCTGCCGACCGATCGCCTTGAACGCCGACGCAAGCGAGCGGCTGCCGCTGACCGATCTTGCCGAATGGGCGGATTTTTTCCAGGATGGTCTGCTGTTGGACGCCGGTTCGGCGAATTTCCAGAAGCGCGCGGACAAACACGAATGGAGCGGTCCCTCGACTCTCGCCGACGGCCGGACCGTTCAGAAATTGACCAAGAGACCGGCCGCCGTCGATGTCTGGCTGCCGCCCGCAGACGGCTTCTTTATTGAAGTAAAGGCGACGGCGGGCGAGCCGGGGCAGAAGCTGACGCTCGATCTGGGCGGCGAAGCGAAGGCGACGGTCGTCCTCGGCCAAAGCGATTGGGAGACTTACTTCGCCGATTTTCGCCGTTTCGGTGATTTGTCCGGCTATCGGCGGCTGACCTTTTCTCCCTCGGGGACCCGCTGGCCGACGATCGATTACGTTCGCATCCGGCCGAGCCGGGAGCCGATCAGCGACGCAAATTTCCGCGCGCCGGACGCCGGACTCGACGCCGCGCCGTCTTTTGTGCGGCCTGTTGCGTCGGCTCCTATCGTCTGCGAAGAGAAGGCCCTCATCCTGCCCGCGTCGGGCGGAGCGGTGTTTCATCTGATCGCTCCCGCGCATACCCGCCTCATTTGGCGGACGCGTGTGGAACGAGAGGATGCAAAGCGCGTCGAGCCGATCTCGTTGCGCGTGGCCGTGGCCGAGGATCGCCTGCCGGCGAGAAATCTCCACATCAAAGTATTCGGCGCCAAAGGCGGCGACGAGCGTCTCGCCGAGGCCGTAGACCTCTGGGACTACGCCGGCAAACCGATCCGGCTTGAATTGTGGGCGGAAGGCGGCCATCCAGGCGATCGTCTCGTGCTTCTGGACGCCCAGATAAAAAACGATTTTCCGCCGCAGTTGCCCACGGTCTGGCAGCCGCCGAAAAACGTGATTCTCTTTCTTAGCGATACGTTGCGGTGGGACAAGATCCGCTTTATGAAGCCATTCGACAACACGATCATCACGCCCAATTTCGACAGCATCGCCAGCCAGGGAGTCGCTTTCCGCAACGCCATTTCGCAAGGCAACTGGTCCAAGCCGTCGCAGGCGGCGATCATGTCCGGCCGCTATCCGTGGTCGATCAACATGGAAACCGCCAAGAGCGAGCCCACGACGGACACGCTGCTTATCGCCGACGCCATCGAAAAAGCGCGGCCGGATGTGGTGACGGGTTCCTATTCCTCCAACGGTTACGTCTCCGACGCTTTCGGTTTCGACCAGAACTGGGATTACTCGCGCAACATGGTTCGCGAAAATCTTGCCAACCGTGCGGAATACCTGCTCAAAGCGATGGTTCCCGTCTGGGAGCGCGATAAAAACGTCGAGAAGCCGTTTTTCGTCTGGTTCGGCACGGTCGATGCCCATGTCGCCTATAACCCGCGCGAGATGTATTTGAAACTCTACGACCCCGAGCCTTACTCGGGCGTCGTCGTGCCGGTAAAAACGGCGTTTCTGCTGCTGGATATCAAGCAGGGCAAGGTGCAGATGTCGCCACGCGACTGGCACCGTCTGAAATCGCTGTATAACGGATCGGTCACTTACAACGATTATCAATTCGGCCGGCTTTTGGAACAACTGCGGAAGTGGGATATCCTCGACGAGACGGCGGTTATCCTCATTTCGGACCACGGCGACGAGTTCTGGGAACACAAAGGCACGGGGCACGGCCATTCGCTTTACGACGTATTGATGCGTGTGCCGCTGGTGATCTATTATCCGCGCGGATTCCCCAAACCGCGCGTGGTGGAGGAAGCCGTCGAAACGATGGGACTGTATCCAGCGATGCTGGAGATGCTCGGCATCGCTCCGTCGGCAAAGACGCAAGCGAAAAGCCTGTTGCCTTTCGCGCTGGGAATCGAACCGCTCTGGTCGCCGGCGGCCGCGACGCGCATGGCCGGCTCGGGTTATATGATCGGCGTAAAGAACTGGCGGCTGATCCTCAAGGGCAGTCGCAAAATGCAGCTTTACGACACGTCAAGCGATCCCTATCAACACCACGATTTGATTCATGAGCGCCCGCTGGCAATGTATTTCATGCATCGGCGCTGGATCGCCTGGCAACGGGAATACCGGCCGGATTGATGGTCGGCGGACCTAATTTTCGCTGGCGCTAAAAGCCAAAAATCTGTTGACACTCCCGCGTATTCTCTTTATAGTCCTGCGGCCATAGATCCGTTTTCCGCATCTTAAGGGAGGCGTCCTTGACCCAAGCGAAGAAGCTTTCAAAGAAGGAACTCAAGCAGCCCGACGAATTCCAGGAACGCGGCAGTTTTGTCCTGCAGCATCTCATGGACAACAAAACCCGATACCTCCTGTATCTCGGGATTGGCATCGGCGTGCTTGTGATCTGGGTGGCCGTCGATATGCTGCTCGGCTGGCGTCAAGACCGCATCAGCCGCGCCTTTGCCGATGCCATGTTGGTCTACAATGCTCAGGTTGTAGACGCGGCGGATGAAAACACCCCTCCTCCCAGCGGCAAAGACCCGACTTTCCCCAACGAGGAAGCGAAAATGCTTGCCGCATCGGAGAAGTTTCAGGCTTTCGTCAACGAACACGGCTCAAGTTCATACGGCCAGGCGGCAAAGTTCTACCTCGCCAATACGCTGTTCAACCTCAAGCGTTACGCTAAAGCGCGCGAAGTCTATGAGGATTTTCTGAAGACCGCCGATGGTGGGCTCGACCAGTTCGCTTTTCTCGCCAATTTCAACATCGCCCAGACCTACGAAGCGGAGGACAACTCTGAAAAGGCGATCGCCTCTTATCAGACGATCCTCGATTCAAAGGACAATGTCTGGAAAGACCAGGCCACTTACAATATCGCCCGCCTCCATTACAAAGCCGGGAAGTCCGACGAAGCGGTGAAACTCCTTGAAGAGTTGCAGACCAAATATCCCGATAGTTCGCTCAAGGCCCAGACCGACCGGTTGCTGCTGGTGATTCGCGGCCCGGTGCCCCCCAAACCGCCGGTTGAGCCGGCTTCCGCCGAAGCGAAGGACAAGACGAAGAAAGAAGGGGAGGGCGGCTGAGATGCCCCGTGGCCGGCTCACGGCCCTTGCGCTGCTCCTTTTCGCGTTCGCGCTTCTGAACTCCTGCTCGCATAAGCCGCCGCGCGACGAATCCTGGCGGCGAATGGTGCTCTATCCCGGCGACATGGGAGTGCAGGTCGTCTGGCGCGCCCAGGTGACGGAGCGCGACCTTGCCGATTATCTCGAATACGAACCGCTCGAAGACGGCATTGCCGGCGTTTCGGCCGACGCTGTGTTTGTTGGCGGTCGTTCCAAAACGCTCTACAAACTCGACCGCCGAACGGGTGAACGCCTCGGCAAGCGCAAGCTGGACGAGGAAATCTTTTCCCAGCCGCTTGTCGGCGGCGGCATGGTTTATCTCGGCACGTCCTCCGGCGTTTTTTACGCTCTGCGCGAGGACAATCTTCAAGACGCCTGGACCTACGATTCCAAGTCGGAGATCGTCGCACCGCCGACGCTGCACGAGGGGATTGTTTACTTTATCACCCAAGAAGACGTCGTCACCGCACTGGACGCTCAAAGCGGAAAATTTCTCTGGGAGTATCGTCAGGACTACCTGACCACGATGATCATTCGCCGGCATGCAAGACCCGTCGTCGATGGCGATCATCTCTACCAGGGCTTCACCAATGGCACGATGTGTGCGTTGGATCGTCTGTCCGGAAACGTTGCGTGGTGTCGCAGTCTGACTGAAAAGGGCGGCCGTTTCGAGGACGTGAACGCCACGCCGGCCATAGCGAACGGCTTTTTGTACACGGCTTCTTTCGACAATGGCGTCTATTGCCTCAACGCCGATTCCGGCGTCGTCGTCTGGCGGCAGGACATCAAGTCCGCCTCGGCGCCGCTCCTGATCGGCGACACGCTTTTCGTTACGGCCAGCGAGGACGGCCTCTACGGGCTGGACGTCGAGACAGGCGCGATTGCGGCGCACTTCGAAATCCAGAAGCTGCACCATGGCCGGGAAGAAGGCGCGCTTTCGCAGCCGTTCTTGTACAGCGATCGTTACTTCGTTTTCTCGGCGTCGGGATCCGGCGTCTATTTCTTCGACTATCGCGACCAGCGCTTCATCGAACGTTTTACCCCCGGCAACGGCGTTTCCGCGCCGCCCACCACGGCGGGGCAAACGGTCTTCACGCTTTCCAACGGCGGTTACGTTTACGCCATCGCTCTGGCTCGCAAAGCTATCCCGCCGCGTCGCCCGTAATCTCGCAGACCGGACGACTACTGAAAACGGCGATACGTTGGTTCCCATAAGATATATTATGTATAGCTAACAATAGATCTGTTAAATCATCTATATTTGCGTTTTTCCTCATGTGTTACATTTTATGTTAGCGTCGCTTGCAAATTCGGGTCTCCCTCCCTTCCTGAGCGATTCCAGAAATAAGCATCCGGATGGAAACGATCGTTCGCTTGATTGCCGCTTTCGGTCGGCGGGTTTTTGATTGAACGCAAGGTTGACGCCGGTCGCCGCTTTTTAGTATACTAAATAGCCAATTCGACAGGTTCTCCCTCCGAACTGGGGGTTTTTATGGATACCAAGTGGCTCCTGCTGATCGGCCTGGCGGCAGTGGCGGCGGCCGGCATTGCGTTCCCCGTGGTGCGACACGTCGTCAGCGCGCCGGTGCAAATGGTGGACGCCGTTTCCACGGGGCTGGAAATCAAGCAGCTTGAAACCATGATCGTCGGCTTCCAGAAGAAGTACAGCCGCTGGCCGACGGAACTTGAATTCGTCGATCTCGTCAAAAGCAATTATCGACCGAATCGCACGGATTCGCTTCAGAGCCACGGCCTGGTCGATATGTGGAGTCAACCTTACAGCTATTTCCGCCGCGGGTCCGGCTTCGTGCTCATCAGCACCGGCCCCGACCGCCGACCGGGAACGACCGACGACATCATTTTGCTCAGGAGATGACGCCCATGGCCGACTCACGGAGCTATAAACGGCGTATTTATCTCATCAACAGAGAATTTCAGTTCGCCTACGTCGGGAAAATCCTGATGCTGGAGTTCGCCGCCGTGGCCGTGACGGCGCTTTTGATGAGCTACCTTTTCCTTTTCGTTTTCAACGACGCGGCGATGGTTTCGGCCGGCCCCTGGGGACGCGGCATCCTTTGGAGCACGCTTGGGCTGATCGTCGTTTTGGTGGCGATTCTCATTTGGCTCGGCATACGCGTTTCGCATCGCATCGCCGGACCGATGTTCCGCTTCGAGAAGAGCTTCAACGATATTACAGCCGGCAATACCGCATTGCGTGTTTATCTGCGTGAAAAAGACGAAATGAAGCCCGTGGCCGTCGCTTTCAACCAAATGATGGATTCGCTCGTCTCTCGCCTGGGAGACGTCCCTGTTGCGCCGGCGGTGAAAACGCCCCTCACGGATCTTGGCGAACTGCTGCGCGCCATCGCCTCCAGCGAAATGCCGGCCAGCGACAAGGATAAGTATCGAAAGATTCTTGAAGGCCTGCGCGAACGGCTGGCGAGCAAAAAAAATGCGCCGTCTGACGACGACGCAACGGGTTCGTAAAAAAGTTCAGCCGGAGAATCCCTGGCCTTAAAAATAACCACTCTGCCACTTGGGGGGGACGGTGGGACTCTAAAGCAGTTATCCTAAGACCAGGGAGTCCCCAGCCGATTCTAATTTCATTGTAAGAGCCAAAGGAGCATTTGTCAAGTATCGCTCACATCCCTGTGCAGGTTAATTTTTCCTCCTTTTCGGGCAGTTTCCAAAACAATCCGGCGCACGGCGTTTTTTCTTAATTTCATAATGATTATAAGCAATTATATGGAAAATGAGTCGAGCGTACCGGCATTCGAAGAGGGAGGCGGTCAATCAAGTTGACAGCCTTTGGGGATTCGTTAAGATACCGCCATATTCTTTTCCACCCCATTTGGCCGCGCGCGTCGCTGCAATCCGTTCGCGCGGCCCTCGTTCAAGGGGGGCTATGGGAACTCGACGGCATGAAGGCCACAAGCACGAAGGATAGCGAATGAACCGCAAGGCCAAGGGGGCGATGCTTGTCATGGTGGCCGTCCTGCTCGTCGGTCTCGCCGCCTCTTTGCAACTGACTTATATCCACTTCATGGTCGCCGACGCGGATACGAATTATAAAAGTTTCTGCAACATCAGCGAGACGATCAATTGCGACACGGTGGCCGCCAGCCCGTGGTCCACGCTATTCGGCATTCCCATCGCAATTCTTGGGGGACTGACGTACCTCTTCTGCATTGCTCTGGCCGGCGCGCGGCTTGCCCTACCCCGCCAGCGACTGCCCCACGCCGGCGTCCATCTTTTCTGGATCGCCGTCTTCTGCGTGGCTTATTCGTTGTATCTGGCTTACGTTTGCTACGCCGAGATCGGGGCGTGGTGCCTCATGTGCATGGTGCTCTACGCCGTGAACGTCGTTTTCCTCCTGACGGCCTGGGTCGCCAACGACGTTGCGTTGTTGCGGCATTTTTCGGTGTTGCTCGAAAACGCACGATGGATTTTCGGGAGCGGCAGGCGGGTCGGGGCGGTCGCGTTCGTTCTGATCGCCGTGGCGGGAATGTTCGCCTTCGGGATCTACCACGAACGGCAGACCGAACGCGAAGTGCTCGATGCCGTGGAAAAAAAGCTCACGCAACTGGCTGCTCCTATTCCGGTCGCGGGGAACGTGCTCGCCAACCCGGAGGGAAAGATCAGCGTGATGATCTTTTCCGATTACCAGTGCCCGTACTGTCAGCGGATGGAGCGCGTTCTCGAAGATCTGGCGAAAAAATATCGCGAGATGAAGCTGCTCCGCCGCGATTTCCCGCTCGACCAGGGATGCAATCCCATGCTGACGCGGCCGTTCCATCCACACGCCTGCGACGCGAGCCGGCACGCTCTCTGTTCGGCCAAACAGGGAAAATACGAAGCCTTCCACGAGCAGCTTCTCCTGCATCAAAAGGAAATCGGTCCCGATTTCTTCAAGCGGACGATCGTTGCGCTTGGCCTTGACGCCGCCGGGATGGCGATGTGCCTCACTTCCCAGGAAACCGCCGATCGCCTTTCCGTCGATGTCCAGCAAGGCATGGCGCTGAAGCTGGCCGGAACGCCGGCGCTGGTGTTCGACGGCCGCGAACTGATGGTGGGCGCGATGACCAAGGCCGAAGTGGAGCGTCTTATCCAAATCAAGATGCGCCGGCTCTAAGCGGCGCACGGCCGGAGAGCCGGGCGCTTGCGGCACCTATTCCACGACAATTGGCGCGAAACGTGGCGGGGAATTGCGGCGCGGCCCTTTATCGTCGGCGCCCTGTCGTTGGCGGCGGGAATCGCCCTGGCGGAAGGCTTTCCCGCCCTGCTTTCATGGCCCGGCCTTCATATTCTCATCGTCGTATGGCTGGCGGTGCTGCTGGTTGCGTCGAGATTCAGCTACACGGCCTTTCTCGCATTGGCGATGGCTGGTTGTTTTTTACTGGGTTACGCGGCATACGTTTCCTCCGAAAAGTCAACCCTTGAAGCCAGTCATATTGCGCGGCGTTTCGCCGGCCAGCGGACCGAAGTGGAAGGCGTTGTGGATGTCGCACCCGAGCACGGCCAGCGCGCCGTTCAGCTTTCCCTCGCCGTCGAACGCTGCCGCCTGTCGAAAAACGAACCGGCGGCATGCACAGGAAAGCTGCTCGTGTTTGTCGCCGACAAAAGGATTCCATGGCAGGCGGGCGATCGCGTGCGGCTTGTCGCGAAGCTGCGCGATGCCTGGAATGCCGGCAATCCGGGCGAATTCAATTACGCCCGATATCTGGTCCGACGCGGCTACTACGTCACAGCCTGGCTGCGCAAGGCCGAAAGCGTGGAAATCGTCGAGCGCCCGGCCATCCCAGCGTCGCTGTCCGAAGCTATTGAACGATTGAGGGGAAAGCTTGCGGCCTGGATCGAGACGAATATCGATTCGGACAACGCCGAAATGCTCAAGGCGCTTACTTTGGGGATGGGCAAAGGTCTGCCGGACGACGTTCGGCAAAGCTACCAGCGCTCCGGTACGGCGCATCTGCTGGCCATTTCCGGACTGCACCTCGGCGTGATTGCGTTGTGGCTGTTCGTCATTGTCCGTCGATTGACCCGTTTCTGGCCGAGTATTTTGAGACGGGTGGGAGCCGAGCAGGCGGCGGCGGCGGTTACACTGCCGCTTACCTGGGGTTACGCGCTGCTCGCCGGACTGCATTTTTCCACGCAGCGTTCGGCGGTGATGATCACCGTTTACCTGCTCGCCAAGCTGCTCTGGCGACAGACGGAAGCTTTTTACGCCCTGTTCATCGCGGCGTTTTTGATCCTCATGGCCAACCCTTCCGCCTTGTTCGACATCGGTTTCCAGCTAAGCTTCATCTCCGTGCTGGCTATCGTCATCGGTGTTCCGCGGCTTGAAGCCTCTCTGCCAGAGCGGTGGCGCAGTTATTTGAGCGCCCGGCGCTTGCCAAACCGGGCGGTTTCCTATCTTGCCTTCGTGTTGATGAGCAGCCTCGTTTGCTTCTGCGCCACGCTGCCTGTGACGGCTCGCGCATTCAACCAGTTTTCCTGGATCGGATTGGCGGCGAATCTCGTCGCCGTGCCGATTTTTTCGCTGGCGGTGATTCCCATGCTGGCGGCGATCGTCGGAACGTGGCTGATCGGGTTTTCCGGCGTCGGTCCGCTGCTGGCTCTGCCTTCGTTGCTGCTGGCGGCTTCGCAACATTTTCAGGATTGGCTTCTGACTTGGACGGCCGGCGTCATTCTTGTTCCCCGTCTGCCCTGGCTGTTCGATGTGCTTTACTACGGTGGATTGATTGCACTGGTCCTCGGATTGCCCTCGAAAAAAGAAATGCGTGGCCGTCCGGAAAGCGGTTTATGGGATGATCGCCCGCTGCGCCGCCGCCGCCGGGCGGCCGCGCTTCTACTATTATCAGCCGCGGCCATATTGGCCTGGGCGCATTCGGCCGGAGGCGCACCCGACGAAACCGCCGCCTATATTCCGCACCTTGCCGACGGCACGTCGGTCGTCGTCCGCTTCGCCGATGGCCGCGTGGAAACGTTTTCGCCCGGACGCGCCGGCGAGGACGCGCCGCTTCCCGGCGCGCCGCCGCTTGCCAAGACGATTTGGAGCTTCGGCATGACCTCGATCGACCGGCTGTGGATGACGTCGCGCTCGCCGGCGGAAGACAAGGCGGCCGAGAGATTGCAAGAATTCATCAACGTCCGCCGACGGATGGATGTCGGCGCGGATTACCGCTGCGAACCGCAAGGACCGCTGGAGCGATGCCGCGAACGGCAGAATCGTTCGCCGTTGGTTTGGATTTGGCGCAGGCGCGGAAACCCGCATCTTGCCGCATGGGAAATTCGCGAGAAAGAGCGTGCGTTGCTTGTCGTTCCCTCGCCGCATAAAATTCCGGCTGAATTCTGGGCTGCGCTCAAGGTGCAAAGCAAAGCGGCAACGACGAGCATCGTCTGGTTCGGTCCAGGCCAAGCGGAGACATTCGCCGCCATGATCGATGCGCTTAATCCTCGGGCTGTTGTTCTCGCCATGAACCGCCGCCTGGCCCGTTTTCTCCCGGCGAAAGATTGGAGCGCCATGCGGCAGCGCTTCCCCGCCGTGCATCGCACCGATCGGCAAGGGGCGGCGGCCCTGAAAACATTGACGGAATTGGAGCCGCTCGCCAACTCATGGCGCGATGACCAGCGCTAGGCTATCATGGTGCGGCGTTCGGAGGCGTACATGGGAGAACGGATCGAACTGGACATCGGCCCCTTGACGGCAGGCGGCGCAGCAATCGGGCGGCATGAGGGCAAGGCCGTCTTTGTCGCCGGCGCTTGTCCAGGCGACCGCGTCCTGGCCGAGATCGTCCGTTCACGCCGCACCTTCGACGAGGCTGTCGTCGTGGACGTTCTTTCCCCTTCCGCCGACCGCGTCGCGCCGCCCTGCCCGCTTTTTGGTCGTTGCGGCGGCTGTCAATGGCAGCATGTCGCTTACAAACGACAAGTTGATGACAAGCGCCGCATCGTGGCCGACAATCTCGCGCGCATCGCCGGCCTGCCCGATGTGGCGGTGGGCATTGAGCGTTCCCCCGATCCTTACGGCACACGGATAAAAGCACGCTTTCGTTTCGTCGCGGACGGACGGCTCGGTTTCAACGCCGCGCGTTCGCATGAAATCATCCCCGTGCCGTCATGCCGCGTCTGCGACGGTCGGCTCAATGCGCTGCTCGGCAAATTGCAGCGTCATTTGTCGCACCTCGGCTTTTTTGACGGAGAAGTCGAATTAGGTTGGTCGCCGGTCGAAAGCAAAGGCGCGGCGGCGCTGCACCTCGATCGTTCCTCTGTCGATGCGGAGCCGTTGGCAAAGGCTTTGCTGGCCGCCCTGCCCTCCCTTGCCGGCGTCGTCGTGCAGCTGCAAGGCGAGCGGCGCGCTTTCGGCGAAACGGCCTTTCATTTGGGCGTATCGCCCGAGGGGCGTAACGCCCGGCACGAAATCGATTCCTTCTGGCAAAATCACGCCACACTGAACGAGCGGGCCAAAACGCTGGCCGCGTCGCATGCCGCCGCACTGGCGGAAAAAATTGGCCGCCCGTTGGACATCCTGGAGTTGTACGCCGGCAGCGGTAATTTTTCTCTGGCGCTTGCGCCGTATGCTCGCTCGCTGGTCGCGGCCGAGTCTGACGAAATCGCCTGCCGAACCGCCGACGAAAATTTGCGTG
This sequence comes from Myxococcales bacterium, assembly GCA_003598065.1. Classification (GTDB taxonomy): domain Bacteria; phylum Myxococcota_A; class SURF-8; order SURF-8; family SURF-8; genus SURF-8. The sequence continues at coordinate 1,314 of QZKR01000120.1, read as the reverse complement.
AAGTGGGAGTTCCGCATCGCATCCTTACTCGTGATGCCGAGAAAGCTTGCCGCTCCGAGATGGAGCAAGGCTCCCGTTTCGATCTGGCGATGGTCGATCCGCCCCGCGCCGGACTTCGGGAGGCCGCTGACGGCCTTGTCGAACTCAGACCTATGCGTGTCATTTATTTATCCTGCGACTCGGCGACGCTCGCTCGTGATGTCTCCCGTTTGAATAAAACAGGCTATTTTTTAGTCACCGCCACCATGCTCGACTTTTTTCCACAGACCTATCATCTTGAAACTTTAGCTGTTTTCGACCACCTCGCCTGACGTGGCATCCGTTCCCCAAAGCGATTTCATTGAAGAAATCGGCAAGCAAACCGAATTAATAGAAGCGAAGGGCGTAAAAGATGGGGACAAGAATAACTTTATAGCAATGTTGAAAACGAGCGGAACATGGACAACATCAAGCAGTTTGTAAAGCCCTTTGCCAAGGCGACCGTGGATTGTTTCGATCAGATGGTCGGCGTGGCGCTGAGACTGAAAAATATTGAATATATCGACCATCGTTATCGTCAGGACGGCATCTACGCCAACATCGGCTTCGTCGGAGACGCCCAGGGAATGATCGCCATCAGTCTGTCCGAAGAAGCGGCGATTCAGGTCATCAGCCGTTTCTCCGGCGAAACGGCGTCGGCCATCGACGAGGAAGCCATCGACGCCGTTGGCGAGATCATCAATATCATCGCCGGAGGAAAAAGCCTCATCCAGGGGGTGCGCTTGACGATGTCCCTGCCCTCCGTCATTTACGGCCGGCCGCTGTGGATTTCGCTGCCGCGCGACGTGCCGATCATCTCCACGACCTTCGAAGCGAACGGCATCGGCGACGTGACGCTGTTCGTCTGCATGCAAGCCAACTGAGAACGCCTCTTCTAAGCAAATTCAATTTCAGTTTTCCACTTGACAGGCCGTTAGCCGTTTGATAGTTGTTGGCTGTCGGAGCAGCATCGACTTCCATCCTGATTTATAATTAACATATCGCACGAGAAAGGATCGGCCATGTCGAATCCCAAAGGACGCGTCCGTTTACTAATCGGGTTTATGTTGCTGTTGCTGACGACCTTTGGTGTGATGGGATGCAAGATCACCATCGAGAAACCGCATAACGGTGATACCTACACGGCCAACACCGATGTTGAGTTCAAGGCGGAGTATGATGGCACAGGCGACATTAAGAATCTATCCCAGTAGACCGAAAAGTTGTCACCCCCGCGAAAGCGGGGGTCCAGAACTCATTGATACCAGACTGGATTCAAGCCTTCGCGGGAATGAC
>QZKR01000152.1 GCA_003598065.1 Myxococcales bacterium | reverse complement strand
CGCCGGCCCGGTAGACCTTGCGCACGCCGACGAGTTCGATCATCGGTGTTTCCTGCGACATCGCTCGGGCGTCATGCCGGTTTGTCGCTTTTCGCCGGGGGAGGGAGAATATCGGTCTGGGTTTTCTCGCAACCGGGCTCGCTCGGCTTGCCGGGGAGTTCCAGGCAACCGATCCAGTCGGCGACGGCGCGCATTCCCTCTTTGGTCAGGTATCGCTCGATTCCCTCGATGATTTCCGGCATCGCCGTGGGATTGACGAACGACGCCGTCCCCACCTGAACGGCTTTCGCGCCGACCATGAGAAATTCCAGCGCGTCCATGGCGTTCAGGATTCCTCCCATGCCGATCACGGGAACCTTTGTCGCCTGACATACTTCGTAGGTCATGCGCAGCGCCAGAGGTTTGATGGCCGGCCCCGAGAGCCCGCCGAAGACGTTGGCGAGGATAGGCCGGCGCGTGCGCACGTCCACCGCCATGCCGGTGAACGTGTTGACCAAGGACAGCGCGTCGGCCCCGGCGGCGACGGCCGTTTCGGCCATGCGGGCGATGCTGGTCACGTTCGGGGAGAGCTTCACGATCAGCGGCAGGCGGCATCTCTTGCGCGCCTCCGAAATCACCTCGGCCATCAGCACGGGATCGGCGCCGAAGACAATTCCGCCTTCCTTGACGTTGGGGCAGGAAATGTTCATTTCGACCGCGTGGACGCCGTCCACGGCCGAGAGCCGTTCGGCCAGAAGCGCGTATTCCGGGATGCTGTGGCCGTAAAAGTTGACGATGCAGATCGTGCCTTTCAGCGAGCGTAAAAACGGCATTTTTTTTTCGATAAACGCGTCGAGGCCGACGTTGTTGAGCCCGATCGCGTTGAGCATCCCCGAAGCCGTCTCCCAGATGCGCGGCGTACGGTTGCCTTCCTTGGGCAGAAGCGAAATGCCCTTGGTGGCGATGCCGCCGAGAAGCGAGGGATCGAAGAAATCGGTCATGTCCTCGCCGTAGCCGAAGGTCCCCGAGGCGGCGATGATCGGGTTTTTCAGCGTCAATCCGCAGAATGTCGCGCCGAGATCGACCGTCATCCCCGTCTCCTATTCTCCAAACTCGCCGAGTTCCCGAATCTCCATCACCGGCCCCTCGCGGCAGACGCGTACGTAATGGCCTGCCGCGTTTTTCACCACGCAGCCCAGGCAGACGCCGAAGCCGCAACCCATGATCGCTTCGAGCGATAGCTGGCAGGGGAGCTTGGCCTTTCCGGCGATCGCGGCCACGGCCTTCATCATCGGCTCGGGCCCGCAGGAGAAAAGCGCCGTTCCCGGCGGCGCGCCGGCGGCGAAAAATTCCTCCAAGAGCGCCGTCACGAAGCCCTTGCGGCCCAGGGTTCCGTCTTCCGTGGCCGTGCGCGTTTCGACGCCCAGCGCCTGGAGGTCTTCGATCGCCTGGACGTCCACGGCGGATCTCCCGCCGACGAGCGCCAGCTTGTCGAGGCCGCGCATCGCGGGCGAGGCGGCCAACTCGACGAACGGCGCGACGCCGATGCCCCCGGCGACGAAGACGGCGAGCTTCGTTTCGGGTTGAACGACGAAGGGTTTGCCAAGCGGTCCCACGATTTCCACGGGCGAGCCGATGGGCAGTTCCGCCATCTGCCGGCTGCCGCGGCCGATACTTTTGATGAGCAGCCTAATTTCGCCTTCGGGCCGCTCGGCGCTCGTCGGGAACGTGCGGTACACCGAGTAGGGCCGCTTCAGAAAAGGATCGCCGCCGCCGGCCGCCGCGAGCATCACGAACTGCCCCGGCAGAAACGGCGTGCGAAAAGGATTGCCAAGCACCAGAAGATAATGGCTCCCGCCGGTCGGACGCCGGTCGAGAATGCGCGTGCGGCCCTTTTCCATCATGAGATTTCCAGCTCCATCATGATCGCGTCCTCATGCTCGTGGACGTAATAGTTCTTCCGCAGGCCCACCATCTTGAAGCCGAAGCGCAAGTAGAGTTCGATCGCCGCCTCGTTGCTCTTGCGCACTTCCAGCGTGACGTAGCGTACGCCGCGCCCGGCGCACTCGTCGATCATTTTTTGAAGCATCAGTTTCGCCGCGCCTTTGCGCTTGAACGCCTCATCGACGGCGACGTTCATCAGATGGGCTTCGTCCAGCACGATCCAGAAAATGACGTAGCCGATCACGGGGCCGTTCTCGCCGACGGTGACGACGCGCTTGACCGAGCGGGGATTGCCGAACTCGGCGACGAACAGATCCGGGGTCCAGGGGGCGATGAACGAAGCGCGCTCGATGTCGAGCACTTCGTCGAGGTCGTCGAGCGTCATCGGCCGGACGACGAGCGCGGGCAGGATGGCGCGCGAGACGCTCACGGCTTCGGCTCCCGCGGATTCGGCAGAAATTTCAGCCGCACGCCCGGCATGGATTTCGTGAACGAGACGAGCCGCTGGACGCGGCTGCGTTTGGAGAGGTCGGCCAGCCATTTGGCGAGCGCGTCGTCGTACTTCCGCTTTTGCAGTTCCTGCCGCACGAACTCGCGCGCCTCGGTTTCTTCCGGCGATACGTCGCGCGACAGCTTGCCCTCGGCTTTGCGCCGGGCGATCTCCTGATCTATCTCTTCCTCGCCGACGCGGGCCAGCAGGTTCAGCCGGCGGTTCATGAACGCTTCGATCTTGGCGTTCCTCGCCATCAGCGCGGCGAAACTTTCTTCCGAGACGTCCAGCGAGCCCAGAAAACGGCGGAACTCCTCCGGCGAGGAAAAACGCGCCATGAAACCGGCCAGCAGTTCATGGCCGGCCTTGGCGTCGTTTTCATCCCCGGTCAGTCCGGCCCGTTCCATTTCCTGGTAGAGCAGTTCCTTGGCGATGAGCCGCTCGACGAGGCTTTCCAGCAGGTCCGCCGAGAGCGTTCTCGACCAGGGCAGCCCCTTTTCGGCGAGGATGATGCGCGCTTCCTGCTCCACCTGCGAACGGGTGATCGCCGTGCGATCGACCGCCGCGACGACTTCTTCGATCAGCGTTTCTTCGGCGTGGAGCTGGCCGGAGACGAAGCAGGCCGTCAGGCACAGCATAACCTTCAGCCAGGCGGGAGCGCGCCGGCCGGCGCGGCGTCCGTGGATTCGGGTGAAAGAAAGCATAGAAGCGAGTTCCAGATCTCCTCCCGCCCCCAGCCCTTCTCGGCGGAGGCGACCAGGCAGTCGCCCGGGTCGAGGCGCAGCCGTTTAGCGACCGACGATACCTGTTTCCGGCGTTGCTGTAAAGCAAGTTTGTCCGCTTTGGTGAGCACCACAAGGCAGGGAACGCCGGCGTCGCGGAAGAACTCCAGCGCTCCCAGGTCTTCGGCGCTGGGTTCGCGGCGGATATCCAGAAGCAGCACGATGATTTTGAGCTGCGGGCGGTCCGAAAGATAGCGGCGGATCAGTTCGAACCATTGTTTCCGCTCGCTTCCAGGGGCTTTGGCGTAGCCGTAGCCCGGCAGATCGACCAGATGAAAACCTTCATTGACGGCGAAGAAGTTGATCTGCCGCGTCCGGCCCGGCGTGCGCGATACTTTGACCAACTTCTTTCGCTGCAGCAACATGTTGAGCAACGACGACTTGCCGACGTTGGAGCGTCCGGCGACGGCGGCCTCGGGCCAGTCAAGGTTCGGAAACTGGTTCGGGTGGGCGGCGCCGAGGACGAAGCGCGCGTCGCGGATCTTGAAGGCGGGCGTGCGCGGCTTGGCGTCGTTTTCCGACATGGAGTTATTTGCCGCCGGTGCGGCTGTGCGGCAGGCGGGTCCAGGCGGTCTTGGCGTCGAATGGCATGATCGACGACGTGTCGCCCTGGTGGCACTGCAGGCACGTCGTGAAATCGCGGGCTTTCAAACCCACGGCCTCGGCCAGCATCTTGTCGCGCATGATGAAGTCTTTCGTGTAATAGCGGCCGTTGCCGTGGCAATGCTCGCACTGCACCTGCTCGACGCCGTCGCGCTGGGAAGGAGAATGACAGCCGATGCAGCGCGAATCTTTACGCTGTTCGGGCGGCAGCGTATCCTTCGCCCGGCCGTGCGGCCCTGTTTTCCAGGCCTCGTACTGAGCCGGGTGGCAGGCGCGGCAATTCTCCGCGCCGGCGAGCGGATCGCCGGCGAAGGCCAGAAGCGGCCACGCCGCGAATACGGTAGCGAACAGAGCTAGTATGATCAATAAGTTACGGTTCATTGGGTCAACCACCGACAGTCGGGTTAATGGTTGGGTAACATGTGGCGGCGGGGGAGTCAAGGGAATCGCGAAGTCGGCGTAAACGTCTTGACGCCCGGACCGATGCCGTTTAGCATAGAAGCATTAATCGTTGCTCTCACTTGGGCGAATGGCGGAACCACATGACGCGTAAAGCCTGGGATTCTTATCGCAACCTCCTGGAAATCCGCAACCGCATGGCGGATCTGTTTCAGGAAAGCCTCAACCAGTTCGATTACATCAGCGCCGACCAGCATGAAGACGCCTCCTGGGCGCCTCCCTTCGACGTGGTGGAAACGGAGGAGGAAATCTGCATTTACGGCGAAGTGTCCGGACTGACCAAGGAAAACCTGTCGGTTCAGTTGAGGGGCAACGAACTGGTCATCACCGGCGAGCGCCGTCCCGACATGCCGGGCGACGCGACGTCATACCACCTTGCCGAACGGGTTTACGGGACTTTTCAGCGGATTTTCAGGCTGACGGAAAACATCTCCGAGCATCAAGTTTCCACGCAACTGAAGGATGGCCTTTTGGAGATCCATCTCGCGAAACATAAACCCCGCCTGATTCCGATCGAATAAAACGCCCCGTTTCCGGGTTATTATAGTAGAGGAGGATGAGGAGATGCCGCGTTCTCTCATGGCGGTCGCGCTGCTGATGCTGCTTTTCGGCGTCGATGCCGTCGCCCAGACGCCGCCGGCCCCCAAGCCATACACGCTGGCCGTGCAGCTTGTCCCGGCCGGGAACGGCCAGGGCGAGGTTCTGCTTTCCGTGGCCACGCCCGACAATTACAAGGTCAACAAGGAATTTCCCCTCAGCCTCACCGCCACGGCCTCGGCCGGCGTGATCCTGCCGAAGGCGTCGCAGAAGATCGCCGACGCCAGGGAAGCGGCCGACCACAAGCTTGTCATGGGCATGCCCTACGCGATCGGCGCGGGAACCGCGCAGCCGGCGATGGACGTGAAGTTCGTCTTCGGCGTTTGCGAGTTGAAGAACGGCGAAGTGACACGCTGCACCTTCCACCGCGAAGAGCAGAACGTATCGCTCGTTCCCCTTGCGCCGCCGGCGTCGGGGAAATAAATCGGACGGACCATGAAACGCGCCCTCGCCATTCTGGCGTTGCTGTTTGTTTCGATCCCCGCCTGGGTGCTTGCGGAGCCCCCGCCGCCGACCTTACCGCTGGAGCAGATAGTTCAGGTTACTCACGAGGCGAAGCACGACGCGCAGGGATCTTTCATTTTGCTGCGCCTTGCTCCGGCCAAGGGTTATGCGATCAAGCCGGAGACGCCGCTCGAATTTTTGCCCTCGCCGTCCGGTTCGGTGAAACCCGCCAAGGAGAAATACGGCTGGGCGGACGTCGTCGATCCAAAGGCTACAATCAAGGAGTTGAAGCTCCGCTATACGCTCGCCGATTCCACGCCCAACCAGATGTTCCTCGGCCGCTTGAAAGTCGCCGCCTGCAGCGCCACGATGTGCCACATCATCACCCGCGAATTGCGGATGGCGGTGAAGTAAGAAAGCCCGTTAATTTGGCTCTGCCGGATTTTAGGCCTCTCCCTGTCCGGTTCGTGCTAAAATATTCGTCGTATTGGCGGTGCGTATCGGAACTTGGACCGCCCGGGAAGAAGGGAAAGACGTGGTCGCTTCCAGCTTGATTGAAGAAGCCATCCGCGTGTTGAGATCGGCGGCGCCTGAAGCGGAGGTCATCCTATTCGGCTCCTACGCCAGAGGGGATGCGCGACCGGATAGCGACGTGGACTTTTTAGTGGTGATCCCCGATCTCAAGGATCGCCTGAAAGAAATGGTGCGTCTGACCGAGATTTTGCGCCCGTTGCGCATTCCCGCCGACGTGATCGTCATGAGTCGCGAACGATTCGAATACTGGCGAGACACTCCGAACACCCTGGTTCATCGCGCCGTGAGGGAAGGAAGAGCGCATGGGCAAGTCGGGTGAGCATGCTCGTCTCCTGCTTCAGAAAGCGCGAGACGATCTTTTCGTTTTGACACGATTGGCCGGGGGATGACCAATCACCTCTCTGGACGGTCGGTTTCCATGCCCAACAAGCAGCGGAAAAAGCAATCAAAGCGGTCTTAACGTTCAACGGTGTCGAATATCCGCGAACGCACAACCTCGGTTGGCTTTTGGACGCGCTCAAAGAACAACAACTGAGTTTGCCGCCTGCCGCCGATGACCTTTCAATACTTACGCCCTTCGGCGTCCTATACCGTTACGATGACGCCGGATTGGATAACGAGTCGGATCTGAGCCTCGATTCGGCATGGGCTCTAAAACGTATAAAAAGAGTAATTGTCTGGGCGACGAGTCAAATTGAAAAATGATGGCTGCCTCGGCGGATCAGTTTTGGATTTACGCGTCCCCTCGTTCTCCCACAAATCCTCGGTTCCGAAAACATAGTCCGCGAAGGCCGGCCATCCCTGGAAATTAGGCGGAAGCGTTTCGCCGATGCAGGACGCGTCCGGCGGCGCGTCGGGGTCGCGCAGAAAATCGACCATCATCCCCTCAAGAGAATTCGGGCGGGCGGGACGAATTGTCGTTCACAGGCAAGGGGAATTCAATTCGCGAAGCCGCCGGAACGAAACACCAGAGTCCAGGCTTCGGGAAAGTCCGCCAGCGGCTTTGCTTCGAGATAAACCTTGGATGGGAAACTCGCCAGCGCTAAAGAAATGGAGATTGTTTCTGCGCTGCGGATATGGCGCAGCCATTCCGCCGCCTTGGCGCGGTCTTCGGTTTGAATGAAGTCGAGGATGTCGCGGCCGGTAAAGAGTGCGGCGTCGCCGCTCATTCGGCTGGCGAAGAGCGCATTGCTTGCCATGATCGCCCTTCCAAGCACAACGCAGGCCGGCTCGGACAAACTCTCGACGACCGGCGTGAAGAGACGGGCGAGCGTGGCGTGACACAGGCGGCGCTGCTCGGACGCGGTTTCAGCCGCGCAGGGCGCATCGTTCTCCGTCATGTGGCGCAACCGGTTTTCGGTTACGGGGACTGCGCCGTCTGTCGCCGATGACAATTGCCCGAGGGCGATGCGGCCGCCGGAGGTGATCCGCAACGAGCGTCGTTTGCCGCGCGGCGATTCGATCAGGCCCGCCCGCGTCATAGCCGCCAGATGACGCCGAACGCTGTTGTCGGATTTCCAGCCGAATTCCCCCGCCAGTTCGGCATAACTCGGGCTGGCGCCGTTGGCTTTTTGAAAACGGTCGATGGCGGCGAGGATCGCCAGAAGAATGGGCGAGGGGGGAGCGTTAGGGTCCATCGATCTTGCCTGCCTCCGCCGCACCTCCGCTTACCCCTGATTTGCGAGGGAAGGGAGCGTCGGCAAACTCTCGAAAGGTTCGCGCCTCACCGCGCCGCATCGGGTTTTTCAGCCCTTAAACCCAACGTGGCCGCCATGAGGGCGGGAACCGGTTCCAAGTGAATCGACGATACAAACCCGAACTTGAATCCATTCTAACTTGTTTTCGATGACAATACCATGCTTATAGTCGAGTGATTAGCCGATATATCTATAGACAATGAGATGAAGTCAGCAGTATGTATGCAATAATTGCGCTTTATCGGTGGAAAGATGCAAGCTTTGCAGAATTTGCGATGCACGACAATTATGTCCGAAATTTAGCTCGGCCCAAGAACCCGAAACAGCGCCGCAAATTGTATTTTCGCGCTTTCCGGCGCTTGGCACGAAAACTGCTTATCAGAATAACTGGTGCTTTTCGAAGCACTCGACCGTTTGGAGGTGTTTGATGCTTAGCTTTGACCCGATCAAAACCCAGCGACGCGCCCGGCGGATGGGCGAGGTGCGCTGGATGAGCTTTTACTTCCGTCACTTTCCTTTACACTACGACAAAATTGTCCGAAAATTTCGCCCGCCGCAGCCTAGCGCAAGAGCCTGGTTCTACAAAACACGCATTTATTTCAAATAGTTAAGTAAGTGGCATGATTCTTTCACTCTTGCCTTTTCACTGCAGGGCCCGTGGCGAGTCCTAAGGTTTCGGTAAAAAAAATAAAAAGATGGTCTCCCCTGCAGTAAGACCCGTGATCCGCGACGGGGGGCGCCTAGCGGCTGGTCACGGGTTTTTAATTTTATGCGCTTGCTTCCTATTCCTCGGCATTTGACGGCTCGAAAAGGTTCGTTATACTCCCTCCATGAGCGATTCCTCCGGTCAGTCCGCCCCATCCCGTCCGGGCCGCGTGCAGCGCGAAGCATTCGACCAGTACGAAGTGATCCAGAACCGGAGCCGCATCGATTTCGACGCCTTGCCGCTGGCGGGCTTGCGGAAGCGTCTGGCGGGCGCGGTCGAATTGCGGCTTGGCGCAACCGATCTTCGGCAGGCGGCCGGAACGCTCATGAAGCTCAGGAAACAGGGTTTTTCAGGCGTAATTCTGACCGATCCGGAAACGATAGCCCCTCTCGACCGCCGCAAAATCGTCGCCATCGCCAAAAAGCTTGGTTTCTGGGCGGCGCTCGTTCTGCGCGCCGATCGGGACGTCGCCGTCTCGCTTGCGCGGGATCTGGATCAGGTCGATCACATGCTTTTGCATGTCCCCGGTCCGCCGAGCGCCGCCGACAAAGGTCGGGCCCGGACGATCGCCGCCCAGTCCCGACAGGCTGGGTTGTCGATCACGCCGTGGTTCGTCGGGTTGACCGACGATCCGACGTGGATCCCGGAGCGCATCGCCGCCTGGACGGCGAAGGGCATGGCCGAGGCGTTTCTCGTCGGCTATCCGCTTGACGCGGAAAACGGCGCGTCGCTGCCCGATCTGGCGCGCTGGCGCGCGGCCCTCGTTGCGGCGAAGTACGATTGGCCGGCGCAGGATTTCCAGGTCGCGCTCTACGACATGCCGTTCTGCGCCCTGAGCTTCGGCGAGGCGCTCGATCTCGACGCCATGCCGCTGGTCCCCGTCGTCGATCCGGCTCGACGCGATGCGGCCGGCGAGATCCGGCCGATGCCGCGCCTCTCCGCTTTTGCGCCGGAAGGGTCCCTTGAGTGCGGCAACTGCCCTTTCGCGGCGCGCTGTCCGAGACCGGGGCTCCGCTATCTTGCCGAGCGCCGGACCTTCCAACCGCTCGTTTCCGACTACATGCAACTTTCACGCGGCGAGCCCCGCCAGGCGACGATCCGCGTCCTTTGGCAATGCAACCAGGACTGTCCTTTTTGCTTCGTGCGCCATGAGGCTCCGAATCCGACGCGCGACGAACTTTTCCGGCGCATCGAGCGCGAGCGGCCGGCGTCTCTCTACCTGACGGGCGGAGAGCCGTCGCTGTGGGACGACCTGCCGGCCCTGGTGCGCCATGCGCGCGGCGTCGGCGTCGGGCAGGTGCTGCTTCAGACCAACGCCGTCCGTTACGCCGACCGGGCGCGAGCGGAAGAAATGGCCTCGGCGGGGCTTTTTCAGGCGTTCGTGTCGCTGCATTCGCACCGGGCCGCTGTTTCCGACGCGCTGACGCGCCGGCCGGGGAGTTTCGTCAAGACGGTCCAGGGCCTGCGCCATCTGCTGGCGCTCCTGCCCGGCGGAATCGTGGCGAACCACGTCATCCAGAGGGCCAACCATCGCGAGGTCCCGGCTTTCGTGCGGTGGGTGCGGGAAACGTTCGCGGAGGCGTTTGACGGCGGCTCGCCGCGCCTCAAACTCAATTTCTCCTTCGTCTGGATCGGCGAACACAACCTCGGTCATTTCGACGCCGCCGTGCCTCGGCTGACGGAGGTCGTCGAACCGCTGCGGGAAGCGCTGGACTACTGCCTGGAAATCGGCCTTGCGTTCGACGGACTGGATTCGCCCTGCGGCGTGCCGCGCTGCCTGCTGGGCGCGGACGAACGCTATTATCCGGACTTGCAGCGGACGGGGGAATCGGTGGATTTCGTGAAAAGTCCCGTGTGCGCCGAGTGCCGCTTCAAACCGTTTTGCTACGGCCTGCGAAAATTCTACGCCGAGAAATACGGGACCGGGGAACTGGCCGCCGTGCGCTGAGGCGGCTTGCGCCGCCGGCTTCGCCATCGAAGGAGCGATTCGGAAAATTCCGGCAGGGATGAGAAATCAGGAGGAAATGCGCGCGAGGAGGTCGTCAACGCGCTGCGTGCTTTCCCATGCTTTTTCCGACAGCCTGGCGCGAAGGCGCGCCGGCCAGTTTTCCCGGCCGATCCGCTTCAAGTCGATTCGTTCGGGAGTCCGCACATTCCCCAACGAACATTGCCGTTTTTCATCGTGCAGGAGCCGCGAGGCGACGGCGTCGTTATCGTAGCATTCGCCGTCCACGTCGATGACCAGCGCGTCCACGTACAACGGCTGCCGTGAAACGTTCTCGGCGTTGGCGAGCGAAAAGGGCAGGCCGCGTCTCCGGCCCGCTTCGAAATAGGCGGCGAGTTTGCGGAAGCTTTCTTCCAGGGCGGCCAGCGCCGCGTCGCTCCATTCAACGTAGTAAGCCGGCAGCAGATTGTAGCGGAACAGTTTGTATCTGGCCACGGCATGCACGCTTTCGACGAGCCGACTGGCGTTGTCGGGAGCGACGACGAGATTGACCTGCACGGGACGGGCGAAGCGCGCCAGACGCGGCGCAAAGCGTTCGAACCAGTCGTAGGCGTCCGCGCTTTCGCGGTGGGCGAGGCGTTGCGCGCAATGCACGTCGCGCGGCCCATCGACCGAGACGACCAGATCGACGCGCGAATCGGCCTCCAGCCGGTCGAGGATGGCGTCGGTCAAATCGACGCCGTTGGTCGTCAGCTTGAAGCGCACCGGTCGCTTGACATGATCGAGCAACGCCTCGACCGTGGCGAACTCGCCGAGCGGATCGCCGCCCGAAAAACGAATGAGCGCCACGTCGTCGGTCAGAAGCTCATCGACGGCCATGAGCGCCAGATCGCGCGGCATGGATTCGTCCCGCTTGAGCACGGGGCAGTATCGGCAGCGCAACGCGCAACGATAGGTGAGGACAAGGGCGAGCGTGGTGTAGGCCGGGTCCGGCATCGCCGCCTCGCGCCGATCCGGCGCCGATCGGATCAGTAGGGCTCGCAGGCCGAAATCTGCCGCTGCTTCACCGCCACCCAGCGGTTGAAGATGCGCAGCACCGCCTCGTTGTCTTTGTTGAGGTAACGGAAGAGGTGATCGCACGTCGCCAAAGCCAGCTGACAGCGGCCGTTCGTCGGCATCTGGCCCATCAGGTCGCCCTGCGTCATGTAGTTGTAGATCGGACAGACGCCGCAATAGGGCTTGTAGGCGCAGGTCGAGCAATGCGGCAGGCCGTCCTGCGTCGAAGCGACGACGAGCGTCCGCACCGGATCGGATTCCAGCATCGTCGTGAGGTCGTCCTGCCCCGCCTCGCCCATCTGGAACATCGTGTCGCCCATCTGGGCCATCATCCGGCCCTCGTCGCAGGTGAAGGTGCGGCCGTCGTAGTTGTAGGCCACCTGGCCGATTCCCGCGCCGCAGGGCGAGCGCAGTTCCATGTAGTTCGGATCGCGGTCGGTGAGGATGCGGGTGAGGTAGATCGCCGCCATCCGCTCGATCAGTTCCGTGCCGCCGAGATTCAGTTCGACGACGTAATCGAACGCCCGCTTGTAGAAATCGATGAATTCCTGATTCGCATAGCCGATCCGCTCCCACGTTTTGGCGGCGAAACCGAAGGGGTTGAGCGGACGCAGGTGGATCGTTTTCAGGCCGAGCGCCACGTAGGTGTCGATGACCTCTTTCCAGAACGGCAGGGAATAGCGCGTCGTCGTCATCAGCGCATCGACGTGGAAAACGTCCAGATCGTAGCCGCGCGCCTTGTATTCCTCGTGGAAACGGCCGATCCAGTGCTGCGTCGCATCGAAGGAAGAGGCATGGGAGCAGATGCGATTTTTTTCGTGCAGTTCCTTCGGACCGTCCAGCGAGGTGCAGACGTAGACGTTGTGCGCGATCAGGAAAGCCAGCTTGTCCTCGTCCATCAGCGACAGGTTGGAAACGAGGGTGAAGGCGAGATCTTTCCGGGCTTCCTTGTTTTTCTCTTCCGCGTATTCGACGACGGCCTTGAGCGCCTCCCAGTTGGCCAACGGCTCGCCGCCCTGGAATTCGACGTTGATCGTGGGGGAGGTGGCCTGGAAAATCGTATCCACCACCGTCCTGGCCCGCTCCACGGACATGTCGAACTCGGTCCGCGTCATCGGTTCGCGGCTGGCGTGGCAGTACTGGCAGGTATGGTTGCAGCGCAGCGTGAGAATGACGATGTGCAGGTTGGGTCCGGAGTTCAGAAACGCGTGGCGGGTGCGGAAGATCGCCGCCATGCTCTCGGCGTAGCCGCGCCCGTAGAGAAAATGGTTCTGGAAAAGCCGATCCACGAGATCCGGGTTCAGCCCCACCTTGCCTTGCACCACGTTTTTGAACTGCTCTTCCGAAAGATAGAGAAAGCGGCCGACGTCGTTGGTGACGAGCACGCCGTCGTCCAGCTTGCGGAAACGGATGTAGGTAAGGTTTTTGTTCAGGGCCTGGGGCTTGACGGCTACCATGTCTTGCTCCCCGCGATCGTGCCGTGCAACGCGTAATTCCGGAACTCGTCGATCACGTTCTCGGAGGAGTCCGGATCGAGACCGTCGAAAGCGACGACGAAATAGGCGTCCGTCGTTTCCACGGCGATCTTCCCCAGGTGCGCAAAAGCCGCGACGGCTTCCTGCACCCCTTGCTCGCTGTACAGCGCTCGGTTGAATTGCGTTTTCATGGCCCCCTCATAATACGGGTGGGAGGGTAACTCCCTCCCACCCGTTTGACAATGACTTTTCCGGGTCCGGGCCGCCGATTACAGGGCGCAGTTCTGGCTGGCGGAAGTGTATTTGCCGTTCGACACCGTCAGCGTGTAGGGACGGCAGGTCTTCTGCGGCGAATCCGGCCGACGGAACACCCGGATCATGACGTACTTCGAAAAATCATAGCAGAGGTTGTAGCTCTGAAGGCCCGGATCCGTTTTGATTTCGTCCCACGTCGGGTTCGTCTCGCGGCACTCCTTCTGTCCCGCGCAATGCTTGTATGCCGGCGGATGCGTCGCCTCGTTGGGCGTGCGGGTGTAATAGCCGTCCAACTCCCAGAAGTAGGAGTTCAGATTGTTGTCGTGGCAGCAAGCCATGCCGGGAACGACGGTGTTGCAATTGCTGATGCTGCAATCCTTGGGAGCGGTGCTCAGGAACACCTCGAACGCGAATTCGTCGCTGGGCACCAGCGCGATCCGCGTATTGAACTGTTCGTGCCGAAGCCCGCGGCCGCCCAGGCTCTGGTCGGTGTCGTCCTTGGCCTGGAAGTAGAACCAGTCGCTGTCGTTGGCGCCGCCGTCCGCGGAGGCGATGTTGCCGACCACGTTGATCGGATCGAGCGCCTGCGAATCGATAATGCTGCCCGAGCCGATCTGGCGGGCGTCGTTGCAGGCGTTGCCCCTGCTGGCCAGATCGTGATCGTCCACCGGGCATTCGCAGCCGGTGTCGATGCTGCCGTCCACGTCGGCGTAACCGGGGAAGCAGCTTTGGATGTGGCATTGACCCGACAGGCATTCCGGCGTACCGGTCTGCTGGCCGTTCGTTTCGACGGTGCAGACGCGATTGCAGGCGCCGCAGTTGAACTCGTCGCCGTTCATGACATTGAAGGGATCGTCCACCGTGCCGTTGCAGTCGTCGTCCAGGCCGTTGCAGATTTCCTCGGTGGCGAGGCTCTGCGAACCGCCGGGCTGCGTGGAGCAGCGGACCGCGCTCATCGCGGGATTCTGCGGATTGCACTCGGTCACGCCGGCCTCCGAGCCGCAGATGCCGACGGGGTAAACGCAAGACGCTCCGATTTCGCGGACCGTACCCGAACCATCGACGTACTCGTCGGTCAGCCCATCGCAGTCGTTGTCCTTGCTGTCGCAGAGTTCGTCAACGCCGCGCCACAGGCCGCAGCCGAGATCGCCCTCGCAGCAGGAGCTTGTGGACGTGGAGCAGATGATGAAGCTCGGGCCGCATTCGCCCTTGCCTTCGCAGGGCATGCCGACGTTGAAGATCTCGTCCGTCTGGTGATCGCAGTTGTTGTCGAAACCGTCGCAGACTTCGGGTTGCGGGAGGTAATTGGAGCCGCCAAGGTCGGTGCTGCAAACGGTGGTGTACAATCCTTCGCATTCGATGAAACCCTGGCCGCAGGCGCCGGCGCCGATGCACGGATCGCCGATATTGAAGTTCTCGTCGGTTTCTCCGTCGCAGTCGTCGTCCTTGCCATCGCAAAGAATTTCATCGACCAGGCCGGAGTATTCGCTGCCGCCGCGATCGGTGGAGCAGATGCGGTTGTTGGCGTCGCCGGGTTTGCACTCCCACTCGCCCGTGCCGCATTCGCCGACGCCGTCGCAGATGCCGCCCAGATCGTAATCTTCGTCGGTCTGGCCGTCGCAGTCGTTGTCCTTGCCGTCGCATACATCCTCGGCCGGATCGTAGTCGGGGCCGCCGCGATCCGTGGAGCAGATCGTGCCGAGATAGAAGTCGGGATCGCAGATGGTCACGCCCACGCCGCATTCGCCCAGGCCGTCGCAGGGCTGAGCGATGTTGTAGCCCTCGTCGGTCTGACCGTCGCAGTCGTTGTCCTTGTCGTCGCAGATTTCAACGTAACCCCCGGTCGAAGCGCCGCCGGGGTCGGTGCTGCACTGGACCCAGTTGTTCGGGTCGGTGATTTCCGGGTAGGCGAGTTTGTTGAGACATTGGTAGTAACCGACGTCGCATTCGCCCTGGCCCTGGCAGATGACGCCCAGACAGTCGTTGCAGACCGGCGCCGGATCGCCAAGATTGGCGATCTTGAATTGGCCGTTGTCGGTCTGGCCGTCGCAGTCGTTGTCCCTGTTGTCGCAGATCTCCGGTTCGCCCGAATCGTTGGCGTCGCAGTAACGGGAGTAAATGTCGCCCGGCGCGCAGGCCCATTCGCCGACGCCGCATTCGCCTTCGCCGATGCAAGGATCGCCGATCTTGTAGTCTTCGTCGGTCCTGCCGTCGCAGTCGTTGTCTTTGCTGTCGCAAAGGTCGGAGACCGCCTGGTATTCCTGGCCGCCGGGTTCGGTGGAGCAGATGGTCGAATACTGCTGCGGGTCGGCCGGATTGCATTGTACGATGCCGATGCCGCATTCGCCCACGCCGTCGCAGGGCTGTCCGAGGTCGAAGCCTTCGTCCGTGTTGCCGTCGCAGTTGTTGTCGTAGCCGTCGCAGATCTCGAACGGGACGTTCGGCCGCGCCGGATTCGGGGCGCAGTAGTACTCGCAATCGCAGACGCTGGTGTCGATGTTGTACCAGTGCTCGTCGCAGGGAGCGCCCTTGCCCTTGGCGTGAACCACTTCGACGGCATGGTTGATGTCGTTGGATTTGATGCGGATTTCGAGGTTCTGGGTCTGGGTGTAGACCTGCGGGCAGAACTGCACCGTGAATTTGATCTCGTCCGGCGTCTGCGGCGAATATTTGCGCAGCTTGCACGGGCCCAGAGGCGGAACGCTCCAGGGCGAAACGATCCAGCTGCCCTGGATGCCGATGACTTCCGGCGGGCAATCCATTTCCAAGGTGCCCACGTCGCAGTTGCGGAGCGTGAACTCCACCGCATCGCTGCAGCAACCCAGGAGGATTTCGCCGAAATTGTAGGGATTGGACATCGAGGTGTCCGGAGTGATGCAGATCGTCGGGTTGACGCCGACGCCGACAAGCTGGGCCTCGAAGTGCTGGTTGCTCGGACGCAGATCGTTGGTCTCGATGAGAACGGAGCCGGCGTCGGGACCGGTGTAGAACACCGGGGCATAGGTGATGTGAATGTCGTGGTAGTCGCCGGGCTCGATATCCACCGGCAGGCGCGGGAAGGCGTCGAACTCCGAGGAGGTGTTCGGCCCCAGCGCCACCGAGGAGACTTTGCAAACGTACTCGCCTTCGTTGGTGATGCGCAGCTTCTGGGTTTCGCTCGTGCTGAGGTTGACTTCGCCGAAGTCGATGATGCCGTTGAAATCGGGATAGTTGACCACCGAGAACTCGCAAATCGGCCAGACGGGGATGCCCCGCACCGTGACGTCGTAGGTGGGTTGAGAGGGATTGTTGGTGCTCAAAACCATCGTTGCTTCGTCCAGCCAGCCCAGGGTCTGGGCGACGGGGATGTAATGGACGGTCATTTCGATCTCGCCCGGATCGCCTCCCGGCGTGGCCCCGGGGATGGTGAGCGGCAGCAAAGCCGAATCGCCCGAATCCAGGAAAAACGGCGAGAGCGCGCCCGGCTGCGGACCTTCGTATTCGAATTGCACGCCTTGCAGCACCACTTCGCCCGTACCGCTATTGATGATCTTGAACGTCAGGGTTTCGTCGGCGCCCACGAGCACGCGGTCGAAGAGAATCGGATTGGGCTCGACGTGCAGGCTGGCCTCGGAACCTTCGCCCTCGACGCCCAGCAGCCACGTCGGCTTTTCGCTGTCGTTGGAGCACAGCTTCAGGACGGCGCCGTAAAAACGCCGCGACGTGGGCAGAAAATCGATCCAGAGGGTGCGCGAACCGTTGGGCGGAATCTCGGCGTGACAGGCGTCGGTCGGGTCCTGGATGGTGAAGGCCGGCTCGATCGGCGCGCGCCATTCGCAGCCGCACAACCGCACCGTGCCGCCGCAAACGCTGCGCAGCTTCACGGGCACCGAGATCTGGTAGCCGATCGTCACCTTGCCGAAGTCCACCGGGTCCGGCTCGATGCTCAGGCAGGGGATGACGCCCATGCCGGTCAGATCGACCTCCACCTCCTCGGCGGGCGTGTCGGGCGAGTAGGGGTTGCGGTCCGCATCGTGGAGAATGCGGACTTTCGCATCATGCACGCCGTTGGCTTTCGGTTCGTAAAAAACTCTGAACTGGAACGAGTCCGAAGGCGGAATGTAGACCAGGGGCGGCAGGTTTTCCTGCAACCGGTAATGAATGGTCGTCGCCGGATCGAGCTGGATGCCCTGGATCGTCAACAGTTTGTTGCGTTCCGGCGGGATGGGATCGGGCTCGGCCGGGTTGTCGGGGTTGAGGTTGCGGATCGTGATCTGCAGCGGAATGCTCTGACCCATCTCCACCGGACCGAAGTTGTAATCGATCGGCGAGACTTCGATGTAGGTGCCGCCTTTGTACTCGCTCTGCAGAAGAACATCGAATTTGCCGGTTTCGCGGGAGAGGTCGTTGCAGATGATCTGGATCGTGGCCTGATCGACGCCCGGATCGGTGGGCGTCAGTTCCACCTCGAATTCCATGGCCTGGCCCGGTTCGAGATGAAGGGGCAGTTGGGGCGCCTGGTTGTCCGCCCATTTGAAGTCCTGCGAACTGAGCGCGGAGAATTCCATCGAGAGGATATCGAGCGTAGCGCCGCCGCGATTGCGGATGTTGAACGTGTTGCGGGCCGCTTCCAGATACTGCACGGCGCCGTAGCCGAGGACCGTCGGTTCGATCTGAATGCAGGGCAGTTTGTCGCAGGGCCAGTCGCCGCCGCCGTCGCCGTCGGCGCCGTCGGCGTCGCCGTCGCCGTCGATCAGCTTGCAAGTGCAAGTCTGCTCGGAGCAGTATCGGCCACTGCTGCAACCCGCGTCTTCCCTGCATTCAGCCTCGGGGTTATTCGATACAGAGCAGGGGCCGCCGTCGCCGGGAATGCAGATGTTGTTGGCGCAAATATAATCGACTTGTAGGCAGTCGCTGTCCCATAAGCATCCGCCGTTGTCCCCATCCGTGACAATTTCATCGCCTTCGCCATCGCCCGGCACAGGTTTAGCGCTGGTTCCGTCGCAGGCGACGAGGCCCAGAAGGACCGCCAAAATACCGATAGAGACAAAACTGCAATACTGCCAGAATCGTCGCGCCTTCATGAGACTGCTCCTTACTGGTATGGACACACTCGATAGGGTTGGATCATTTTGCAATTCGGCTATTCTGAAGGCTCTCTCGCAAGCCTCTGCCTCTCCCTGATTCTTAAGGCATAACACTATATAAGTCAAGGGAATTTGCTGATGCGGCGCGTCAGAAAACTGACGCCGAGCGCTTCGCATTTCGGTTGCCATTTTCATTTTTACCGATGGCTGGTTATTCCGGCGTTTCATCACTATCTCCTTCTTCATTTGCGATAATTTCTAAATCTCCATCTAGCGGCGCTATTGCCTGGCCTCGCAATTGCGCTTCGAAGCGCCGATTACCTGGCCGTAAATCGTTGGTCTCGACAAGAATCGCGCTGACATCGGTGCCCGGAGAAGACACCGGGGCATAGGTGATCAGGATGTCCGTGTGGCCAGCGGGCGGGATGGGCGGTATTTCCCGGGGAAGCAGGGAGAACTCATAAGGAGAGCCCAGCAGATTTACGGAAATGACCTCGCACGGCGCATTGCTGGTGCTGCTGACGCGAAGCCGGTGCGTCAGGCTGGAGCCGAGCCGCACCTCGCCGAAGTCGATGACGCCGTCGAAATCGGGGTAATCGACGACGCCGAAATCGCATTTCGGCCACTTAGGTGTGCCGCTCAGGCTGACTTCGCACGTGGGCTGGGAAGGATTGTTGGTGCTCAAAACCAGCGTCGCCTCGTCTAGCCAGCCCGGTGTCTGGGCGACGGGTATGTAATGGATGGTCAACGACACGACGCCCGGACTGCCGTCCGGCCTCACGCTGGGAATGGTGAGTGGCAGCAATGCCGAATCCCCGGAATCCAGGTAGAACGGCGAAGTCGCGCCCGGACGCGGACCTTCATATTCGAATCCCACGCCTTGCAGCACTACTTCGAGCGGGCTGTCGTTGACGATTTCGAATGTCCGCGTCGCCTCCTCTCCCACCGGGACTTCGCCGAAGAGGATAGGGTTGGAGTTCGCGCAGCCCAAAAGCGACGCCTCGACGCCTTCACATTCGATCGGCAGCAGTTTTTTAGGTTCCTCCAAGTCGTTCGAGCACAACTCCAGGACGCCGCCGTAAAAACGCTCGTCGGTCGGCTGACAATCGATCCAGAACGTGCGCGCGCCGTTGGGGGGAATCTCGGCGTGGCAGGCGTCGGTCGGGTCCTCCATGGTGAAAACCCATTCGCGCGCCCCGCGCCATTCGCAACCGCACATCCTTATCGTGCCTCCGGCGGCGCCGCGCAGCGTCACGGGTATCGAGATCCGATACCCGACCGCCACCCTGCCGAAGTCCACCGGGTCCGGCTCGATGTTCAATAAGGGAGCGACGCCCCAGCCTTCCAGATGCACCTCCACCGGCATGGAGGGCGCCAGGGGATTGTAGGGATTGCGGTCGGCGTCGTGAAAAATGCGGACCCATGTTTCTTGGGCGCCGCCGCCCCGCGGTTCGTAGAAAAGAGTGAACTGGAAGGAACCGGCAGGCGGGACAAAAATGGGAAACGGAGGATGAACGCCCAGCCGGTAGTGGGTCGTCGGCGGATCGAATTCGATGTCGGAGATCGTCAACAGCTTGCAGCGCTCCGGCGGGGTGGGGTCGATCCCGTTCCGGTCGTCGGGATTGAGGTTGGATACGGCCACCCGCAGCGGAACGCTTTGCCCGGCCGCCGCCGATCCGAAGTTGTGATCGATCGGCGCGACATCAATTCGCGAGCCGCCTTTGTACTCGCTTTGTAAAAGAACCTCGAATTTGCCGCTTTCGCGGGAGAGGTCATTGCAGATGATCTGGATCGTGGCCTGATCGACGCCCGGATCGGTTGGCGTGAGTTCCACCTCGAACTGAAGGGTTTCTCCGGGTTCGAGAAGGATGGGTGCGTCGGGAGCCTGATTGTCCGCCCATTTGAAATCCGGCGAGCTGAGCGGCGCGAACTCCATTGAGAGGATCTCAAGCGTGCCGTTGCCGCGATTACGGATGTTGAAGGTATTTCGGACCGATTCGAGGTATTGAGCGCAACCGTATCCGAGGACAGTCGGTTCGATCTGGATGCAGGGCAGTTTATCGCAACTGCACCAGGTGAAATGATCGCATGGATCCCCAGGGCCATCGCCGTCCTCGTAATCGCCGCCGATCAACTCGCAGGTGCAGGTGTTCTCGTCGCAGTATCTGTCCACGGCGCAGTTCGTGTCTCGCTGGCATTCGGCTGTGGGATTGCCCTCGCAAGGGTTCTCGTCGCGGGGAATGCAGGTGTCGTAAGCACATATTTTCCCTGCTTCATAGCAGTCTGCATCCTTTACGCAAAGAAGTGTGTCCCCGTCGCTCGGGCCTTCCGGAATGTCGCCGTCCTCAAGGCAACCGACGCACGATTCTCCCTTGCCGCAAGCGGCGCATAAAGCCACGGCTACAACAGCAATCCACATCCATTCCAACATCGACGGAACAAATCGCTTCGTTTTCATGGCGTCGCCTCCTCTTCAACACCGCCGCCTATCCGGCGGGCGCCGTTGCAGGGATCGTCCACCGGGCATTCGCAGCCGGTTTCTATTCTGCCGTCCGCGTCAATGAGACCGGGAAAACAGCTTTGGATGCGGCATCGGCCGGCGACGCATTCCGGCGTGCCGGTCTGCTCGCCGTTCGTTTCGACGGTGCAGACGCGGTTGCATCCGCCGCAGTTGAGCAGATCGACGGCGTCGGGGCCCGTAAGTACGAAACCTTCGTCTACATAGCCGTCGCAATCGTCGTCCAGGCCGTTGCAGATTTCCTCGGTGGCGAGGCTCTGCGAGCCGCCGGGCTGCGTGGAGCAGAAAATAGCGCTCATCGAGGGATCTCGCGGGTTGCACTCGGTCTTGCTGATCTGCGCGCCGCAGATCCCTACCGCGTAAACGCAGGGCTCGCCGATCTCGCGGAGTACGCCCTGGCTATCGACGTACTCGTCGGTCAGATCGTTGCAGTCGTTGTCGAGGCCGTCGCACAACTCCGGGCTGCCCTGATAATCCGTGCCGCCGGGTTCGGTGGAGCAGATGGTTGGCTGCCGCAAAGGGTCGTTGGGATTGCATTGGACAGCGCCCGCGCCACAGCCGGAGGGAGCTTCGCAGGGTTCTCCCCGACCGAAACCTTCGTCGGTCTGGCCATCGCAGTTATTGTCGTAACCGTCGCAAACCTCGTGTGTCGATTGACCCGACGCGCATGGGTCCGTGCATGTCGGATCGCCTGGCGGATCGGGCAAGCAGAACGTTCCCTTTCCCTTTACGTGAATTACATAGCCAGGATGATGGGTGTCGTTGCTTTTAATGCGTATCTCGCAAAGTTGAGTCGCCATATACGGCCCGGGGCAGAATTGCTCCGTGAACGTGATTTCGTCCGGCGTCTGAGGCGTGTAAGGGCGCAGCTGGCAGGGACCAACGGCCGGTGAACCGTTGCAGCCGGCGATATTGGGCTGGCCGTTGTCGCACTCGACCTCCAATGTTCCCACGCCGCAGTTGCGAATGATGAATTCCTGCGGTTCGCTGCAGGTGTTGAGAGGCGCCTCGCCGAAATCATAAGGGTCAGATAGCGAGGTTTCCGGTGTGACGCAGATCGTCGGGTTGACGCCGAAGCCGGCGAGCCGGGCCTCGAAATATTGATTGTCGGAACGCAGGTCGTTGGTTTCGACGAAGATGGAGCCGGAATCGCGACCGGGGTAGTACACCGGAGCATAGGAGACAAGAATGTCGTGATGGTCGCCGGGCTGAATGTCCACCGGCAGGCGCGGAAAGGCGTCGAACTCCGAGGACGTGTTCGGTCCCAGGGCCACCGAAAGCACTTTGCAGACGTACTCGCCTTCGTTGGCGATTCGCAATTTCTGGGTTTTGCTGGTGCTGAGATTGACCTCGCCGAAATCGATGATGCCGTTGAAATCCGGGACGACTTCGGTGTTTTCGTTGATCAAGGAGAACTCGCAAATAGGCCATATCGGCGAGCCGCGCAAAATCACTTCATAGGTAGGTTGAGAATGATTGTTGGTTTGCAAAACCATCGTCGCCACGTCCTCCCAGCCTTGGGCTTGGGCGACGGGCTGATAGTGAATAGTTATGTCAACCGTACCCGGTTCGCCTCCAGGTGTAGCTCCGGGGATAACGATAGGCAGCGCCGACACATCTTCCGAATCCAGGGAGAACGGCGAAGGCGTGCCCGGCTGCGGACCTTCGTATTGGAAATCCACACCCTGCAGCATCACTTCGCCTGTGCCGCTGTTGATGATCTTGTAAATAAATGTCTCGTCGGTTCCCACGAGCACGCTGCCGAAGAGAATCGGATTGGGTTCGACATGGGGACCGCCTTCGGCGCCTTCGCCTTCGACGCCCAGCAGCCACGTCGGCTTCTCGGAATCGTTGGAACACAGTTTCATGACAACGCCGTAAAAGCGTCGTGAGGTTGGCAGGAAGTCAAGCCAGAACGTGCGCGAGCTGTTGACCGGGATCTCGGAATGGCAAGCGGCGGTTGGATCCTGAATGGTGAAGGCCGGCTCAAGCGGCGCGCGCCAGTCGCAGCCGCACATCCGCACCGTGCCGCCGCAAACGCTGCGCAGCTTCACGGGTATAGAAATCTGATAGCCGATCGTCACCTTGCCGAAGTCCACCGGGTCCGGCTCGACGCTCAGGCAAGGGATGGCGCCCATACCGGTGAGGTCAACCTCCACCGGCATGGAAGGCGCATCGGGCGAGTAAGGGTTGCGGTCTGCATCGTGAAGGATGCGGACTTTCGCATCGTGCACCCCGTTGGCTTTGGGTTCGTAAAATACCCTGAACTGGAATGTATCCGAGGGGGGGATGTACACCGGGAACGAGAGGTCGTTTTGCAGACGGAAATGCCGCGTCGTTTCCGGGTCGAGCTGGATGCCCTGGATCGCCAACAGCTTGCAGCGTTCGGGGGGTATGGGATCGGGCTCGTTCGGATGGTCGGGGTTGAGATTGCGGATCGTGATCTGCAGAGGGGCGCTCTCGCCCACCTCCACCGGGCCGAAGTCGTACTCGATCGGCATGACGTCGATTTGTGCGCTGCCTTTGCACTCGCTTTGCAAAAGCACTCTGTATTTTCCGGTATCGTTGGACAAATCATTGCAAATGATCTGTATCGTGGCCGAATCGACGCCCAGATCGGTGGGTGTGAGATCCACCTCGAACTGCATGGTTTGGCCGGGTTCGAGATGGATAGGCACATCGGGTTCTTGGTTGTCCGGCCATTTGAAGTCTTGCGAGCTGAGCGCCGTGAACTCCATCGAAAGAATGTCGAGCGTAGCGCCGCCACGGTTGCGGATGTTGAACGTATTGCGGGCCGTTTCCAGATATTGCACGGCGCCGTAACCGAGAACCGTCGGGGCGATCTGGATGCAGGGCAGCTTGTCGCAGTCCCATTCGTAATAAGGAACCTCGCCGTCGAGGTCGCCGCCGATTGGCAAACATTTGCAGGTATTCTCGTCGCAATACTCGTCGATGAGGCAATCCCTGTCTTGCCTGCATTCAGCTTCGGGATTATTGGATTCTGAGCAGGGGCCGGCGCCGCCTCCGATGCAGTGGCAATCGATGCAGATATCGCCTAGTTGGCAGTCGAAATCTGACACGCAGGCACAATCGGACTCGCCGTTTCGGGATTGTTCATCGGAGTCATTGTCCGCGCTGCTGGGCGGCGCGCTCTCACTGGCGCATGCAGCGCAGAAAACCAGAAAAAGAACAAGCCACGTCCATTCTTCAACCAGCGGGACCCAGCGTTTCGCGGTCATGGCGTCGCCTTCCCTTCGGCCTATGGCGGCCAAACAGTTCGATTGGGATTTGGGAAAAAGGCAGGGAGTCGAGGCAAAGCTCAAGCCGGCCGAGGTGGAACGATGCGGCAGCCGTCGAAATCACGGTCCACTTCCACCCCACAGCCAACGGTACAAAGCGAGCGGTCAACATGGGACTGCTCCCGAGCCGGGCTTGCAAAGATCGAACAACGACTGGTCGGAATCTAGGAGGGGAAAATCACTGCTGACGCCTACCGTGAATTGTAAGCTCTTAAATAAGTCTCCGTCAACCTGTTTTTCGCGGATTTGTGCATTTTTCAGCGGCGAACGCCCCATTCCTCGCGCCGCCGGAGAAGACTCCATAAAAGGACACAGAAGATAAACGCCGAGGCGTCGGCGTTTTCGGCCGCGCAGCCGCCGCCCGAATCGTCGTCGATCGGAATGCAGCTTCCGCCCTGCCGTTGTGCGCCGGCGGGACATTCGAGCGGCGCGCCGTCGCCGTCCGCGCCGTCGTCCGCATCGCCGTCGCTGCCAGGCGCGTCGCCGTCGGGCGCAGCGTCGCCGTCCGGTCGCGATTCGTTGTCGGGTTCGTCGTCGGCAAGATCGACGAATTCAGGGTCGCCGTCGGGCGGGATCTCCGCATCGACGTCGAGGTCAAGCTCCCAGTCGCCGTCACCCTCTTCGTCCACGTCGTCCGGATCGCGGCCGGCGGTGGCGAGAAAGTCCAGCGCCCGATCCATGAAGGCCGAGGCGAAAGCGTCGTCGTAAATCGTTTCGTAAGGAATGGCGCTGTAGATCAGACGGTAATCGCCGTCGTAGCAGACGGCCGCGCCCTGCGAGGTTTCGCCGTAGGTCAGGCACAGTTCGGCTTCCTCGCCGGCGGCGAGGAGGTCGGGAAAATCGACGTCGTAGACGCCGTGCGCGCCGTTGTCGAAAAAACCCGCCAGACCGTCGAAAAGCGAGTTATCGACGCCCTTGAAGGCATACGTTTCCGCGTCGTCGCCGAGATAGCGCGCGCGTAAATATCCCGCATAGAAATCGAGAACCTCCTCGCCGCCGTTTTCGGCGAAGTCCCAGCCGATTTCGCTGCCGGAGATGAACAGATGCCCGCCCCGGTCGAGATAGACGGCGAGTTTTCTCTGCTCATCGCCCGACAAGGCGGCGAACGCCGCTTGTTCGTTGGCGAGCCGGGCTTCCTCGCCGGCGATCCAATCGACCATCTCGAAGGCGGTCAGATTGACCAGCCCCTCGGCCACGGCTTCGTTGGAGGCCGACACGAAATAATAATTGCCGATTTGTGACATCAGGCGCGCGTGGCGGATCGCGTAGTCGCGCGTGTTGCCCTCCTCCTGCACGCTGCGGTCGAGGCGGTCGAAGCCGTTGACGATCAGGATCTGCGGCGCGTCCACGGCGTGCAGCCGAGCCGCGAGCGGCTCCGACCACAGGCTCTCGCCGCCGCCGTTGGTCGCGGCGATGCGGAAAACGTAAAGCCGCCCCGGCGCGAGGTCGTCGAAGAGGTAGCGCGTCTCGGCGGTGAGATAGACCGCCGGTTCTTCGCCGTCCATGGCGAGACGATAGATTTTGTAGCCGCTCGGCGCGGCTTCGTCGCCCCAGACGGGATCGCCGCTCGGCTCCCATTGCAGCATCAGCCGGCCGGGGCTGGGCTGCTGCGCGCGGACGTAGCGCACGGGGAGGGGATAGACGGGTTTGTTGGTGTTGAAAAATTGCAAGGCGGCGCGGGCGATGGCGCGGGCCACCGTGGCGCGGAACGGCGGCCGCCGCAAAAATTCCGCGTCGTACGCCGTGTCGTGAAAGCCGATCTCCGTCAGGCAGCCGGGCATCGCATCCAGTTCGCGCACCTCGCCGAAGTTGGCCGACTTCACGCCTCGGTCCGTCCATTCCGGGTCCCATTGGGCGCGGATGGCGGTCACGATGTGCTCGTGTATGGCGTCGCGCCAGTTCTCGCTGCCGGAAGTGGGTATGCCGGAGTACATATAAGTTTCCGTGCCCGTGCCGACGTCGCCCGCGCCGTAGGCGTTGGAATGCAGCGAAAGGTAGGCGTCGCCGCCCTGCCAGTTGGCGTAGAAGGGCCGCGTCGTCACGTCGCCGGCGTCGTCGGCCAGATCGGCGTTGTAGGCCCATTCGGGCGCGCCGACGTAAGGCGCCCAGTAGCGCGCGGCCTCCTGCCAGCGCGGCTTGCCCGATGGCGCGCCGTCGCGGAGCGTCGAACCCATGCCGCCGCCGAACTTCACCGCGTCGGCGATCACCACCGCGCCGTCGGCGGAATAGGTGGAGAGCCGCAGGCCCTCGCCGCGCCCGCCTCCGGCGTTGAAATCGTAACTGCCGATGTACAGCCAGCGCAGGTCGTTGACCCGCTGATTCACCAGCACTTCGCTTACGCCGTAGGCGTGCCGGACGAGATAGCGCGCCGCGCCGACGCGGTTGTCGCCGGCCTTGTAGGCCACGTAAACGGCATAGCGCGCGGCGATGGGGAAAACGGGCGTCCATTCGGCCACGCTGGCGGCGTCCGGGTCGGTGATCGTTTCGGCGGCGCGGTAGGTTCCGCCGTCCCAGCCGGGGTAGTCGCTGGTCCACCACAGCGGTCCGTCGCTATAGCCCGAGCCGCCCTGATCGTTATCGACGATGAGTTCGTAGGGATTGATGTCGCGTTCGCGGCACGAAAAAACATAAGCTCCGGTGTGCTCCAGCGCCTCGATGACGTGCGAAGCCATCCGCCAGTTTGTGAAATCCTCAATGATGCTATTTATTTCGCCGCGCTGCGTATGCCAGCCTTCCAAGTCTTCCACCCAGTACCAGCCGTGCCCGGGGCTGACGAAAATCGTTTTACCCGCCAGGGGGCCGGGCAGGGGGAAAAGCGAACGCTCGTTGGCGGGGCGGATTTCGCCTTCGTCCAAGCGGGAGACCGGGACCGTCTTGGGCCGTTTTGCACGGACGAAATCGTCCAATGGGCGCGGGCCGTCGGGCGTCTCGACGAACAAATGCAGCGTTTTGGCTTTCGGCGCGGCCCAGAGCAAAAGGCGTACGGCCTCGTCGGTGCGGGCGGGGTTTTTCGCCAGCGGTGCGAAGGCCGCGGAAAGCGTCAAGTTTACCGTATCGCCTCGGACCTCCGCCTTGACGACGGTCGTCGTCGGGCCGAAGGCGGCCTGGTTTCCGGCCAGGATTCGCTTGGCTTCGGCGAGAATGAATGAGGGGTCATTCTCCGCCGCTTCCGCCGGACTGGCGATCAAGGCGAGCAACAACAGCAGGGATTTTGCGAAACGGTTAAGGCGCATGCCGGACCATCCGATTTTCCTATCAAGGCGGCCCAGGGGACACGGCAATTTCACTGGCGTTCCCTTCCGCGTGTGGTACACTACCTCAATGAGGTGAAGCGGTCGTTGACGACCGCCATCTTAGCGTAGAACGCCGCGCCAGGGCAACCTGTTGTATGAGACACGCAGCCAGTCTTTTTACGAAGCTGAGGAGGATATGGGGACATGCCGCACGGACAAGAGTTGCTTAGCAAAATCGGGAGCAAGTTCGACCGCAAACGCTTCAAGGAGTTGAACTGGGAAGGCAGCTTTTCCGACTACTTGGAACTCGTCTCCAAGAATCCCGACACGATCCGCACCGCTTTTCAACGCGTCTACGACATGATCATGAGTTACGGCACCACGGAATACCTCGACGCCAAGAAGCGGATCAACCACTACCATTTCTTCGACGATCCGGTCGGCAACGGCCAGGACGCCGTCTACGGCCTGGATGTGCCGTTGATGAAGCTCGTCAACCTCTTCCGCTCGGCGGCGCAGAAATACGGCACCGAGCGGCGCGTCATCCTGCTGCACGGCCCGGTCGGCTCCTCCAAAAGCACGATCGTCCGCATGCTCAAAAAAGGCCTTGAGGCCTACTCGCGCACGGACGAGGGAGCGCTTTACACCTTCTCCTGGGTGATTCCGAAGGAGGACGGCTCGTCGGAGATCGTTCCCGCGCCGATGAACGAGGAGCCCTTGCTGCTGATCCCCAAGGAAATGCGCGAGGATCTGCTCGGCCAGCTTCTGCCGAAGAAATCGGACAAACCGTACCGCTACGCGGTGGAGGGCGGCCTGAGCCCGGTGAGCCGTTATTATCTGCACGATCTGATGAAGCGTTACGACGGCGACTGGCTGAAGATCGTCAACAACCACATCCGCGTGCGCCGGCTGCTGCTCTCCGAGCAGGACCGCATCGGCGTCGGCACCTTCCAGCCGAAGGACGAGAAGAACCAGGACTCCACGGAGCTCACCGGCGACGTCAACTACCGCAAGATCGCCGAATACGGCACCGACTCCGATCCGCGCGCCTTCAACTTCGACGGCGAGTTCAACATCGCCAACCGCGGGCTCATCGAGTTCATCGAGGTCCTCAAGCTCGACGTGGCCTTCCTCTACGATCTGCTGGGCGCGAGCCAGGAGCACTCGATCAAGCCGAAGAAGTTCGCGCAGACGGACATCGACGAGGTCATCATCGGCCACACCAACGAGCCCGAGTACCGTAAACTGCAGAACAACGAATACATGGAGGCGTTGCGCGACCGCACCGTGAAGGTGGACATCCCCTACATCACCAAGATGTCGGAGGAAGTGAAGATCTACCGCAAGCATTACGATTCGAAGCGCATCCCGATCCACATCGCCCCCCACACCCTGGAAGTGGCGGCGACCTGGGCCGTGCTGACCCGCCTGGAGGAGCCGTCCCAGGGCAACATCACCACCCTGCAGAAGGCGAAGCTCTACGACGGCCGGTCCATGCCCGACTATACGGAAGACACGATCGTCGAACTGCGCAAGATGGCCAAGCGCGAGGGAATGGAGGGCATCAGCCCCCGTTACATCCAGGACAAGATTTCCAACGCGCTGGTGCGCTACGCCGACGAAGGGCACATCAACCCGTTCATGGTGATGAACGAACTGGAGGCCGGCCTGCGCCACCATTCGCTGATCACCAACGAGAAGGACCGCGAGCGTTTCCGCGACCTGTTGTCCGTCATCAAGCAGGAATATGAAGACATCATCAAGAACGAAGTGCAGCGCGCCATCAGCGCCGACGAGGAGGCGATCCAGAAGCTGTGCGCCAACTACGTGGACAACGTCAAGGCTTACACGCTGAAGGAGAAGGTGCGCAATCCCTACACCGGCCACTTCGAGGAGCCGGATGAACGGCTGATGCGCTCGATCGAGGAGAAGATCAACATCCCCGACTCGCGCAAGGACGATTTCCGCCGCGAGATCATGAACTACATCGGCGCGCTGGCGCTGGAGGGCAAAACCTTCAACTACCGCTCCAACGAGCGGCTCGACCGCGCGCTGGAGATGAAGCTTTTCGAGGACCAGAAGGACGCGATCAAGCTGACCAGCCTCGTGTCCAACGTCGTCGATAAGGAGGCCCAGAAGAAGATCGACGTGGTGAAGGAACGGCTCATCAAGAATTACGGCTACAACGAGCAGTCCGCGACCGACGTGTTGAACTACGTGGCCAGCATCTTCGCGCGCGGAGACTCGAAGGAACGCTGATCCCGCGGGCCGCGAGGCAAAGGAGTCGATCGCATGGCAATGTCGCGCGTCCTGTCCATCGACAAGGACCTGAACCGCTTCCGTCAGATCGTGCGCGGGCGCATCAAGCAGGACCTGCGCAAATACATCACCAAAGGCGAGATGATCGGCCGCAAGGGCAAGGACACCGTCACCATCCCCGTGCCGCAGATCGAAATTCCCCGCTTCCGCTTCGGCGACCGCCAGCAGGGCGGCGTGGGCCAGGGCGAGGGCGAGGAAGGCGATCCGCTGAGCTCGGGAGAGGAAGGGGAGGGCGGCGGACGCGGCGAAGCCGGCGACAAGCCGGGCGAGCACAGCCTGGAAGTCGAGATCTCCCTTCAGGAACTGGCGCAGATCCTGGGGGAGGAGTTGCAGCTTCCGCGCATCCAGCCCAAGGGCGCCGACAAGATCCGTTACACCGTTGACAAGTACCGCGGCATCCGCCGCGTCGGCCCCGAATCGCTGCGGCACTTCAAGCGCACCTACCGCGAGGCTCTGAAGCGGCAGATCGCGCTGGGCACCTACCAGCCCGTGCGGCCGAACATCATCCCGGTCCGCGAGGACAGACGCTATCGTTCCTGGAAAACCATCCCCGAGCCGCAGTACAACGCCGTCATCATCTACATGATGGACGTCTCCGGCTCGATGGGCGACGAACAGAAAGAGATGGTGCGCATCGAGTCGTTCTGGATCGACACCTGGCTGCGGTCCCAGTACAAGGGCATCGAAAGCCGCTACGTCATCCACGACGCCACGGCGCGCGAAGTGGACCGCGACACCTTCTTCCGCACCAAGGAATCGGGCGGCACGGTGATCTCCACGGCCTACAAGGTGGCGCTCGACATCCTGGCCGCGAACTATCCGCTGGAGGACTGGAACGTCTACATGTTCCAGTTTTCCGACGGCGACAACTGGTCCAACGACGACACGCAGCTCTGCGTCGAGCTGTTGCAGACGAAGCTTCTGCCGATCGTCAATCTTTTCGGCTACGGTCAGGTGCGCTCGTTCTTCGGTTCGGGACAGTTCATCCTCGATTTGCGCCGCTCGCTCTCCGGCCTGGAGAACCTCGTGCTCTCCGAGATCCCGGACAAGGACGCGATCTACGATTCGATCAAGGATTTCCTGGGGAAAGGGAAGTAGAACGATGCTGCCGCCGCGCCTGGAGGCGCTTCGTCAACAGATCCGGGGGTACGTGAGGGAATTCTGCCTGGAACCCTTCGAAGTGATTTTCGAAATCCTCGATTACAAGCAGATCAGCGCCGTGGCCGCCTACGGGGGGTTTCCCACGCGCTACCCGCACTGGCGCTTCGGCATGGAGTTCGACCGGCTGGACAAAGGCTATACGTACGGCATGCAGCGGATCTATGAAATGGTCATCAACAACGATCCCTGCTACGCCTATCTTCTGGCCTCCAACCCCGATTTCG
Source organism: Myxococcales bacterium (assembly GCA_003598065.1). Classification (GTDB taxonomy): domain Bacteria; phylum Myxococcota_A; class SURF-8; order SURF-8; family SURF-8; genus SURF-8. The sequence continues at coordinate 168,333 of QZKR01000152.1, read as the reverse complement.
ACCAGAAGACGGTGATGGCCCACGTCTACGCCCACTCCGATTTCTTCAAAAACAACCTCTGGTTCGCCCACACCAATCGCAAGATGATGGACGAGATCGCCAACCACTCCTCGCGCATCCGCAGCTACATCGATCGCTTCGGCCTGGACGTGGTGGAGGAATTTGCGGACATGGCGCTCTCGTTGGAGAACCTCGTCGATCCGCACTCGCCTTACATCCAGCGCAAGGCGAAGCCGATGACGGAGGAGGAAAAGCGGCAGTCGCGCGAAGTGCCGAAAATGAAAGCCAAAAAGTACATGGAGCGCTACATCAACCCGCAGGAATACGTCGAAGAGCAGCGCCAGAAGATGAAGGAGGAAGAGGAGCGGCTGGAGCGGCGCTTCCCGCCCGAACCGGTGCGCGACGTGCTGCAGTTTCTGATCGAGCATGCGCCGTTGAAGGACTGGCAGCAGGACGTGCTTTCCATCATCCGCGAAGAAGCGTACTACTTCGCCCCGCAGTGGATGACCAAGGTGATGAACGAGGGCTGGGCGACCTACTGGCACTCGAAGATCATGACCGAACGGGCGTTGCTCGACAGCGAACTGGTGGACTACGCCGATCACTACGCCGGCGTCGTCGCCGCGGGCCCCGGCCAGTTCAACCCTTACAAGCTCGGCGTCGAGCTTTTCCGCGACGTCGAGGACCGTTGGAACAAGGGCAAGTTCGGTCCCGAATACGTGAATTGCGAAAATATGACCGCCAAGGCCGAGTGGGACATGAAGCTGGGCCTGGGCAAGGAAAAAATATTCCAGGTGCGCCGGCTTTACAACGACGTGACGTTCATCGACGAGTTTCTCACCCCGGAGTTCGTGGTGGAGCAGAAGCTCTACACCTTCGGCTACAACAAGCAGCGCGAGCGCTGGGAGATTTTCTCGCGCAACTTCGAGAAAGTAAAGCAGCAGCTGTTGATGAGCCTCACCAACGCCGGCAGCCCCTTCATCTACGTGATTGACGCCAACTTCGACAACCGCGGCGAACTCGTTTTGCAGCATCGCCACGAAGGCGTGGATCTGAAACTCGACTACGCCCAGCACACGCTGCAGAACCTGCAGCGCATCTGGACGAGGCCGGTGGGCATCATCACAATTTTCAACGAAAAGATCGTGCTGATGCGCTACGACGGTCGGGAACAGTCGATGCAGGAAATTTCCTCGGAGAAACCCGAGGAAGTATAAGATACGCCAGGGCTTCAGCCGAGCGTGTTTCGAATCTTCTTCGCCAGCCCCTGCGGAGTATAGGGTTTCCCTATAAAATTCAAGCCCGCTTCGAGAACGCCGTGCTGAGCAATCACGTCGGCCGTGTAGCCCGAGGCATAAAGCACTTTCATCTCCGGTTTCATGTGGGTCAGTCGCTCCGCCAGGTCGCGGCCGTTCATCCCCGGCATCACCACGTCGGTGATCAGCAGGTCGATCGGGTTTTTGAACTCCTCCACCAGCATGATCGCCTCGCCGCCGTTTTCCGCGTGGAGGACCTTGTATCCCAGGCGTTTCAAAATAAGGATTCCGAGTTCCCGCACGACGGCCTCGTCCTCGACCAAAAGGACGGTTTCGTTTCCTCCGGGCATGTCGTTGGCCTGAGGAACCCGGGCGGGTTCCTCCCTTTTCAGCCTCTCGGCTTTTTCCGCGACGCGCGGCAGATAGAGTTTAAAGGTCGTTCCCTTGCCCGGGTCGGAATGAACCTCGATGGCCCCGTTCGCCTGTTGCACCGCGCCGTAGATCGTCGCCAGGCCGAGGCCCGTCCCTTGTCCCGGCGGCTTGGTCGTGAAGAAGGGTTCGAACAGATGCTGCTTCACTTCTTCGCTCATGCCGAGGCCCGTGTCGCTTACGGCGAGCATCACGAACCCGCCCGGCCGGAGCTGCGAATGCTTCCGGCAGTACGCCTCGTCCAGTTCGGCATTCGCCGTTTCGATGACGAGCTTCCCTCCCTCCGGCATGGCGTCGCGGGCGTTGACGGCCAGATTCACCAGGATCTGCTCGAACTGCCCTGGATCGATCTTCGCCGAGCCGAGGTTTCCCCCCGGGATGGTTTGCAGCTCGATATCTTCGCCGATCAGTCGCGCCAGCATTTTATGAAGGCTGGAAATCAGCTCGCTTAGATTGACCACCTTCGGTTCGATGATCTGCTTGCGGGAGAAAGCCAGCAATTGTCTTGTCAAGGCCATCGCGCTTTCCGCCGCCTTGTTGGCCTCGGACAGAACGCCGGCGAGAGGACTGTTGGGCGCGAGATCCATCTGCGCCACGGCGATATTGCCCGTGATGCCGGTAAGCAGGTTGTTGAAGTCGTGCGCGATGCCGCCGGCCAGCCTCCCCACCGCTTCCATTTTCATCGCCTGCTGGAGCTGTTCCTCCAGCCGTGCTTTCTCTCGTTCGGCCCGTTTGCGCTCCGTAATGTCGCGCAGAATCCCGATCTGGCCGGTGGGCTGGCCGGACGGGTCGAGGATGGGAACCCCGAGGTCCTCCAACCAGCAGATTTTGCCGGTCGAATCCATCATTCTGAATTCCGAGGGGAAGCTCGTTTTTTCGCGGCTGGCCTTCTCGAACTCCGCCATAATCCGCTCGCGGTCTTCAGGCGCAATGAATTCCAGAAAATTTCTGCCGATGGCGTCTTCGGGTTTGAAACCGTAGGCGGTCACCTGCGCGCTGATGAACGTCACGTTTCCCAGATCGTCCAGGGTGTAAACCATGTCCCGCGAACTGTTCAGCAGGTTTCGGTAGCGCTCCTCCGAGCGTTTCAGCGCCTCTTCGGCGGCCATGCGTTGCAGAACGGTCGAGGCTTGCTGGACCATCGTTTCCACCAGGGCGACGTCAACGATGGCCCCGCGCCGGAAGGCGACGACGGCGTCGCCTAAGACTTTCCCTTTCCACGTGAAGCCGATGCCGTAGATGTCGCCGATGCCGAGGATGGTTTCCAATACGACGCATACCGATCTTGGAACTTTGCGGAACATGACGTCATACAGGCCGCCCGGCAGGCGGATCATTTTCCCTTCTCCGATCTCGGCCAAGGCGTCGTCGGCGGGTTCGAAGCTGACGCCCACCGGATGCTGGCCGAAAATCTCGAGGGCTCTCCGGGTCACGTTCCCTACGCCCGCGAAAGCCCGGCAGATGAGGCGACGGTTGATTTCATCGTATTCGCTGGCCGAGACGAAAACCGAATCCGTCACCTCGGCGAGTTTGGCGGCGATATATTGGTAGAGATCCCGGCTGGCGGGCAAAGTCACCATGTCGAGGATGGCCTGGTTGATGAGCAAAAGGCGGCTTTCGTCCGTCTCGATGGTTTTTGCGACGACGATCTCCGTCGCAACGACGACCATTTCCTTCAACTCGCCGCGCACGCCGGGCGCAGCCCAGGCGCTGGCTTTGAATCGCCGGCGCTCGCCGTCGGGAGTTTCCAGGTCGAACTCGGTTTTGTACGGTCCGGAGTCCGGCGCTTTCTTGAGACGCTCGGCCAAGGCGTCGATCGTCGCCAACGCTTCGACCGGCAGCAGGAGCGAAGACAGATCCTTTGTCTGAATGTCTTCAAAAGCGCCGCCGATGATTTCCAGGAACGCCGGGCTGGCGTGCTTGATGCGTCGGTCGGGGCCGACAACCAGGAAAAGGGCGCGGATTTCATCGATCGCCCGTTTGAAAATATCCCGCTCGCCGGGCGCCACCATGCGGCGGTTTCGCTCTCCCGTGATGTCTCGGGAAATGGAAATCAGTCCCGCGGGTTCTCCCGTCTGCGCCGTGAAAGGACGCAGAGTCCAATCCACCCACACCGCCCGCCCGGTGGCTGACGACTCGTGCGTCACTTCTCTGCGCCATTCCCCCGGCCGATTGAAAGCTTCCCGAAGGGTCTCGTCGATGGATTCGCCTGCTCCGAGCGAGATCAGGTCATACAGCGGTTTCTGGAGCGCCTCTGCAACCGAGAAGCCATAGAGCCGTTCGGCGGACGGATTCCAAAAAGTGACGCGGAACCGGGCGTCAATTACCGCGACTCCCTCGTCCAAGCTGTCCAAGATGGAGAAATCGAGCATTTTCAGACCGTCACGATGGTGATCTTTGCTAGGTCATGCCTGAAAATCCTTTATAAAACGTATCAGAAACGCCTCAAAAGGCATCATTTTATAGCCAACATCGCCCGCTCGCGCCTCGTTCGTCCTTTCGAGACGGCGAGCTGCCCTTCGGCGCCTTCGGGACAGATTTCGAGATGCCCATTTCCACGGTCTCTTGTAGGATTATCGGCTCGTTGCCGGGAAGGGTGAGCGGAAAACGGTTCCGCAACGGCCTAAATGGAGGGTTTTTCCTTCGAATGCGAAAGGCCCGGCGCGCCGCCAGGCCCTTTTTTGTTGTTGGTGCCGGAGGAGGGACTTGAACCCTCACGTACGCAAGGTACACCAGATTTTGAGTCTAGCGCGTCTGCCATTCCGCCACTCCGGCATCGGGGCGGATACTACTCAGCTTTCTCTGCAATCGCAAGCATTTTTCTACCGGAAAAATTTCCTCTTGTGCCCATTTTGCGCCCAACGCACCGCGTCGCCCCGGGACAGAGTAACCGGAGGGGATACAGGGAAAGGAAGATCGGCCTTGACTTTTTGCTTATTTCGGTGTTGAATTAATCCAAATTCAGGATCGGAGGCGATGATGAACGTGAAGTGGTGGGTGCTGGTCGCGGCGGCGGGGCTGGTTTTTCTTTCCTGCGAGAGCGCGGAGGTGTCGTCCGACGGCGACGGCGATTCGGGCCCTTGCGAGGACGGCGCGTTTTCCTGCCGGGGCGAGAGCGAGGTGCTCCGTTGCGAGTCGGGCGAGTGGGTCTTCTACCGCGATTGCTCGACCGATGGCCTGCGCTGTTTGGAAGGCGTTTGCTCGGGTGAGGATGGGGACGGGGGAGACGGGGACGTTTCCGATGGCGACTTGGACGGCGATTCGGGCGACGGCGACAGTCCGACCGACGGCGACAACCCGCCGGATGGAGATATTTCAGACGGCGACGCCCCGGACGGCGATAGCGACGCCCCCTGCAACGGGGCCTGCGACGCCGACGCCGGCCAGTATTGCGACGGCGCCGCCTGCCAGACGATCGCCTGCACGCTCTGTCTGACGGACGATAACTGCCCCCTTACTTTTTCCTGCCAGGACGACCGGGCGGCGCAGGATGGCTACAAGGTCTGCCTGACCTCGCAGGATCCCTGCCCCGCCGGCTACGCCAAGACGCATGACGGCTGGTGCCGGCCCACGGCGATGTGTCCGGTGGTGGAGTTTGCGGATTACGCCCAGCCTTGCCGCACTGAGGAACACCCTGAAAGGCCACCTTGTCGGTTGGATTTGGAGTGCCAGAGAAACGATGGTGGGATAATGTGCACGCATCGGTGCGAACTCAACACCGACTGTGCTAGCTTCAGCAACGAAGAAGGGTGGTGCTATTGCTGCGATACCAACTATGGGTTTTGCGGCAATGTAATGTCAGGAGGATGTTGTGAGAATGTCAAGGACAGTGACTTAAATAGCCGTTAATGGCTCGCTGTAGCCTAGAATCCGGATTCCCCAGGATATCCTCATGCCATTTATCCATCCACCCTTGGTTCTCACAACAAGTTTTCGCCCAAGTTGCAGAGGAAACGGAAAATGGACAACACCCGAGTCGGATAGATTGGCATTATTAAAACTTGTTTCGTTATATTCACGGCAAAGATGCCTTACGTTGCAAAGACTCCACCCGTTGTTGAAGAAAACACCACTGCCCTCATCCATACTATCGTCGAAGAATAGGAGAAGGGTGCATCGTACCTCTTTGTGTCCTTCAGGTGGCTGGGGTGGAACCCAATCTACTTTCAGCAACGCCCCCAATGTGATCTCCCTTGCCGTGGTGGATAGCACACATGCTGCCTCGCCCTCAAGCGGCGTCTTGTGAAGGTTAAACTGATAAGGGGTCGTATGATCCCAACCCGACACTTCCTGCTCATTCGACCGGGAGCGAACGCCTAACGGAATGCCGTAACCACTCTGCTCGTAGACAAAACCCAAGATGAATTCCACATCGTCCGGCATCGGCTTCCGTTCAGTGAACATCACCTTGTCGCCGTCGCGCCGGCAGCCGTAGATTCGCTGCTGGCTGCTGATATTCTGCCCCACGACCAGCGAGCCCATGAATAGGCCGTTGGTCCGCACTTTATATTTTTTATCCATGTCATTACCGCAGCGGAGCGTGAACGTGTGAGAAATGACATTTCCAATGTCCGGCGCGCTGCCCAGACAAGTCACAATGCCATATCTGGCTGCCAGAGGCGGATTCGTGGGTGAAAAGAGGTGTGCGAAAATAGGTAGACCGATCGGCGGCAGGGCATACCAATAGATCGGCCGGCTGAAACGGTTGTTATCGTCAAGTATCGTCTCATCCGGGCAATAGTACCCACCCAAAGATGCCCAGGGATTGTAGGCAGAGAGACCAAAAATGTAAAACCGCTGGCCGTCTACCTCCGCCCAGGTATTCCGCCACTCTATTTGATCGGAGCCGGCGTCCTGCGAACTCAGGTAAGGCGTCTGTAAACAGGGATTGGGGTCTAACCAGCTTTTCGCGATATTTCCAACGCCCTCCGACGTTCTCCAATAGCCGCTCGCCGGATTGAACCGAAAGCGCAAATCGAGGACCAACGCGCGCTCCAGCGTACTGAACGCCGGCGGACAGTAGACTGCATAGAGCAGCAAGCGGTTAGTCTCAACAGGACCCACCAGCGGGTTCCAGGCACTCGGCAGCGTCGGTATCGGATTGCTCTCGCCGGTTTCGGTGTGCAGCTCCGCCGAGGCGATGGTCCATTTCTCGGCGTTGAACGACTCGATTACGCCCGTAGTGGGGTTAAGGCGATGGCGCGGTTCCTGCATCACGGTTTCTCGCGCCGGCGTGGCATAGATCAACACGAGGCAAGGTTGTTCGCCCGTATTCTCGGGGATGGCGATGGTCTTGCCGGCCGTCTCGCCTTCCACTCGCGCGGGCGGGATCTGGATCAGCCGGGCCCGGCTCTCGCCGTCGTCGTCGCCGGAAACTCTCTCGAAGCAGAAGCCGATGCCCTCGCCGATGGTGATGCTCCGATCCATGGTCGGCGTGTCGATGACATCGAAGCCGCCCAGCACCGCCGGAATCGGCTCGGAGTCGCTGTAAAACCCCTGGTGCATGGTCAAGAGCAGGTCCATCAGGTGTCTGCCGGCGTCGGTCTGCATGCGGGCCAGGTCGTCGAAAAGCAGCTGCTCGTGGTCGTCCCAGCGAACTTTGTTGGTGTTGCCGTTGTCGGACATCTCTCACCCCTTGCTCCCTGTGATGGAGCACAGTTGCGCTGTGCTCCATGCGTTTTTCTTGGTTGGAGCAGGATTGCATCCTGCTCCGCACGTTTTCTTCTTTTAACAAATGCAAAATGCTTGGAGCAGGTTGGAAAACCTGCTCCAACGGAGGCCTGCTCCAACAGAGCGTTACTCGATCTGGCTTCCGGACGGCCAGACGTCGGGGCGCATGGTCCAGCGGACGCCGCCGGCGACGAGCGCCTGGAGGGTGTCGCCGATGATCTTGTAGGCGCGCGCCCGGTCGGCCTCTTCGTCTTCCCAGCTAGGCGGCGGCGGATCGAAGGCCGGGACGACGACGCGGAAATAGGCCCGGTAGTTTTGGCGCGAGATTATCAGCGCCGGGTTGGCGCGCGGATCGGGGCCGAACATCCAGTACTTGTTTGGGGCCAGCCCTTCGGTCGTGTCCGCCGTCAGACTGCCGAAGCCGGCCATCTCCGGATCGCCCAGGCAGTCCTTGAACGTGGCGGCGTAGCCGGGGGCGAGGGTCTGCAAAAGCCGCTTGAGGGCGCGCGTAATCGCCGCCGGGCTCACCGAGTCGGCCAGCTGCCGGGAGCGCAGCCGCAACAGCTCGTCCGATTCGCCGAACTTGCGCCGCGCGAAGCGGTCGCGCGAGAGCAGGTCGAGGTTGTAGAAGTTGCCGCCGACGATGTCGGCCTCGTTCTCGCCGTAAAGGCCCGCCTCGGCGAGGTCGATCACTTCCCAGGAGACGATGCCGGGCAGCGCCGGGAAGGCGTCCAGGACGGTCGCATTGCCGTCCTCGTCCACCTCCGTTATCTGGCGCGAAATCGGGTTCCCGCCGGGGGTGGGATAGACCTGCACGATGCGGAAGAGATCGCGCGCCGTGAATTTCTCCTCGCCGGCCGTGATCGTGAATTCGCTTACCGACGCCCCCTCGCCCGTATGAACGCCATGATGGAAGGGCACGGTAAGGCACTTCGCCCAGACGTCCTGGTCCGCGCCGGCCCGCGCCGCGCGCACGGGGAGGGTCAGCGACTTCTCCACCGCGCCGGGGTCGATCTCGATGGGCTCGGGGTTCGTGTTCAAGTAGGGGACGAGCGTCTTGCCGCCGTGCTTGAGGCCCCACCAGGTCAGCTGGAAGGCCTCGAACCTGAGCCGGCAGGGCAGGTCGGCGTCCCAATAGAGCGTCAGCTCGCCCAGGGCGAAGGACGGCCCCTGGGCGGTGGAGAAATACAGCTGCCGCAGGGCCGAGTCGAGCTTGAGGCCGAGGTAGGCCATCACGGCGGCGGGGACGAAATACACCTCCTCGCCCGGCTTTCCGGCGATGCTGTCGAGGATCGGCCTGGGCGTCGTGCGCCGCCAGAGCGCCAGCAGTTCTTCCTTGGTGGGGAAAGGCATGGCTTAAAACCTGTCTCCCGGATGGAGCGCGGTTGCACCGTGCTCCACACATCTGAGAGCGTAGCGGAGAGGTGGAGAGGTGTGTGCCATGCTTTGCTGGCAAAGCATGAGAGGGTGAAGACGCATGGCTTGCAAGCAAGCCATGGCACACAACCCCAGGAGTTGGAGCAGGTTGGAAAACCTGCTCCAACGAAACACAAGGCATGATGGGTAACAAGTTACCCATCCTACGCCTACTGCTATGTATGCCAGCAAAAGGTGTTAGACCCACTCGTCGATCTCGACGCCGCCGGCGCGGACGCTTTTGCCGCGCAGGGGGATGTAATCGGAATCCGTCTCCGAATCCGGGTCGCCGGGAACCACAACGAGCGTCACGGCCTCGCTGGGCACGAACAAGCCCGGAATCTCCTTGAGCCTGGCGATCAAGGTCGCGATGCGGATCGCGCCCTCGTTGGTCGGCAGGTCCTCTCCCGTCGAGGGCGGCAGCTCCGCCAGCGTCGCGCGGGTCATGTTGACGACTTCGTTGTGCAGAATTTCCCGGTCCCAGCCGGCCAGCGCGCCGAGACGGTATTTGACGTCCACCGGCTGCAAATCGCCGCCGGTGACGAAAGTCGGGATGCCGGCCGCGCGGTAGTCCGCCAGCGCCGTCCGCACGTCCTCGCAGAGCGCCTCGTTGCCGATGCCGTTGACGTCGGCGACGGTCACGCGCACGGCGCGCGCCGGCACGCCGCCGCTCATTTCCTCCTCGTAGGTCTGCGAGAAGCGGACGCCGGGGGTGTTTTTCGCGCCGTAGTCGATGGCGGGCAGGGTGCCGCGCCGCGCGGCGGCGAAGAACTTCTGGCAGCGCTCGACGAACGCGCCGTCCTGCTCGGCGTCGTCGCCGCCGGAGAAGGCCCCGCCGGTCTGCACGGGGTTGTCCACGGTGAAGCCCGAAGCGAAGGGCGCATCGACCATCGTCGTGATCGTCTCGGCTTCCACCGGGGCGTTGAAGCCGTGGCCGGCCTCGATTTCCAGCGGCACGAATCCGACGGCCTGGCCGCTCTCGAAGCTCAGGGATTCCATCGTCCGGTAGACGCGGCCGTAGGCGTCGCGGACGCGGAAGCCGGCCGGAATGGTCCCCGCGTCCCCGCCGGCCGACCGCGAAAATTCGGCCAGCGCCGCCGCGTTGGTGACGCGGAGGGCCGGGTCGCTAAGCCGGGTGACGATCTTGCGCGCTTGCCCGAGCCGGACGTTGGACAGCGAGCCCGTCTGCAGCGTCACGCCCGGCGCGTTGACCGGGACGAGGCCGGTGATCGTCACGCCGGAGGTGAGCTGGATCTGCCGGCCCTCGACGTCGCCGACGAGCGTCCCCGGCGGGATTTCCACGTCGCCGGCCGTCTCGTCGTTGCGGTAGAAGGTCAGGTGTCCGCGGGCGGCGGAGGCGTCGTAGGCCGCCAGCCGGTAGCGGTCGCGGCCCAGCACCCGCAGATCGTCGCCCGTGGCGCTTTCGAAGAACAGCGCCGCGAAGCGCCGTTTCGCTTCCTGGGCGATCTGGTCGGCCATCGTCGCGGCGGCGGTGACGACCAGATTGGCGTCGGAGCCGGGGCGGCGAATTTCCGCCGGATCGATCTGCGGGTTGTTGAGCACGATCTCGCGCTCGGCGAGGTCGAAGAAATCGTCGAAGGTGGGCATCGTCATCGGAGGACCTCCCAGTCGAAGGCGTGTTCGGATTCGTCGGCGAAGCCGTCGGTGGCGGTGACGCCGATGCGGACGACCAGCACCAGCCCCTGCCTGGTGCGCTGCTCCTCGAACTTGACCCGCACCTGGGCGATGTCCGGCTCGCGCAGCAGGCCGCGGCGGATGTCGCCGGCGATGGTCTGCTTCAGCGCGTCGGTGACGGCCTGGGCGCGGTGGCGCTCGATGCCGATGCCGTAATCGGGGCTGGACGGCAGCGACCCCGGCGAGACGATCAGCTGCCGATAGATGCGCTTGCGCAGGTTGGCGCGGCGGCTTTCGACGGCGTAGTCGCCCGTGCCGCTGGTCTGGTAGGTGCCGATGTCCGGCGCCATGGCCCCCGGCGACCGCTCGGCCGTCGGCTGCGGCGAGGCGAAGTCGATCTGCTTGGGACCGCGCGCCCGGTCGCGCATCCGCACGGGCGCGACAATGGAGGCGCTTTGCTCGCCCACCATCTGGCCGGACCCGGTGCTTATGCCGGCGGCGACGGAGACATCGATGTCCGCGCCCTCGCTCATCGACGGCACGAGCCACAGCTCCACTTCGTCTTCCCGCTCGCAGAGCCGCGCCTCGACCACCTCCAGCGTTTTTTCGCCGTTTTCCTCGACGCCGTAATAGCGGGGGTTGAGGGCGTCGGCGAGATCGACGGGATCGTCCTCGCGCAGGGCGGTCGAGAACCGCAGCACGAGGCGGTTCTGGGCGGCGGCGTACACGAAATCGAGCGTCGGCGGCTCGAGAGCGCCGCCTCGCAGCGAGCCGAACGGCACGCCGCCGTATGGCATGGAACCGAACATGGGGACTCCTAGGCGGCCGCGCCGCCGACCGATTCGTTTATCGAAACTCGTTCGCTTCTCGGCCGCCTTATGGCCGCCAGACAGCCGTTGGACTGACGAACTTCGGAAATCAAGCTCCGGGTGTTCATGGCTCGACCTCGATGGCGACGACCTGCCATTCGGACGCCGTGGCGTTGTATATGCAGTTGACATGGTGCCACTTGCCAGCCGTTGTCGCCACCGGCAAGGCGACGCCGGAGATGGCCAGCACGTAGGCTGCGTTCCAGGTCAGGGCGCGCGCCGTTCCGTTGTCCTTGATGCGGATGACCAGCTTGTGGCCGTCTTCCGCCGTTCCGCTGGGGGCGGCGATGGTGGCGGCTTCGGCCAGGGCGGACACGCTCACCACGTCGTTCGCGGCCAGGGGGGTGATGGTCGCCGCCGAGGCGAGCGACTGCACGGATATGCTCGGAATCATGACGCCGCCGTTGAGGAGCGTCGGGACGATCGGCACGGCCGGCTCGGCCGTTAAATCGTAAACGCCCGTGAAATCCACGGCGGCGTTGTCGCGCACGCGCACGACGACCTGGTCGCCGGCGCCGATCAGCACCGAGGTGCGCAGCCCGCCGCGCAGGCCGGAAAAATCGAAGGCCGGCTGCCCGGATGCCTCGCCGCAGAAGCTACAGGTTATATTGATGAAGAACGCCGACCCGCCGACGAAAAACGTCGAACAGGCGAATGCGCCGAGTGCGATCGCCGTAAAGTTACACTCGTAATCGTCGTCAATTTCGGTGACGAACTCGCCCCCCTCGTGGAGGATGCCGATGCCGTTGAGGCCGATCATGTGCCAGCGGCCGGCCACGCGCAGCACGCCGCGCAGCCGGATGGCGGCGGGGGCGGCGCCGCTCGGATAGCATAGGCTCATGTCGTCTCTCGGGCGCAGCTCCGCGCCCGGCTCGACGACGATCGAGGTGTCGAAGACGTTGATCGCGCCGATCTCCACGACGCCGGCGACGATCCTCGTCTGCCCGTCCACGAGGCCGCAGGCGGAAAGCAGGACGCGGCTGTCGCTCGTCGGCGGATTCAGCGCCCCGCCGGTGAAATCCGGCGAGACGCCGAATTTCCAGCAGGTCCCAGCTTCGTTCGGGGTTCCGTCGGGGTCGGCGCTTATGGCCCCGGACGTAACGATCAGGATGTCGCCGGCGCTGTAGGGATCGTAGGCGACGAACAGCTTCGCGCCGTCCCACTCGTTGGGGGCCGTGCCCGGCAGATCGTTTTTGAGGGCCGTAAACCAGGCCGCGCCCGCCTCGACGACGGCCAGAATTCCCGAACAGGCCACGCCGGCCGGTTCCAGAACGATTTTCCCCAAACCGAGGCAGGCCGTGGCGAATGCGGCGTCGCCGAGATGGAGATTGGGAGTGTCCTTGTCGCCGCTGAGGAGGATGTGGACCGGCCGGCGCACGACGGCCGGGAGTTTGGCCGCGATGGAGGAAATTTCCTCGTTGTCGGCCTCTATCGTCGCCTCGCGGACGTCGGCGAGCGTTACGCCCTCGTCGATCTCGACCGTCAGGCCGTCGAAGTTCGGGATCTCGGCGGCTTCCTCCGCGATGATGCCGGAGGCGTAGCTGTCGGCGCCGAAGGTCGCGCCGCCCGTCGTGCGCACGCGCAGCCGCACGTCGCGCACGCTACTGGCCGCGCCGTCGCCGCAGAGCACGCCGGCGACGCGCGCGCCGAATTCCGTAGCGCCGTCGATAATCGCCGAGAACTGCGCGCTCTCGACATCGACCACCGCGCCCGCACCGAAGGCGACGATGGCCGCCGCGTCCTCGCCGGCGTCGGAAGACTGGTTGACGATGATGTGGCCGCCGCGCAAGAGCAGGTGCGGGTAGCCCACCGATCCGTCCAGGCGGATGGCCATGGACGGCCCGGCCGGCGAGGGGGCGCCATTGGCGACGCCGCACTCCGAGTCGATCGCAAGAAATCCGCCCCGGTGCAGGATCGCGCTCTCTATCGCGCCGCCGCCGCCCGATATCAGGCAACGTCGCAGGCGAATTTGGCACGCATACTGGTCGGCGGTAGTCGTCGTTATGGCATAGTCTTCCGCCCCGCCGCCCAGGCTCGTCGAGAGTTCGAGATTGTCGATCATGACGTCGAAACCCGTCGTTACGGATGGGTCTGCAAAATCGATTCCCTGCGCGGTGACGTTCCCCATGCAGACGACGGAGTTTCGCAGATTGGTCAGCCGCTCCAAATAGACGCCTGGAAAGGCGACGATGACATCATTGACGCCCGCCTCGCCGTCCGCCGCAATGGCGTCGATGGCTTCGGCGAAGGTGGCGTAATGCCCAGGCGTCTTGGAGACGATGCGCGCCACGCCGCCCAGCGCCTTCACGCTGTCGCAAAGCAGGTTGTAGGCGCTGCCGGTCGGGCCGACGTGGGCGATGTCGCCGGCGGCGACGGTTTGGCCGTAACGCCTTGCGCAGTTTTGCAGTACATTTCCGCTGATCCCTGTCCAGTTGGAGAAAACCTCTTTCACGTTCAGCGGGTTCGCCGCGTCCACGACGCACAGCTCGCAGGGGCCGTCCGAGCCGCCCTCGGGCAGATTCGAGGCGTCGGCGACCGTGACGTTGAAAAGGCCCGGGTCCCCCGAAGCCACGTTGTCGATCGTCGTATAAACGCCTTCGGTGCGTCCGAGAGTGCGGTTGATTTTCGGCAGCAGATCGTAAATCGGAGCCATGGCGACCTCTTTAAGCGGCGTCCGCGAACGGACAAGGGATGTCGATGTCCGGAAGCTTCAAGGCAAGCTCCGACGATTAAACCTTGGATGTCGAGACGCTAATTCCAGGCCAACTTAGCGGCTTCAAATCGACAAATGCTTATTCCACTTCTGAGTATCGGGAAGCCGAACAGTTCTTCCAGGGTCGGGCCGGCTGTCTCCGGAGTCGGCGGAATTGCCGTGAATCCGGGCGCCGCGCCGAGGCCGTGTGTGCCGAGAGGTCCCCCTCTCCTAGTAGGTGTGGATCAGGCCGCCGTTGAGCGGCACCTGATTGAAAACGGCGGCGGCGGCGGCCGATATCTTGATTTCGCCTTGGAAGTTGCTTTCGAGGTTGTTCGCGCCGGCGCAGGTCGCCGCCTGGATGTAGGCCCGGCCGCCGTAATTCTGCACCGCGCCGCCCGTGTTGCCTTCCCACTTTCCGCTGACGATGGTGATATTCGCCGAGCAGGGCGAGCCGTCCTGCCCGAGCAGCAGGCCGATCAAGCAGCCCGCGAAATAAACGTTCGTGAAGTAGGCGTTGGCGATGCCGTTCATTCCCAGACCGAGGACGGACCCGGAGCGCACGCCGATGTAGGCGACGGCGAGCTCGTCGTTGATTTCGGCGCGGCTGCCCATGAACAGCGCCATCTCGGCGGAGGTGTTGAATCCGCAATACGGGACCTTGACCAGCGACGTCCCGAGAATATCGACGCGGCGCATCGCGAGGATGCCGCGCAGGACGCAGTTCGAATCGCCCTCGATCGTCAGGGCGACTCCCGCCGCGGGGGCGATGACGTTGGCGAAGAGCACGAACTTGGAGGCCGTCGTGAACGGCGTGCCCGTGGCCGCGAAAGGAATCTTCCAGTATCCCGAGCCGGCCGCGCCGTTCTTGTCGGAGGCCGTGATTCCGGCCGACAGCACCATCGCCTTGCCGGCGTTCGGCCCGGCGACGCAGAAGAGATAGCAGGCCTCCCAGTTTCCGGCGGCCCAGCCGAGCGCGCCCTCGGCGACCGTCACGAAATCGGAGTTGAGGCCGGAGTCGTCGGCGTTGGTGAGGACGTCGGAGACGGCGTCGGCGCGGGCGACGCCGGTCGCGTAGGTCAGGGTGAGGTTTTCCGGGCGCACGACGAGTTTCCGCAGGACCACGTTTTCCGTGACGACGCAGCCGCCGGTCTGGCGCGTGCCGTTCATCTCGATGCGCACCGTGCCGCTGATGACCGGCGGCAGCTTGGCTAAAGCGGCGTTCAGGCTCCCCGCGCCAATGCTCATTTGGATGGAGGAGTCGAGCGCGCCCTCCTGCGACAGATCGATGCGCGTGGTCTCCACATGGAGCTTGCCGCCGATTGTGTAGCCGGTTATCTCCATCCAATTGGCGCGCGATTTGATTTCTCCCGGGCCTTCCTCGCCCGAGTCAAGGCCGTACATCGCACCGCCGTCGGCGACGAAATTCCGGACGAGGATGCAGCAATTCGTGACCAGCGTGTCGTCGCCGGCGAGGCGCCAGACGCCGCGCGCCGTATGCGTATAGGCGTTGTGCTGCACCTCGACGTCGATGAACACGCCCATCATCGTAATCGATCCGCCTCCATCGGAGTCGCATTTTGCGGCCGCCGTATCCTGGTCGTCATCCTGGGTAACGAGGAGCGAACCGCCTTGCATGATGACGCCGCCGTCGCCCAATTGATGCAGGCCGACGGCCGGCTGATTTGTCCCGGCGACGAGCAGCAACTGGCAGTCGATCAGGTTGATCCGGCCGTCGCCTTCGTTGCGGAGGACGGAGTTATCCAGGGGGGACCAGCCCGTATTGTCGGTGGTCAGCAGGCAGCGCGAGAAGGTCGCCTGGCCAGTGTGGGCTGGGGGGATGGAGATGGCTGCGGCGCCGAAGGAATGCGTCGCGAGCCCGACGATTTCGATATCGCCGGCGTCGGCGGCGATCGAAAGCCCATAGACGCTCACGGAGCCGATGCAGAACAGGGAATGGCGAAGGTCGAAGATGTACTCTTCATAAACACCTGGATAGGCGACGATCACGTCCCCCGGCTGGCAGACGGCCTGGGCCTCGGCGAAGGTGGCGTAATGCCCGGGCGTCTTGGCGACGATGCGGGCCACGCCGCCCAGCGCCTTCACGCTGTCGCAAAGCAGGTTGTAGGCGCTGCCGGTCGGGCCGATATGGGCGATGTCGCCGGCCGAAACGGGGGCGCCGTAGCGTCGCACGCAGTCCACCAGCGTGTTGACGTCGATCGAGGACCAGTTGGAGAAGACTTCTTTAACCATAAGCGGGTTCGCCGCGTCCACGACGCACAGCTCGCAGGGGCAGTCCGCGCCGCCCGGCGGCAATTGCATGGCATCGGCGACGACGACGCTCACGAGCGACTGCGGCGGGCCGGGCAGGACCGGCTCGTCGATCGTCGTATAAACGCCTTCGGTGCGTCCGGTGGGGCCGGTGATTTTCGGCAGCAGATCGTAAATCGGAGCCATGGCGACCTCTTTAAGCGGCGTCCGTAAACGGGCGGTCGATGTCGATTTTGGGTATCGAAAGGCCCAGCGTCGGCAGCTTGAAACCGGGGATGCTGGACGTAGGTGTTTTGATGTCCACCAAACTCGGTATTTCTATAAAACGCGTGCGTTCATCGGCTAGCCCGAAAAGAGGAATTGCGTTGAGGCATCGTCTATCTTACCTGCCAACGATGACAGTGCAGCACTAATAGCCGGTTCTGAGGTGAGAAGATCCAGTGCCACATCCTTCAAAGCTTTTTCTAGCCCTGGACCCAATTCGCCACCAGCCATTACTAGCGCTTGCCCACCCGACACTCCCACCCTCATTATGTTCCCGGCATAGATGGTATCGGCGAAAATATGAATATCTTTGCCATTGGATGATATTTCGTTGTCTTTCTTATCCTTAATTGAGAATGTCCCATCGCTTCCCAAGTTCAAAGTAATGGTGGAGTTCCGATAATTCACCACTCCCGATCGATCCACCGTCAGGACCATCCCCTTCTCGTTCACGAGCGTCACCGGGTAGTCGCCGAGGCTTATCAGAATGCAGTCGTTGTTCCAAGGTTTCTGCGGTTCGGCCTGCGTGTTGTGCAGACGCCGGGTGATGACCGGCAGGTAGTTGGCCGAGCCGCCGGGCTGCTCGATCAGCACTTCATCGCCGCCCCGGATCGGCACCTTGATCGTCGGCGAGCCTTTCTTGCATCGCTTGTTGTGCGCGAAGCCCGTCCCCAGCCGCGCCCGGCAGTGCTCCATCGCGGGCATCTTGACCACGTCCACCAGCACGCCGAGATCCTTGTCTTCGACGACGAACATCGTCGGGTTGTCGCCGTCGTCGGTGATCAGAACGCCGTTTTGGTCGATCCAGCCGACGATGGCGTAGCTCACCCATTCCGGCGGTCCGGGCGGCGTGGGGCGGGGGGGAATCCGCAGGCGTCGAGGCATAGGCAACTCCTGTTTAAGACCTGGCTGGCGCTCAGGCCGGAAGAGTGTCGAGATTCACGTTTACGTAGGACACGGCTGTCAGCGAGACCGTCGTTCGCGGCGCTTCGCCATCGTAGTCCACGGTCATTCGCTGCAATTTGTACGTTGCGGGCAATTCCGATTTCAGCTTGCCGGCCAGCCTCTCGGCGGCCTTGGCCTCGTAGCCGTAAGCTTTCAGATAATCGATCAGTTCCGTTACGCTCATTCCATTCAGGTGCGAAAGGGAGTCCGAGAGCTTTCCCTTGTCGGCGTCCTCCGGATTCGGCTCGCCGGCTTTGCGTTCCATCACCTCGATCGGATCTCCGCCGGCCAGCGAGAGAACGTCCGGAACGGCGGCGGGCAGGCCGGCGCTGGAGAAATCCCCGGTTTCGAATTCGATTTCCAAGGGCGCACGCCGGTTGGCCAGATAGAGAGTCTGAGCCGCTTCGCCCAGCTTGTCGATGTGCCCCGGGTGGAATGGCAATTTCACCACCTGCGGAGCGCTGTAGCCGCCGGTCGCCGTCCACATTTCGGGATGCGCCTCCCGCTCGCTCGCCGAGGGAAAGGCGGCCGAATGCGTGCGGCCTTGCGTCGGATCGTACATCCGCGCCTCGATCGGCGGCGCGGCCTGACGCGTCAGCTTGCGCCGGATGCGCGGCGCGGTGATGTTGTGTCCGACGATGAACAGCGGCCCCTCCGTGGGCCGCTTGGGATTGGGAATCGGATTGATGACGCCATAGTGCCTTGCCATCCAGCCGAACGGCCGGTTCTTCGTGAGGTTGGCCGTCTTTACCAGATAGATCGTGTCGAGCCACAGGTACGGGATCACGCCGTCCAGCGTCAGCCGGCGCTGCAGATAATTCCAGACGCTTTCTTTTTCGTACTCCAGCGCCGCCGTCGCGGGATTCAGGCGAGTCTTATCAATTTCGCCGACTTTTTCGGTATTGGCGTCGGCTACCTTGACTTTTATTCCGGACAAAGTCGGAATGCTCTGCACCACGAGGCTGACCACCTGCGATGGTTTCCAAGCCGTCGCGACGCCGCCGAAGAGCATCCGGAACATCGGCGAAAAACTGCTCAGCGCACCTAGCATGGCGGGCGTTCCGGAGAGCAGATCGGCCACCCGCATCGACATCGGTGTATCCTGGATCAGCGACTGATAGGACTGGGCATGCAGCGTCAAGTCGCCTTTGCGACCGTAGACGTCCGCCTCCATGTCGTCCACGTAACCGACGAACAGGAGGTTTTCCGGAATCTGCGCCGCTGTCGGGCGTCCTTTCCCGGTTTCCATCGCCGCGCCGAAGGCCTTCAGATCCACCAGCCCGCCGTACAGCTCCACCCGCACCGCGCGGACGATGCGTGGATCCAACGGGCAGGCGTCGAAGGGGATGGTCAACTCCAACGAGTCGGATTCGAAACAGTCCCGGCGCTCCAGACGGAACCGCTTGGGGACGATGATCGAGATCGGCGTCGGCGTCTCCACCGTCGGCTCCGCCCCCAGTTGCAGCGTCTGCTCGTTTTTTGCGTCGTTTTTACCGCCTTCTCCCTCCAGGCGCAGCGTCAGGCGCACGGAGGGCGCGAAGGCGTAAACCGGCGGAGAAAAAGTCGTCGTCATTGCACGATCACCAGGCGCGTGCCGGCGGGCGGGGCGCTGTCGGCCAAGCCGTTTTGCTTGGCGATGTCGCTCCAGCGGTTGGCCGTGCCGTAATATTTCACGCTGATGTGCCGCAGGTCTTCTCCTTGCTGCACGACGTGATAGTTTTTCGTTTTCGGCTTGACGAGGGCGTTCAGGCGGTTCGAGGTCTGCTTCAGCCGGTGCGCCACCTGCAGGATGCTTTCCGCCGCCTCGTCCTTGTCGACGAGCTTGCGGAGATACGCCGCCGGATTCTGCCCCTCGCGCGACATCTGCGGATTCACGTCCGTCAACCGCCCGAAGGTCATGCCGGAATCCTCCGGCCGATGCCAGGCGCGCTGCGTCTTGCCCGGCCGGCTGATGCCTCCCTGTCCCGGGAAGCGGGAACGGTCGCCGATGTCCTTCGCGCCGGCCACGTCCGCCGCCGTCAAGCCCGAGCCCATCCGGCCCGCGTGCAGGCCGGCCTGGCTGGCCGCGCCGGACAGCGCCGTCGGGCCCGGCGGCGCTTCGTGCCGCGAGCCCAGGCCGAACAGCCAGCCCATGTAGCTGGCGTTGTCAAGGAGGGCGATGGCGCGGGCCTGACAGGCGATATTCATCGCCGACTGATAGCCGGTGAAAGCCAGTTCGGCGGCGCGTTCGGCGGCCTCCGCGCCCGCCTCGCCTACCTCGACGCCGAGCGAGGCGATCACCTCGGCGATGCGGATGACGTCCTCCAGCTCGCGAACGGTTTCCATGATGTACTTGTCCTCGGTCTCGAAAACCTTTCGCAACAGTTCGATCGCCTTGGTGATCATCTTTTTCGTGAAATCCAGGAGGCTCGGCCCCGCGTCGGATTCGCTTACGGCCAGGAGGAACGGCGGGTCGGCCGTTTCGACACGGCTGATCCAGGAGAACTGCGCCGACCAGTAGCATTCGGCGAGGGTGCGCCACTCGGCCGCGAACGAATCGAGAAATCCGTAACGCTCGATCCCCGCCCAGTTGACGCGGAGTTGCTGCAGCGAGTAACGGAAGCTGTCGAACGTCTCGAATACCTCTTTCGCCCGGACGAGAGGGTAATTGTCCAGAAGCACCTTGCCGTCGAGGGTCAGGAAACGGTCGGACCATTTCCCTTTCCACGAGGATTGCTTCTCCTCCACGCCGTAAAGCTGCACGGAGGCGTTGGGATTGCCGGGGTAGAAGGTGACGTTCTTGCGCTGGTCGCCGCCGCCGAAGGCCGCCGGGGCATGCGGCATGCTGCGGCCGGTCAGCACGAGTTCGCGCTTTTGCCCCGTCATCTCCTGGATGATGAGCTTGCGCTCGCCGATCAGACTTGCGGGCATGGCTTGTAGCTCTCCTAACCTACGGCCGTCGATGAGCCTAAGAGCGTCGATACGCCGCTGGCCGCTCCTTCGCCCAAGGAGGCCGCAACGGCTGCCGCGACTTCTTCCGAGGTCGGATTGTTGACATACACCGCCACCGACATCGAGCCGATGTGCTGGGTTTGATTCATCGACGTCTTTTCTCCCGTCTGCTTAGGCGGCCACATTCGGGAATCATTTAACCTTTGCAGTCCGGGATCACTAGTCGGGGAAACTTGTGGTTCATTGAAGAAATTTCTCAGCCTGTCCTCTGGGAAAGGTGCGATTGTGTCATAAGAGGAGGATGGTTGTTTTTCTAAGTCGATATCCTGATTCACCTTTTTTCCTTCTCCCTCTGGAGGCAACCGTCCAAGGAGTCTCAGCCCGTCGTTTCGAACATCCGGATGCTTCTCTCCCCACTCAACATAGCGTTCTGCTGCCTTCGCAGTTTGTACAAACATAAAAGATGCTATTTCAGCAAATTCTGCTATTGGAAGCACTTTAGAAGCTAACTTGGCAACCCCGGCTAATTGGGGAATGGCGTGTTTTGCAAGTTCCAGAGCCGGTTCAGCGAGAGTCAGTCCTGCTATCTTTGAAGTCTCAGAAATGCCTTCTGGACCCCCCCCTTCCTCTGACGAGAAATCGCTAGCTGTAATATTCTGTGTGTGCTTTTCCCTGAACGAACCCGGTTCTGACTGGCGATCCATGATCGGAGGTGATGGTTTGCGAAGATCTTTAAGGTTTTCTTCAGGGAGAGGTGCAATTACCGCTCGAGGTACATATGGCATTTCTTCCGGCGAATATGGAGGGGGCTGTGTGTCTACCACACCACTCCAATTGGGTGTGAACTCCGATTTGGTTTCCTCTAGTGTTTCATACCCCTCATAACCTTTATGACCTATTTCGAGTAGATGAATCGCCTCCAGGTATTTTGGCAAATTAAGTGCGTGGATAGGAGAAGGCAAAAGCGGAGGATATGTAGGATTTATTGCTAATGCCTCTGGATTCGGCTGGTATATCGGAATTCCACGATGCACCTGAGGACGTTGGTTTTCTGATGCTCTTTCCTCCGGGCCGACGCTCATGAGCTGATTCGGCGTACTAGCGTCGATTTGTTCGCTGACGTTGCCGATGGCGCTTTGCGGCCATTCGCTGCTTTGGTCGTCATCCGGCGACGAGTACAGTCTCTCGGTGTCGTCGTTAGCGTTTGCCATTTAAAACTCGTAGTCTGAGGTTGAGGTTTGGTTCTGGCTTCTGGCGATCAGGGGCGAATGCTCCTCGACGGCCGCCCGGAAGCGCCGCCGCTCGGAATGCGGCATGCGATAGAGCGTCCGCCGCGTCTCGACGGCCATCGAGGCGATGGCCAGACCCGTCGCCATATCTTCGGCCGCCTGGAGAAACTGGCCCAGAAAGCGCTCGTCGAGCGGGTCGTCCTCGGCGATGTCGGCGAAACCGCGGACATACTGGTCGATCGCCGCCTCGCCGGCGGTTCGCCGTCGCTGGCCTAGTAGACGACCTGCCTGCTCGATAAAAAATCCCGCGTTTCCTCCTGGCGGGGCAGGTTGACCACCGCCCAGGCGTCGGCGATCAGCTCGCGCATCTTGCGCGTCGCCTTGTTGAAAAACTGCTCGCGCTCCGTGTCGTCCAGCGGCGCGCCGTCCAGTTCGACAAGCGCGATGCGCACCATCTCCTCGCTGGGGGGCGTCCGGCGCGCCTGGGAACGCTTGATGGCCAGCGCGTCGCGTTCCAGGTTGTTCTCGACGAGGCCGATCGTCGTCGGTCCGTCCTCGCCGTGCTTCTCCTTCCAGGACTGGCGGACCGACTCGGGGAAGGTGAAGGTATGGACCGGCTCGCGGCGGCCGTTGTCGGTCGGGTTCGGTTCGCTCATGGCGGTCTCCTCGAAAGTTGGCGGATGGGTCCAAATGCCGCCGGCTCCCCGATGCGGCCGGGGGAAAGCCGCATCGGAGAGCGCGGCGGCGGGGAAAACGGCGTCAGCCGACGATCAGCGGCTCGTCGGAATGGACCTCCAGCTTGCCGCCGACGCGCTCGCGGCGGCTTTTCGCCGTGAGCTGCGGATTGCGCGCCTTGACGTCCTGCAGGATGACCGTCTGCGTCTCGCCCGTCGGGAAGGTGTACTTCGCGCTGACGTTGACCTTCACGCCGGGAAGGCGCTGGCGGGCGCGGCCCACGAAGAAGCTGATCAGCTTCAGGTACTCCGGCGTGTTCTGATCGAGTTCGATGGTGGCGTTCGCGCCGTTGAAAACCTCCTCGGTCCGGTCGGTGGACTGGCCGAGATAGCCCACCTGCTCCGTATCGACGTTGAAGGTGGTGTCGATCGACTTGGCGCAGGTGAACACCTCTTTCGTCTGGCCGTTGACCTCCACGCTGATGTCCACGGCGTCGCCTCTGAGCGTTAAAACGGACATGGTCGTTTTTTCCTTTCCTGGCGCGGCCGCGCCGGTTATTCAGCGATTTCGACGGTGTCGCCGATTTCCGAGAACAAGGCGAAGCTGCCCATCTCCGGCAGCATCTTCACCTTCCAGGCGACGACGAAGATCTTCTTGGCCCGCGTCGTGGCCGTGTTCTTCGAGGTGATGTCCAGCATGAAATTGTCGATGCGCTGCGCGTCGGGGTTGTTTTCGGACTTCAACTCGCTGAAGAAGGTGGTCAGCGACGTGCGGATCGCGTCGATCCGTTTGGTCTTCGGCGTGGCCGATTTGTGCTGCTCGATGTAGCGCGCCACCGTGCCGTTGACGAAGTCGGCGAAGCGCCGGCGGGCGATGTATTCGCGGCCGGACTCCAGCGTGCTGGTGATGGCGCTGTAGAAGGTGTAGCCGTGATCGGCGCTGAACATCGGGGCGATGACGCCGGAGTTCTTGAAGTCCTTGTAGTCCTGGAACGTCAAATCGCGAGCCGCCGTGGAAGTGGAGAGGCTTTTGAGCTGGCCGAGGCCGGTGATGCCGCGCCCGTCCATCAGGTGGTGATACTGGGCGGGGCTTTCCTCCGCCGCGAGCTGGCTGAGCACGGAGGCCAGCCAGACGTCCGCCCCGACGGCGATTTCCTCGGAGGAGAACGGCGAAAGCTTCATCATGAAGTGCGGGTAGGCGTACAGGATGCGGTCGGAGCGATACGTCACCACGCTCGGATCGGTGGAGGCGGCTTTCAAGGCCGTCTCCTTGTCGCAACCGATCGGCGGCCGAATCGGACAGACTACGAAGACGCCAGTGGCCTCGGAGTCATCTGCATGTTTTTTCATCGCTGTGCGGATAAAATTGCATTCGTTGAGGCTCGTCCCGCCGGCCCAATGGCGGGCGGAAACGAGGACGTTCCGCGACGCGGCGTCGCCCGCCGAAGCGAAGGATCCGCCGAGATTGTCCAGGTTGCCAATCGCTGCGGTATAGGCGTCGTTGACGATATTGGCCCACGTGTCACAGGTGAAGAGGCTTGCTGTTGTCACCGAATCGGGACCCATCGTCATTCCCGGTGGGTAAGGCATGGCCGAATCACCACTAAGAACTAGCGTCGTTTTCGGGCAGATTCGGCCATCAATTGTCTCAGTTTCGACATCAGTAAAGCCGTGGTATGTTGCTCCACCAATCGCTTTGTTACAGATAAGGTCGGACACCGGCCTCAGGTAGATGGTTGCCGTCAGTACCCCCTTAGCGAAACTCACGTCATCGGTCATGGCAGCAACAATTGCTGTGCCGTCATCATTTTTGCCGGTGACGAGCGCACCGCCCGGCAGCGTGTAAGCATCGAGGACACGGACGACCGCCGCGCTTATGAGCCATGTCGCGGGAGCGCTCAAGGTCAAGGTGCCAGTTAGGTCCGTGGTTGCCTCCACTCCCACGACATAAGCCGCCGTCCCGGCGATGGTGATTTCGATCGGGTGTTCAGCGCTCACATCGACGAGGCTGCCGTTGAACATGACCTTCTCGAAGCCGGTCCGATCGGTCACTTTCAAGGTCACGTCCTCATCACCGACGCTGGCCTCGGTTGCCGTCGTCGAAACCGCTGTGCGGGCGAGCGCGAACGATACTTTTTCTTTATTAGTATTTTCCCGAATTGCCGTATCGGCGCGCGTGATGCAGAGTTCGGCGAAGCGCTTGTTCATCACTGCCCACCAGAGGTTGCCCTCCCAGCCTTTGGTTGGCGCAGCGCCCAGCGTGTCGGGGGTCGCTTCGAGGTCCGTAGTGATCGTCTTGTCGATGTCGCCGAAGAGGGAAACGATCTCCGAGACGTCGCCGACCTTGATCGTCTTGTTGACCGGCCCCTTCGTCGTCTCGGCGACGACGACGACGCGGCCCGTGCCGACGCCCTTGATGGTCGCGGCCGGCACCTGGTCGATGATCGTGATTCGTTCGAGAGAGGCGATTTCGTCCCATCCGGGAAACGCCCGCCGCAATTCCACCAGCATTCCACTCATGTCAATCCTCCATTTGCAGTGATTCGTCCTCGCCGTAGCGAATCTGCACGGCGATATAGGGCCTCAATTCCACGTCGTGCGTTTCCGCGCGGCAGGCGATCAGGCAGGAGTAGAGGCCGTCCTCGGTCTCCTCCTCGGTCTCCATCCGCCGGAACGACAAAACGTGGATCACCATGATCTGATCGAAGTAGTCGGCGCAGACGGTCTCGTTCTCGGCGAGGCCGTGGAGCGCGGCGCGGAAGGCCGCCAGAATGCGGCTGCGCGTCTCGTCGGTCTGGGCGACGATCCGGATCGAAACGGGGATCTCGGTCGCGCCCATGTCGAACAGCACCATGCCGGCTTCGTACCCGTTCACCGTATCGTCCAGTTCGAGGCCGTAGCCGAGGCTCGCCTGCTCGTCCACGATGCTGTCGGCGACGAAGGCATACGGCGGTGTCGTCGCTGCTCGCGGGCGGCACGGCAGCACCTCGACGTTGAACGTGCCCCCGCCCTCGGCCGGCACATCGA
This sequence comes from Myxococcales bacterium, assembly GCA_003598065.1. Lineage (GTDB taxonomy): Bacteria > Myxococcota_A > SURF-8 > SURF-8 > SURF-8 > SURF-8. Next base: position 143,025 of record QZKR01000152.1, on the reverse strand, counting down.
CCGCGCTCAATGTCTCGGCGATGAACCCGCGCACCGCCGCATCGGCGTCCAGATACTTCATTGTCTGCTGCTTCCTTTTTCGGGTCCCGTTTGACGGAACGGCTGCGCCTGTTATTGGGCCGCCAGAAACTCAAGGTCGACGTTGGGGGACGTGGAAATGGGGAGGGCCGCCGCCAGTTCCGTCAGGGCGTGATCGCCGCTGGGAAACTGGGTGACCAGCAAGCCGTCGACGTACAATTCCCCGGCGCCGTTGAATCGCAATTTGACGGCGCCGCCATCGACCTGTAGGGCCAAAAACAGCCCGGCGGTCACGCCGCCCAGGGGAACGGCGACGAAATCCGTGCTCGCCACCGTCATCGTGCCGTGCGTCTGTTGCGTCACCGTCAGGGGCAGCGCGTCTTTCATCTGCAGCGGCATGGTGATTTCGCCCTGCGGCAAATCACCCAGCGTCGCCGCCGACACCTCGACCGTTCCACTCACCGTCAGCTGGGCGGGCATGTGCACTCCTTGTTCGTTTCTGTTTCGGCCACAGCGGCGGCCCGCTCCCTACGAACGGGCAAACCGCCGGACCGGAATGGAAGGACGGATCTTATTTATCGCGCAGGGCCGCATCGGGCCGCTTGCGTCCGACCGCCGCCGCAGGGGAGGTCGATGTCGCGAGACGAATTAAAAGGGAATCGGAACGGAGAAGCTTGCGTGTTGCGCGACGGCGGCCGACGCCGAACACACCTTGTGCACGAGTCCAGAATAGTCAAAGGGCGTTTGCGGTCAAGCGTTGAAACATCGTTGAACGTTTTGAAACGGCGGGAAACGGGAAAACGTCGAAATCGAGGCCGTCGGAGGGGCGCGGAGGCGGACGAAACACGCGCGGAACCGTCCTACGACCAGGGCTGGCTGCAAATAATAGGCGGAAATCGGGCGAGGGAATTCTTGCGCCCAATTCGTGCCTGCTCTGCGCCTCTTTCGGTCAACTGTTAACTAAAATTGACACTCACCAGACTCAATCGACGAGAACGGGGAAAATAAAAGGCAAGTTAGGCGACGTCATACTTATATGAAATCATTTAACAATTACATTTTTCTTGCCGGCCTGTCGGAGTGCGAAACGCCCCCCTTTTCTTGGCGCAAGTATTGCTTAACACCTTGAAACACCGCAGGCCGGGCATCAGCCTGAAGCTCATTTTCTGTCCTTGCGGGAGTGGGTTTTGCGGATTGAAAGCAGCTTCGAAAACGAAAGGCATACCATGCGGAAAATCACAGATAGCCTTGCAAGTATCCTTGTTGCCGTGATGCTGTTAGCGGCTTGCGGCAGCACAGATGAGGGTGCTGGAAATACCGACGGAGACAACGATGGCGACAACGAAGCGGAAGCGGATGGCGACGATAGCCCCGATGGCGACGGCGCCGATGGCGACACCGCTGACGGGGACAACGTCATCGAGCAACCGACCTTGATCGGCCGCGTGTCCGTGAATGCTTTCGCCTGGGGAGGAGTCCCGTCCAGCGATGCAAATGTTTCCATCGAATTCTATACCGGGCTTGTGCGCATGGACGCCTTTGCCGCCTTCCCGCCGGAGCTGCATCATGTCGCCGCGCGCGGAGGGGATTGCGTGCTCTACCTCGGCAACGACTCGGCCTGCAATCCGCCCTGCGACTGGGACGAATATTGCGACGCCGAGAACACCTGCCAGGACGCGCCGATTCGGCAATCCGCCGGGAAGGTGACCCTTACCGCCGGAGATCAGGAGGTCTCGGCCGATCCAGGCGCAGCGGGCGATTATTATTCCGACCCCCTAAGCGCCGACCTGATCGCGCCCGATACGGCTTTCGCCGTGGAAGCGGCGGGCGACGATTTCCCCGGCTTTTCGTTGCAGACGACGGGCGTCGAACCGGCCGCCTTCGACATCGATCTGCAGAGCAACTCCATCACGCTCACGGACGGTCAAGACAACGAAGTCGCCTGGGAGCCGATCGAGAACGGCGGCCTCGTGCAGATGATCCTCAACTCCGGCTGGCACGGCGCGCCGCCCGAGGCCACGATGTATTGCGAGGCCCCGGCGTCCCGAGGCCGTCTGGTGATCCCGCAAGCGGTGGTCGAGGGCTTCCCGTCGACGGGCGGCATTGGGTTGGAGCCGCATATGTCCTACATCGGAGTGGCGCGCCGCGTCCGCGCCAGTCTCCCCGGCGGCGAGGTGGAATTCTCCGTCGGATGGCGCTACGGAATCTACCCGCGGCATAACGCCGAAGGCGGCATCGAATAGGCCGCGCGGGCGAGGCGAGCGCCATGAGCACGATCCTCGACACGACTCGACTCCGACTGGCGGCGACGCTGCTGTTGGCCTTCCTCGCGGCCTGGTTTTTTGCCGCCTGCTCGGATGCTTCGCCCGAGACCGACGGCGACGCAGATACGGCGGGCGAGGACGATGTCGAGTTCGAACAAGAAGAGGATCTCCCGAAAGACGGCGTCTGCGTTTGGCAGGAAGACGCTCGCCCCGAACGCCTGTTCCGGCTCGGATGCCCGGCCGATCACGAGGCGCTCTCCGGCGTTCCCGAATCCTCCGCTCTGCCGGCCAACCGCTCGGTGCTTTTCCTCATCGATCGCCGCGACGGCCAGAAGGTGCATTTCTTCGATTCCGAGCGCTGGCGTCACTTCACCTATGCCGCAGAGAAACTTTCGGGCTTCATGGACATGGGCGCCTTCAACGCCGAGATGTATTACCAGCCCTCGCGGCGTCTGCTGCTCGGAACCCTCGTCTACTATCTCGGTCCGGATATTTACGCCGTCGAAATCGCGCCGATCGACAAGGCCTCGCCGGAGATGATCGAGGAGCTTTTCCGCAGCGTGGAGTCGGCCCTCGGCTTTGAAGCCGATCTGCGGTACCACCCGACCTCGAACGCCCTGGAAATGGAGTCGCGCCTGCCCGATGGGGTTGCCATCGTGACCACCGCCGAGCTGTACGAGGGCGCGACCTATCAGGGAATGCACCTTGGCGAGAGCGTGGGACAGATCCGCATTCTGTCGCTCGAGGCGCTCGAAGACGAATACATCTCGCGCTTGGATATTGTCGTCGTCGATCGTGTTCCCAACGACATCGCGGCGGTGGCCGGCCTCGTGACGGGCGAATTCCAGACTCCGCTGGCGCACGTGAATCTGCTGGCGGAAAGCCGCGGCACTCCGAACATGGCGCTGATCGACGCCGAATCCCATCCTGACTTCGTCGCCAACGAGGGGAAATGGGTGCGCCTGTCGGTGCGCGCCGACGGCTTTTCGCTGCAACCTTCGAGCTATGAGGACGCCCTGCAATTCTGGGACGCCCGCCGGCCCTTGGAGCCGCAGACGCCGAGGCTGGACCTCAGCTTCACCGAACTCATCGATATCGAGGATATCGACTCTAGTTTCACACCGGCGGTAGGCGGCAAGGCCGCCAATTTCGGCGAGTTGAAAAACATCGAACCGCCCCTGCCCGTGCCCGACGCCTTCGCCATTCCGGTTTCCGCCTATGTTCGCTTTATGCAGGAGACGGGGCTGCAGGATGAAATCGACGCGCTGCGGGCGGAGGAACGCTTCCGGGAAGACGGGTTGTACCGCATGCAGGCGCTCGCGGATTTCAGGGACAAGATCCGCGCCGCCGCGCCGGACCCGCTGCTGATCGAGGCCATTGAGGACAAGATCGAGGCGCGTCTCGGCTCGGGGCCGATTCGCTTCCGCTCCAGTTCGAATGCCGAGGATCTGCTGGAATTCAACGGCGCGGGTTTGTACGATTCCGTCTCCTACAAGCCGGGCGATCCGGAGAAAACGATCCCGCACGCTCTGCTCAAAGTCTGGGCGAGTCTGTGGAATCATGCGGCCTTCGAGGAACGCGAATGGGCGCGCGTGGATCATGCCGCCGTGGCGATGGGCGTGCTGGTGCATCGCTCGTTTCCCGACGAGATCGAAGCGGCCAACGGCGTGGCGATCACCGCCAATCCCTTCGACCCGCCCCCCAACGGCCAGGCCGCCTATTACGTGAACGTGCAGGTCGGCGCGGTGAGCGTCGCCAATCCCGAGCCGGGCGTTACGCCGGAATGTTTCCTGTACTATAAACCTCCGGCCGGGCAGGGTGAGATGACCTATTTTTCCCGCTCCAGTCTCACGCAGAGCGATCCGGTCCTGAGCTTCGAGGAAATCCGCGAGCTGGTTCAGGCTTTGAAGGCGATTCACGACCACTTCGCACCGATTTACGGTCGCACGGAACCCTTCGCCATGGATGTGGAATTCAAGTTCGAGCTGCCGGGTCGCCAGCTCGCCGTCAAGCAGGCGAGACCCTATATCTGGTGATGGCTATGCGGAACCATACCCCGCTTAGGGCGTCGATCTATCCCTTTCAGCGCGTTATTGCTTGACATCCTCCCCTTGACTCGGTACAGACTCAGCGGACGGAGTCCTCCGACCGTATGTAAAAGGATCCATGGCGCAGATCAATGGCAAAGAGACGCGGGAGCGCATCCTCGATTCCGCCGAGGCGGCGTTCGCCGATGACGGTTTCGGCGGCGCGCGCATCAGCCGCATCGCCAAGCGCGCCGGCGTCACCGGTGCGATGGTCCATTACTACTTCGGCACCAAGGAGGTTCTGCACCGCGCCGTCCTCGACCGCATGGTGGCCGATCTGCTGGAGCTGGTCGCCGGCATCGCGCCCAAGCCCATCGATCCGGTGGAGAAACTGCAACGCTTCTTTCTGGGCTTCTTCGACTACAACGCCCGCCACCGCAACTTCAGCCGTCTCACCTCGATGGAGACGGGCCACGACAACCGCGATTACTTCCTCAACCTGGTGCGGACCTACTTCCGCCCGCAATATGATCTGGCCCGCGATTTCTTCTTGCGCGGCATGGCCGCCGGCGTCTTCCGCCAGGTGGACCCCGATCATTTGCTGACGGCGATCTGGGGCATGATCACCGCCTACTTTTCCGACAGCCCGTTTTTGGAGGTGCTGATCGGCGAAACGGTGATGAAGCGCGACCTGGTTCGGAAGCGTCGGGAGATGCTGATGGACATGATCCTGCGCATGCTCCTGCGCGATCCGGATTCGGCAGGCCTGCCCGTTCTCGATGCTCCGCCGCCTCGGAAAAAGAAAAAATAAACAATATCAAGCAACTCGTCGATCATCACGAATTACTGATGCTGTTTTAGCTTGACGGATTTCGGCGATCCGTTTATCTTATCTCCCGGTTAAACTAACTAATTAGTTAATTGGTTCGGGGTCGGCCGCAGGGCCAAGCGAAACAACCTCCTGACAAGGAGTTGCAATGTCGGAGCACGGGGAGAAGGGCTTTCAAGGGCTGCGCGTCGGGCTGGACGTCGGCGCGCTGTACGTGAAACTGGTGGCGCTGGACTCCAGCGGCGAGACCGTGGTTCGCGAAAGCCGCCCGCATCTGGGCGAGATCTTCCGCGTCACGCGGCAGATGGTTGATGAGCGGCTCAACGGCGCGGCGATTTCGGCCGTCAACGTCGTCGGCGTCAACGCGGGACCGGTGGCGCGCGCGCTCGGCGTCGAACCCGGCAACACGGTCGCCGCCACGATCCGCGCCGTGCACGAGGCGGTGGGCGAGGTGCGCCAGATCGTGGACATCGGCGGCGGATCGCTCTCCATGGTGGCCTTGGCCGAAGACGGTTCGTTCGTCGGCTACCACACCAACACGCTTTGCGCCGCCGGCACCGGCTCCTTCCTCGACGAACAGGCCTCGCGCTTGGGCATCGAGTACAGCAAGCTGGACGCGCTGCCCTTCATTCCCTCGCCGCCGTCCGTCGCGGCGCGCTGCGCCGTGTTCGCCAAGAGCGACCTCATCCACCGCCAGCAGGAAGGCCACAGCAAGCCCGAGATGTGGTCCGGCCTCTGCCGCGGCCTGACGCACACGATCGTCATGACGCTGTTCAAGGGCCGCACGCCGGAAGGCAGGACGGCCGTCGTCGGCGGCGTGGCGCGCAACAAGGAAGTCATGCGCTGGCTGGCCGGCGAACTCAAGGTCGAACTCGTCGTCCCCCCCTCGCCGCAGGAGGCCGCCGCCTACGGCGCGGCGAGGATCGCCCGGCCGCTCTCGCAGCCGGTGGACTGGTCGGCCCTGGAGCGCGTGCCGCAGGAAGCGGCGCGGGAGGCGCATCGCCCGCCGCTGCTGCTGAAGCGCTCGGCGTACCCCTCCTTCGAGGTCATGGAATCCTACATCGACGCCGAGAAAAACGAAGTGCGCATCACCCGCTGGCCGGCCGGCGGCCTGCTGCGCGGCTACCTCGGCATCGACATCGGTTCGACTTCCACCAAGCTCTTGCTGATCGGCGAGGACGAGCAGCCGATCCTCGACATCTACCGCAAAACGGGCGGCGACCCGATCGGCGCGACGAAATCGATCTTCCGCGCCCTTTCAGCCTTGATCGCCAAGAAAAGCGGGCGGATCGAGGTGCTGGGCTCGGCGACGACCGGCTCGGGCCGCAAACTCGTCGGCGCCGTCATCGGCGCGGACCGCGTGATCAACGAAATCACGGCGCACGTCGCCGGCGCGATGAAGGTGGACCCGACGATCGACACGATCTTCGAGATCGGCGGCCAGGACGCGAAATACGTCCACACCGTCGGCGGCCACCTGCACAATTCGAACATGAACTACGTCTGCGCCGCCGGCACGGGCTCTTTTGTCGAAGAGCTGGCGCGCAAGATGGGCTTCGACATTTTCGCCTTGGGCGGCGCGGTGATGGGCGTCGAACCGCCGGTGACGTCCGATCGCTGCACGGTCTTCATGGAGCAGGATGTTCGCGCGCTCTTGCGCAAGGGGTATCAGCCGAAGGAAGCGATGGGCGCGGTAATGTACTCCGTCGTCCAGAACTATCTCAACAAAGTGGTCGGCAGCCGTTACTACTCGAAGAAGAAAGTCTTCTTCCAGGGCGCGACGGCGCGCAACACGGGTCTGGTCGCGGCGTTCGAGAATCTTCTGAACATCGAGGTCGTGGTTTCGCCGTATTGCCACGTCATGGGCTCGTGGGGCGTGGCGCTCTTGGCCAAGCGGCAGATGGAGGCCAGGGGCGAGAAGACGAAATTCGTGGGGCTCTCCTTCGCCGACAAGGAGGTGAAGCTGTCCCAGGAAGCCTGTCCGCTCTGCGCCAATCGTTGCTCGATCAGCTATGCCGACGTGGAGGGGCTGGACGGCCGGCCGAGCTGGGGCTACCTCTGCGGCCGCGACCCCGAGGACGCCCAGATGCGCCGCATTCGCGAATTCGATCTCTTCCGCTTGCGCGACCGTCTGTTTAAGCAGGCCACCAGCGAGCCCAAACTGCCGGAGCACGCGCCGAAGATCGGCATGCCCCGGGCGCTCTTGGCCCACAACTATTATCCCTTCTGGCGGCGGCTGTTCGCCGAGCTTGGCTACAACCTGGAGCTTTCCAAGCCCACCGACCGCGCCGTGATCGAGCAGTCGTCCGACTGGGTGGGCGCGGATTACTGCTTCCCGGTGAAACTGGCCCACGGCCACGCGCGCCAGCTTCTGGAGAAGGACGGCGTCGAAAATATTTTCGTTCCCTACATGGTCTCGGCCGGGGACACGGACGGCAAGACGAGCGAGAGCTACTTCTGCCCCTACAACATCGCCCTGCCGGCGTTGATCGCTTCGGCGATGACGCTCAACGGCATCGCCGAGGAACGGCTGATCAAGGCGACGATGGACTTCCGCTGGGACGATGACACGGCGATCGTCCGTTTGACCGAAGACCTGGGCCAGCGGCTGGGGCGCTCGAAGCGCGAGGTCGCCGCCGCCTGGAAGGCCGCGAAGACGGCGCAGAAGGCCTACGACGAAAGCCTGGCTCAGGCCGGGCGGGACAAACTGCCCGACATTCTGGCCGCCGATCGTCCGGCGGTCGTCATCCTCGGCCGGCCGTACAACGTCAATGATCCCGGCGCGAACCTGGCCCTGCCGGAGAAAATAGCCCGCCTCGGGCTTCCCGTCGTGCCGATGGATTTTCTGCCGCTGGATGAAGAGGACCTCGGCAAGGAGTTCCACAACATGTATTGGAACTTCGGCCGGCGCATGCTGGAGGCGGCGCGCTTCGTCGCCCGGACGCCGAACCTCTACGCCGTCTACTTCAGCAACTTCTCCTGCGGCCCCGACTCCTTCATCCAGACCTACGCCGAGGAGATCATGGGCGAGAAGCCGATGCTGATGCTTGAACTCGACGAGCACGGCGCGGACGCCGGCTACCTGACGCGGCTGGAGGCCTTCGCCGACGTGCTGGCCGCCAACGACGTGAAGGCCGTGAAGCGCTATGCGTTCGTCAAGCCGCCGGCCGACAAGGCGTCGATGAAGGGCCGCACGGTGTGGGTGCCGCCGATGAGCGAGCAAAGCTCGGCCTTTCTCGCGGCGGCCTTGCGCAGCGTCGGCTACGACGCGCAGCCCCTGCCCCTGGAGGACCGCGCCTCGTTTCTCAAGGGCCGCGCCAACACGCGCGGCGGCGAATGCCTGCCCTGTCCGGCGACGATGGGCACCTTCATCGCCACGGTGGAGCGGCAGGGCGGCGATCCCTCGAAGCACGCCCTTTTCATGCCGACGGCTGAAGGTCCCTGCCGCTTCGGCAATTATTGCACGCTCGACCGCATCGTCTTCAACCGCATGGGCTGGTCGGACGTGCCGGTGATGTCGTGGAATTCCACCGATTCCTACGAGGGCTCGGACGAAACGCTGCGCAAGCGCGTCTGGACGGGGCTGGTGCTCGGCGACGTGCTGTTCAAGATGCGCTGCCGCATCACGCCCTACGAAACCGTCCCCGGCCGCACGGAGGCGGTCTATGAAAAATGGGTCGGCAAATTGGCCGACGCCATCGCCTCCAACGCCAAGCTCGATCCGGTCGTCGCCGAATGCCGCGACGACTTCATGAGCATCCCGCGCCGGCCGGGCAAGAAACCGCTGGTCGGCATCGTCGGCGAAATCTACGTCCGCCAGAACCGCTTCACCAACCAGGACGTGGTGCGGCGCATCGAACGGGCCGGCGGCGAGGCGTGGATGGCGCCGATTTCCGAATGGGTGCTCTATACCGCCCATATGGAAGCCTGGACGAAGGGCTACCGGCACGGCGGCATGCGCGAGAAGATGGCCGTCTACCTCAAGAACCGCTTCCTCGCCGCCGACGAGAGGCACTACATGGATCTGGCCTCGCCGATTCTCGACGACCGCCACGAGCCGCCGGTTTCGACGGCGGTGGAGGAGGGGTCGCGCTTCGTGCCGCTGGATTTCGAGGGCGAGGTCATCATCACGCTGGGCCGGACGATCGAGTTCATGAGGAACGGCGCGGACCTCGTGGTCAACTGCGCGCCCTTCGGCTGCATGCCCGGCGCGATCACCGCCGGCGTGTTCCAGCGCATCCAGGCCGAGTACGGCGTTCCCGTGGCCAACCTCTTCTACGACGGCGAGGGCGACGTGAACCGCCTGATCGACACCTACCTCGCCAACATCCTCGCCGCGCGGGAAGCGGCAGGCTACGTCGCCACGGGCACGGGCGGGCGGGACTAAGCTTGGCTTGACAATCTCGGTCGGCCCACTAGACTGGCCCCATAGCCCGCTTAGGCGGCGGGCCGCCGGTTTTCACCCCTCGCACCCGGAGGTTGTCATGCGTCGTTGCGCTTTGTTCTGCGCCCTTTCCCTGTTCGCCGTTCTGATGCTTGCTCCGCCCGTTTCGGCGCGCGCCGAAGGGCCGACCGCCCTCGAAATCCTGCAAAAGATGGACGCCTCGATCAGCGGTTATCAAGATCAGGAGATGGACAACCTGATGACGATCGTTGACGTCAGCGGCGAGCAGAAAACCTACGAGTTCACCGTCCGCCAGAAGGGCGAGCGCATGCGGCTGATCCGCTTCACGACGGGTGAGTTGAAAGGCATGGCCGTGCTGATCGAGGACCGCAACCGCAATTACGTGTACCTCCCCGGCTACAAGCGGGTGCGGCGCGTCGCCGCGCACAACATGAGCCAGCCTTTCGCCGGCAGCGACTTCACTCAAGACGACATGGCGACCACGAAATGGGCGGATGTGTGCACGCCGACGATCGAGCGCGAGGACGAAGGCTATTATTACCTGAGTTGCCCGGCCAAGCCGGAAGCGAAGCTGAACTATGCGCGGCTCGCGTTCAAAGTGGACAAGAAAAACTTCTGGGAATGCCAAGTCGATTATTATGACAAGGACGGCAAGCTGGTGAAAGTGATGGAAAACTCGGACCCGTTCGTCTTCGAGGGCGGCCTCCACCGCCATCGGAAGGTCGTTCTCCGCGACGCGATCACCGGCCATAAAACGATCCTCGACGTCAAAACCTTCAAGGTCAACCAGGGATTCAAGGACGATCAGTTCACGGTGCGCCAGCTCCAGTGGGGGAAATAGGCGGCGGTGGGAAGGCGCAGCCATATCCACGCCCTTTTTGTCTGCCTCCCTATAGCGCTCGCGGCAGGGCTCGCTGAGGCCGCCGATCCGCCCCGTCTCGTCCTGGAGGAAACTTACGGCCCCTGGGAGCCGGGCTACGCCGAGGGCCCGATCGAAGAAGCCCGTTTCAACCGTCCGCAAGGCATGGATGCGGCGCCGAACGTGACGTTGTACATCGCCGACACGTTCAACCATTGCCTGCGCGCCCTGGATCTCACGGACCGGACGGTAAGCACGCTGCTCGGCGTCTGCGGCGAAGCGGGCCGCGAAGCGCCGGCGGAAGACGCCATCGACCGCGACGACGTCCGGATGCGTTATCCGACGGATGTCGCCTGGGACGCTCGACGGGGAGTCGTGTACGTCGCCGACGCCGGCAACGGCCGCGTGCTGGCCCTGTCCGATTCCGGCGTCACGGAGATCACGGGACAGCCCGGCGACGAACCGGGGAAAAGCGAAACGCTGGTCGAGCCCATGGGGCTCGGCGTGGATGAAAACAGCCGCTTGTTCATCGCGGATCGAGGCGCCCACGCCGTTTACGAGTACGTTTCCGACGGCGTGCTGACGCGCGTCGCCGGCGGAGTCGGGGCGGGCTACGATTCCAAGCTGCGCGAGGCGCGCCAGGCGCGTTTCGATGCGCCGCACGACGTGACCGTCCTCGCCTACAGTGCAAGCCGCGCCGCCGTATTCGTGGCGGACACGGATAACGGGTTGATCCGTTGGTTGCAGCCGGGCTCGGTCGCCCCCTGGCTGGTCAGCAACTATGCCGGCTCGGACGCCCCCGCCGTCTGGCGCGATGCCCCGGGCGCGGCGCAGCTCTATCGTTTCGACCGCCCTTATCGCCTGCTTGTCGCCGGCCCCGCCAGCGCGCCTGTGCTCTACATCGCCGAACCCGCGAAAAAGCGCCTCATCGGCGTCACGGCGGAGCGCCGATTGTTCATCGCCGCCGGCGACGGCGCGCCGACAGAGGCCGCCGACATGGGCGCGCCCCACGCCATAGCCGCCACGTCAAGCCGCGTCGTCTACGTTTTCGACGACCGGGACCGGCTGCTGAAATTTTCCATTCAGTCGGAATGATTTTCCGTTCGCGCGCGTGTCCGCTTTTTCACCGGAATGTGGTAAAGTAGGCTCGCTCGCCACGGGTGGATCAATCTCGATCACGTCAGAGAATAGCGGATGAACGTCCACGAGGTCAGCCTTTACATCAAGGCCGCCGTGCTCGTCCTGGCCGGGCTGGCCGGCGGTTTCAAGCTGCTCGCTCCGGAGGCGCTGTATGCGCGCTGGCGGCGGCCATTCGTGGCGCTTTCGGCCTTCCTGGCCGTGCTGGCGATCGCCGCTTTTTTCCGTTTCGGCGATTTCATCTATGGCTCGATGCTCCACTATCATGACATCTCCCATTACTACTTCGGCGTGAAATACGCCCCCGAACTCGGCTATTTCAACCTCTACCGTTGCATCGTCATCGCCGAGGCGGAAGGCGTGGCCGAAGCCGGCGGGAAGATGCCACGGATCATGCGCGACCGGGAAATCCGCGATCTGGAAACCTACCAGATGAAGCGGCTGGAGGATATCGTCTCCGACCCCGATGAAGTGGAGCGCTGCAAAGGGCGATTTGCGCCCGAGCGTTGGGCCGAATTCAGGGCCGACATCGAGGCGTTTTACGAGGTCCAGCACGCCGGTATCTATTACGACCGCTGCAACGACATGGGTTACAACGGCAGCCCCGTGTGGGGGGTCCTGGCCCGGCCGCTCGCGGAGCTGACGCCGGTGACGCCTCTGGGCATGCGGCTGTTGGCGCTGCTGGACATCGTGCTCATTCTCGCCGCGTTCGTCCTGCTCTGGCGCGCTTTCGACGCCGAGACGGCCCTCTTGACGGCGGCCTTCTACTACGCCGTGTTCTTCAACCACCAGCTCTTCATCATCGGCTCGTTTTTGCGCTTCGACTGGATGGCGGCGCTTATCGCCGGCCTCGCCTGGCTCAAGCGCGGCCGGCAGGCGCGGGCGGGCGTCGCCTTGGCTTACGCCGGGCTCGTGCGGCTCTTTCCTTTTGCGCTTCTCTTCGGCCTGCTGGTCAAGGCGGCGCATGGCTGGATAAGCACGAAACGCCTCGATCGCGGGCATATGAGATTTTTCATCGCCTACGGCGCGACGGTCGTCGTGCTGGCGTCGCTGAGTCTGGCCATGTTCGGCGTCGATTACTGGCGCGAGTATGCGGCCAAGCTCGACGTGCACCGGCAGGTCGTGTCGAGCACGCGCCTCGGCCTGCCGTATCTCACGATGCATATCGGCCGCACGTTCACGGTCGATAGCGCCGCCGACGCGGACCTCCGCGTCGAGGCGTTGCGCCACAACCGTCGGGTGGAAGGGCGGCGCAACGCCGTCGCCTGGGGCGCGATGGCCCTGTTCGCCCTGGCCATCGCCGTGGTTTCGCGACGACGCGCGGACTGGGAAACCGTGGCGCTCTCCTATCCGCTGGTTTTTCTCTCGATGGGGCTCACGGTGTATTACTGCGTCGTGGTCAGCGTGATGGCGCTGTTTTTCCTCGCCCAGCCGCGCCGCTGGACCCACGCCCTCATGTGGCTGACCTTCGCCTGGGCGATGGCGGCGAGCTACGACGTCTATCTTGTCATTGCGGGGGGACAGGAGCAGAACCGAGTCATCGGCATACTGATTCTCGGTGCGCTGACGTTGGCTTATGCTCTGCTGATCGCCGAAGACGTCCCCTTGCGCATCTGGATGCGCGAGAAGGCGGGGAGGCTGGCGGACGGTTTTAGGCGAACCCCCCTCGCCGTTTCGCTCGGCGCGGTGTTTCTTACAGCAATTTGTGCTGCTGTCGTATACGGCGCTTGGGTCGCCCTGACGTCCCTCGAACCGCCGGCGTGGCAGCGCGAAGCGATGAAAATCGTTCGCCGGGGCGAGTACGACCCGGCGCGCGATGCGCTCATCGTGACCCCGTCGGCCGCGCAGGCCGAATGGATTCCGGAAACCGGCGCGCCGGCGCGGTTCATGGACCATCTGTCGGACGAGCCGTTCTACCCATACGCCCGCGCGTTCGTCGTCTGGAGCGGGACCGCTTTCGATCCCGACCGCTACGCCGCGCGGCCGCATTCGCTCGGCCCGAAAGCGGCGCTTTCCACTGAATATAATGGCTCTGCCGTGTCCGTCGTCCGCCTCGACTTCACGCCGTCTTCGGCCAGCCGCTTCAATCTGCGAGCGAAGCTTCCGAAAGCGAGGGCGTGGGTGGAAGAAAACGGCGAGCGGCGCGATTGCCGGCCCGATGGCGACCGCTTCATTTGCGGCGACGCCGAGTGGAACTGGGTCGGTCCGGCCATGGCCGCCCTCGGCGGCGGCGAGCGCGAGGCTATTGGGGCGCATCCGACGAACGGAACGCTCGTTCTCTCGTTCCCCGACGTCGTGTTCGGCGACCAACTTTTTTTGGGCGCGGGGCTTTCCGATTTCGCCGCCGAACTGAAGGGCGGCGCGCCGGTGACGCTGGAGGCCGCCGCCGGCGACGAGATCATCGGAACGCTGACGCAACCCAACGCCGCCGTCTGGACGCGCCAAGCCTTCGACACCTCGTCGCTGGCCGGGCAAACGCGGCCGCTCATCATCCGCATCCGCGCCGCCAACCCGGCCCGACGCCACTTCTATTTTGCGGGGGACGTCGTCGGCGCTCAGTAATTGAACGTCGAACCGCCGATGAACTCGCGCAAGATCGAGGTATGGGGCACCTCGTGGGAAAAAATCGGGATGAACCAGGAGAGGAAGTTGAAGAGGCGATACGCCTCGATGTAAGCCGGGTCGCGCTGGTCCACCTCCAGCAGAAAGCGCTGTAAATAAGGCTTGAGCACCGCCTGCTCGTAAACGAGCGAGGTGTCGAAAAGCACGTCCGCCTCTTCCTGGTAGGGGAAGATGTGCTTGTTTTCGCCGGCGCGTACGTGCGGCCACTGGTGGATCGTCTGCGCCGCCGAATAGCCGCGATAGAGGCGGTCGCGCACGATGCGGCGCAGCAGGCGCGCGTCCGACGTGAAAATGCGGTTGTGCTCGTCGAGGCAGAGTTGCGTGAGCGCGGAAACGTAAAGCTTGAACTTGGCCTTCGCCGGCGCGGCCTCCGTGAGGCGCGGATTGATGCCGTGAATGCCTTCGACGATCAACACCTGGTCCCGTTGCAGTTGAATGGGGATCGTTTTATCCTTGCGGCGCGCGCCGGAGACGAAGTCGTACATCGGCATCTGGACGAGCTTGCCTTCCAGAATGTCGTGCAGATGGGAGTTGAACAAGTCCAGGTCCAGCGCTTCCAGGCTTTCGAAGTTGTAGGAGCCGTCCGGATTTCTGGGCGTGTCGGCGCGGTCGATGTAGTAGTTGTCCATCGACAACGCCACGGGGCGGATGCCGTTGACCATCAGTTGCACGGCGAGCCGCTTGGTGGTGGTCGTCTTGCCCGATGAAGACGGCCCGGCGACGAGCACGACGCGGATTTCACCTCCCGCCGCCTTGATGCGGTCGGCGATGGCGACTATTTTCTTCTCCTGCAGACCTTCCGACACCTTGACGATTTCGGAGATTGTACCGTCGATGCAGGCGCGGTTCAGGTGGCCGACGCTCCAAATGCCGAGCTGCTCGTTCCACATCCGCGTGTCGCGATACGCGGCGTAGAGTTTCGGTTGGGAGGGGAGGGCGACCAGCACGCGGCCGATGCGGTCGGGAAAAGTGAGCACGAACCCCGGCAGCTTCGGCAGGATGGCGAAAGTCTGGCAGACGCCGGTGCTGGGCGCCAGCGGACCATGGACGAGATCGCGGAATTCGCCGATCACCACCCACGGCACCTCCGGTTGCCGCCGTTGGTGCAGCAGCATCGCCTTGGCCTCCGAGCCGATTTTCGCGAAATACTCCTCCGCTTCCTCGGTCGTCACCAGCACCGGCCGCAAGGGTCGGTTGGCGGCGATGATCTCGCGCATCCGCGCCTCGACCGCCGCGAGCATCGTTTCGGTCAAGGCGGGCCCGTGCGTGACGTGATAGTAGTAACCGTTGGCCAGCGATTGACCGATCTCCAGGCGAACCTCGGGGAAAAGGTCGGAGAACGCCGCACAGAGGATCATCGTCAGCGAACGCCGGTAAATGTTGGCGCCCTCCTTGCTGCGATAATCGATCGTCTGGACGGTGCAATCGGAACGCAGGACGCGATAGAGCCCCATCAGGCGGTTGTTGACGATCGCTCCCAAAGGCGCGCTTTTGCCCGGATGGGGGTAGGTTTCCAGCAGCTTGAGAATGGTTGTCCCCGGCCGCGCCTCGACGGTCTGGCCGTTGAACTGGATGGCGATTTTCATGCTGCGCTCCTTGGCCGGTCGGCCGTGGTCCGTCGCATCCATCGGGCCCCCTGTCGCGGATGAATCACTGGACGGCGGGCTGAGGCGTCGCCAGCCATTTGGGCGCCGTCAGGGGGATCGTGAAGTAGAAGCGCGACCCCAGATTGAGTTTGCTCTCCACCCACACCTTGCCGCCGTGGAGTTGGACGAATTTCTTCACGATGGCCAGGCCGAGGCCCGCGCCCTCGTAACGCTTGGTCAGCGAGCCGTCCACCTGATGAAATTCCTCGAAAATGCGTTCCTGTTCGTCGATGGAAATGCCGATGCCGGAATCCCAGACGCAAAATTTCACGAAATCGCCGTCGCGCGAAACGCGGATGCCCATCTTGCCGTGGTCGGGCGTGAACTTGAGCGAATTGGAAATGAGATTGAACACCACCTGCTTGATTTTCCGTTCGTCGGCGACGAGCGTGCCGACGGCTTCCTCCACTTCGATCGAGACGGAGATGCCGTGTTTGGAGGCTTTTTCCTTCATCAGGTTCGAGGACATCTGCACGAGGTCGCGCACCGCGAATTCCGACAGCTCGAGTTCCATCTTGCCCGCTTCGATCTTCGAAAGATCGAGGATGTCGTTGATGAGCGACAAAAGGTGCCGACCCGATTCCAGGATGTCCGTCGTATATTCGCGCTGCTTGGGATTCAACGGGCCGAACAGTTCGTCCAGCAGCACCTCGGAGAATCCGATCACCGCGTTCAACGGCGTGCGCAGTTCGTGGCTCATGTTGGCCAGAAATTCCGACTTGTGGCGGTTGGCGTCCATCGCGCGGCGCGTCTGGTACTCCAGTTCTTCCTTGATTTCGGTGAGCTCCATGTTCTTGCGGGCCATCTCCTGGGCCAGCGTCTTGAGCTCGGTGATGTCCTGCAGGTAGACGTAGGAATCCTCCGCGCCCTTGTAGGAGCTCACCGAGCCCAGAAGGATGCGGCTGCCGATGCGGAACTCGCGGTTTTTGGAAATGATGTCTTCGCCGACGGAGCGGCAGATGTGAGAGAAGCTCTTGCCGCCGTCGCTGAACAGTTCCTTGATGTTCTTCACCTTGCCCAGGCGGTTGCCCTTCAGCAGGTCCAGCATCGCCTGATTGAGGTAGGTGACGTCGCCGCGCCGGTTGCAGCAGAAAAGCGGGTTCGGATTTTCGCGTGGAAATTTGGAAAGCCGGCGGATTTCGTTCTCGCGCCGCACGAGCTGCGTGACCTCGCCGACTCTGCGCAGCAGTTCGCCCATCCAGGGCCCCAGCACGTCGGCGGTGTCCAACAATCCTTCGCTGGCGTTCGTACCGTCGGTGGCCAAAAGCGTCACGACGCCGTAAGCGCGATTCTGGTGCAAGAGCGGAAAAGTGAAGCGGGTGACCTCGATCAGCGTGCCTTTCTGGCGAATCGTCCGGTACACCACCCGTCCCTTGCCGCTCTGCATCGCCTTCTGGAAATCGGTTTCGGGATCCATCAATTCTTCGGGAGCGGGCAAAGCGAGGCGGGCTTCGCCGATCTGCGCCAGGACCTCGAATTCGTCGAGTCGATCGCTCAACTGGTGAATGGAGCCGTGCTGGAACGACAGATGGTCGATGAGCGCCGAAAGCATGCGGTGCGCGGCGTCCTCAAGCTCGACGACGCCGGCGCCGATGCGGGCCAGCTCGATCATGAGATCCGTTTGCTCGGGTGTCAGGGCGCGTCGCGACATGCGCTCTTCCTGTTTGGTTCAGCGGATGGAGGTTGACGCAACTTTAGCGCTTCGGCTTCAGAAAGCCTTCGATCTGCTCGCCGAACCGCCGGGTGTCGATCGGTTTGGCGACGTAGCCGTCGAAACCTCCCGTCAAAAACCGCTCCTCGTCGCCTTTCATGGCGAACGCGGTGAACGCAACGATCGGGATGTTGCGCGTCTCTTTTTTTTCTTTAAGCAGCCGCGCCGCCGTCTGCCCGTCCATGACCGGAAGCTGAATGTCCATCAGGATCAGATCGGGCCGATGCAGCCGCGCGAGGTTGATCCCCTCTTCGCCGTCGGTCGCCTCAAGAATCGAATGGCCCCGAAGTTCCAGAAGATCCCGGCAAAGCTTCATCGTTTTGGCGTTGTCTTCGACGATCAGAATTGTGCTGGAGTGAACCATCGGTTCGTTTTTCCCCAACCATGCGACAGACGCAGGTCCGAAGATTGTACCGTCCGCCGCCTGGAACTTCAATATATTTCACGGGTTCGAACGCGAACGTCAATCGCTTTCGAAACTGAAGGGGCATTCCGCGACGTCTCCGAAGGCGACGCTCTCGTCCTCGATCGGGTTATCCACATTGCTGGCCTGCCAGTCAGGATGGTCTTCCGCATCCCAATAGGCCAGGCGGCTGAAGTAGCGGCGGTGAAATCCGTCGTCCCAACATTCCCGATCCTCGCCGGACGAAAACCCGGACGCGTCGATGTCCTCGCCCGAAACCTCGACCACCGCCTGTCCCGCGCCGTCGCCCTGCCAGCGGGTGAACACGGACAGCGTTTCCTCGCTGGCCGAACCATCCTCGGCGGGGAAGATGTCGCCCTGAGCGGTGAAGAAGAACTCGCCCGTGTTGTCGGCGGCTTCGCGGTAGCTGTATTCGGCGTCGATAAGCCAGTCTTCAGGGTCGTCTTCGCCGCGGAAGGACTGAAAGGCAAGGTTGATGACGCGATCCACAGTGGTGCGGATGTCGTAGTCGATGATGATCTTGCCGCGCTCCTCGGTCGTCGGATCGACGGCGGCCGCCTGGTCGAAGTCGATCGTCATCTCGCCCCGGCCGCGCCGGGCCGTGTCGGCCTCGCGCTCGAACGCGCCGGCCCAGACACGGACGTAACTTTCCTCGCCCTCGTTTTTCGGCCGCAGTTCGAAGAGGAAGTCGAATTTATTTTCGCCCACGGCGGTCAGGGTGAAGCGCGGCACAACCGGCGACAGGCCGGAAAGCGGCTGCTCCGGGGCCCACACCTGCGAATCGCCGCTGTCGCTGGTCGGCGGGTATTGAAGCACTTCATCGACGACCGACAGCATCGCGAAGACGAAACCGTTGATGTCCAGAACCGTCTGACGGGTGATTTTGTAATATTCGGCGATGGGCGCTTCGGCGGCGCGCAGCCGGCCTTGCGCTTCGCCGCCGGGGATGTCGAGACGCAACTGCTCCCAATCGGGAATGGCGTCGAGGTAGTCCCCGGAAATCACCTCCGTGTCGCTGCCGCAAGCGGCGGCGAAAACGACGGCAAGCCCGGCGAAGAAGATCCGGCCGATTTTGGCTGAGCTTCCTTTTTTCATGTCGAGCCTCCTTGGTCCTTTCGTTCGTCTTGTGCGGGCGGACCTTGCGGTTCGAGCCTTCCGGCCTCGTTATTCTCCCTCTTCGGGCGTTTCGTCGCCCGACAGGTCCGGGGGCTCAAAAGCGGTGGGACATGCGGTCGCGTCCCCTTCTTCCTTGTCCTTGGTCGGGTTCCCCGTTTCCGGCGGGGTCTTCCAGTAGTAAAGCTGGACGTAGTAGGTTTGGATGAAGGCCGCATCCCAGCACTCGCGCAATTCGACCACGTCCAATCCCTGGGCCTCGATGTCCGCGCCGGTGATGAGCACCTGGCTTTGGCCGGTGTTGACGCTTGTCCAGAGGGTTTTCACGCCGAGCTTTTCCAGGGCGTCGGTCTTGCCCGACCAGTTAAAATAAGACTCGAAGTTGAAATAACCGCTCCCGTTCGTGCGTTCGCAAAATTCATAGATCATGTTCCGCGGTTCGCTTCCGGCGTCGTTCTCGCCCAGATAGTTTTCGAAACGGTATGTAAGTGAAAGATCCTCGCCGCTGTTGGCGCTGTAGCTGATTTGCACCTGCCCGCGCCGGGCGGAAATCGGATCGGCCTGGGCGGCGGCGGTATAGTCGATTTCGAAGCTGCCTTGCCCCATCCTCGGCTCTTTGGTGTCGCGGAAAAGGTCGCCGGCCCAGACGCCGACCCATTCCTGCCGGTCAACGTTCCGCTCGCGGAAAGTCAGCACGTAACGGGTCGAGGTGTCTTTCTCGACGATGAATTGCGGCACGGCCGTCGAGTCGGCGTCCAGCGGCTGGTCGAGTTGCCAGATGGCGCGGCTTTCCGACGCCTCCAGAGCGGGGAAAGGCGTAATGTCGTCCATCACGCGCAGCACGTCGAAAACCGCCGCGTTGGCGCTTGTCGCCGCGCCTTTCGAGAGTTCCCAGAACACCGAAGCCTCGCCCACCTTGGCGCGGAGGTCGGCCTGGACGCGGTTGGCCGAGGGGAGTTCAAGATAGAAAATCCCGGGTTCGGGGATGGAATCGAGAATCGCCTGGGGCGCAGGCGGCAGGCCGGTTTCGACATGGTCTCCCATGTCGCCGCAGCCCGCCACGGCCAGCCATAGCGCCGCCGCCAAAATCATGATCGCCAGCCAACGTCGCATTGTGGATTCCTTCCGTATTCAAATAAACAGTGGAGCACCGTTGCGGGTTGCAAGCATAACAAAGGTGCGTGACGGAGGCAAGGGCGAGAGCGAGGCGGGCGGAGGGCGAGGCAGGAAAGGGCTTGATGGATTGGCGACGGAGAGGACAATCCCAGGAGGGGTCCAAACCGGACCGTGGAGATGTTTTTATTGAACGCAAATAATTCTAATTAATTCAAGTGGTTGTATATTTGCAGACACGCTGGCAGGGGGCTTGCGACGATTTTTCTATTGAATAGCGTCTCCAGGTGTCGTATAACCGAGTCCATTCCGGCTTCGTTCTCGTGCGCCGGCGCAGGGAATAGACGACGCCTACAGCCTATCGATAAGGGAATGAGAACGAGGCGGATTGACAGCGCGGGATTAAGATCAGTCCCATAACGACGGGGGGAGAAGGAGTCACCGGTCAGTGAACCGGAGGGCGTTCTATTTGGAGTTTTTGACGGCGGGGATGCGGGGTTCCCGCCGTCTCGCGTTCATATCCATAGAGAAGGAGAAGGATCGATGACCACGCGTGACGACATTCTCAAGCGCCTCAAGGAAGAGAAGGTCAACAACATTCGCCTCTGGTTCACGGACGTCATGGGCCGCAACAAGAACGTCGAAGTGCCCATGAGCCAGATCGACAAAGCGCTTGACGGGCAGATCCTCTTCGACGGCTCCTCGATCGAAGGTTTCTCGCGCATCGAGGAATCGGACATGCTCCTCGTTCCGGATTACGAAACCTTCGTGATTTTCCCCGAGGAGATTCGCGGCAACGGAAAGAACGGCGGCGGGAAAAACGAACGCGTGGCGCGGCTGATCTGCGACGTGAAAAATCCCGATGGCTCGCCGTTCGCCGGCTGTCCGCGCGGCGTGCTGCGAAGTCAAACGGAAAAAGCGGCGAAACTGGGTTACAAGATGTTCGTCGGTCCCGAGGCGGAATTCTTCCTTTTCGAGCGCGACGCTTTAGGCAGGGCCACGACCAACACGCACGATCGCGGCGGCTATTTCGACCTGACGCCGATCGACAAGGGCGAGGAAGCCCGCCGGGCGATCGTCGAGGTGCTGGAGGCGGTCGGCTTCGAGGTGGAGGCGGCGCATCACGAAGTGGCCGATGGCCAGCACGAGATCGATTTCAAATACGCCGAAGCGTTGGAGACCGCCGACAACATCGCCACCTTCCGTTTCGTGGTGCGCAAGGTGGCGCTCGACTACGGCCTGCACGCGACGTTCATGCCCAAGCCGATTTTCGGCATCAACGGCTCCGGCATGCACTGTCACCAGAGCCTGTTCACGATGGACGGCAAGAAGAACGTCTTCTACGATCCGAAGGCTGTTTATCAGATCTCCGACATCGGCAAGTGGTACATCGGCGGGCTGCTCAGGCACGCGCGCGGCTTCTGCGCCATCACCAATCCGCTGGTCAACTCCTACAAGCGGCTCGTGCCCGGCTATGAAGCGCCCACGCTGATCGCCTGGTCGGAGCGCAACCGCTCCCCGCTGGTTCGCATTCCCGACCGCCGCGGCGACGGCACGCGCGCCGAGCTGCGCTGCCCCGACCCCTCGTGCAATCCCTACCTGGCGATCGCCGTCATGCTCGCCTCGGGACTCGATGGCATCCAGAACCGCATCGATCCGGGCCCGCCGACCAACCGCAACGTCTACGAGATGAACGAGGAGGAGATGAAGAAACTCGGCATCACCTCCCTGCCGGGGAGCCTGTTGGAGGCGGTCGAGACGCTCGAAGCCGACCAGCTCATGCGCGAGACAATAGGCAACCACATCGCCGAGCGCTACATCGCCGCCAAGCGCGAGGAATGGCACGAGTACATCGCCCAGGTGCATCAGTGGGAGCTGGATCGTTATCTGGCTTCTTACTGATCCGGGCGCAACACGCATTTTTCGCCCCTCCGGACGCGCCTCCGGAGGGGCTTGCTTTTATAGGCAAAGATCTGGCGGGGTCGGGGGAATCGTGCTAGGCTCTTTCGCCGTAAGAGGCTTCGTCAGAAGGAGTTCGCGCGATGCCGACATACCCCGTTATTCCAACAATTCAGAAGGCGATGTTCGGGCTTGGCCATTGGGAGCTGATCATCATCCTGGTCATCGTCCTGGTCGTTTTCGGCGCCGGAAAGCTGCCGACGGTCGGCTCCGCGCTGGGCAAGGGAATCCGCAACTTCAAGGGATCGCTCAAGGGCGAAGACGATTCTCCCGAGGGAAAAACGCTGGACGAAAAGCAAAAAGCCGCCCTGCCGCGGCAATCGGAAGATAAAAGCGAAAAATCCTCCTCGAAGGCCGAAAATAAGGAGGAGGACTGATCGTTTCCCGCGAGCAGATTTTTCCCCGTCGATTTCGTGCAATAAGCCAATGCCGCAAACCCTCCATTCTTTGGCGATCGTTGGCTCGCCCCCAGCCGATTGGCTTATCGCGCACTCTGACCAAGGATAATCCGTCATGACCGATTTCACTCTGAAAAAGCATCCGGCGTTTCGCGGAATCGACGGCGCTTTGCTGCTCGTCATCCTTGACGGCGTGGGGCTTTACAAAGGCCGCGCCGAGGGATACGAGGGCAACGCGGTGGACATCGCCCGCACGCCGAATTTCGACCGGCTTGTGGAACGGGCCAATCATTTCATCAGACTGAAAGCCCACGGCACGGCCGTCGGCCTGCCGTCCGACGAGGACATGGGCAACTCGGAAGTCGGCCACAACGCGCTGGGCGCGGGCCGCGTCTTCGATCAGGGAGCGAAGCTCGTTTCGGAGGCGATCGAATCGGGACGGCTCTTCGAAGGACCGGCGTGGAAGGAAATCGTCGCCCAGGCGAAGGGCAGGGGAGCGGCGTTGCATTTTATCGGCCTGCTCTCCGACGGCAACGTCCACAGCCACATCCATCACCTTTTCGCGCTTCTGCGCCGGGCGGCGCAAGACGGCGTCGGCAAAATCCGCGTCCATCCGCTCGCCGACGGCCGCGACGTCAACCCGGTGACCTTCCACCTGTACGGGGAACAGCTTGAAAGCGTGCTGGCCGGCCTGCGCGCCAAGGGCTGCGACGCCCGCGTCGCCTCCGGCGGCGGGCGCATGACGACGACGATGGACCGCTACAACGCCGACTGGGAAATGGTGCGGTGCGGCTGGCGCACCCATGTTCTTGGCGAGGGCCGCGCGTTCAAGTCGCTGGCGGAAGCGATTCAGACACTGCGCGCCGAGAAGCCGGGCGTCATCGACCAGGATCTGCCGGCCTTCGTCATCGCCGATGAGCAGGGCAAACCGGTCGGGCCGATCGTGGACGGTGACGCAGCGGTTTTCTTCAATTTCCGGGGCGATAGGGCGATCGAAATCTCCCGCGCCTTCGCCGAGCGCGATTTCAAGGAGTTCGACCGCGTCCGCGCGCCGAAAATCCTCTATGCCGGCATGATGGAGTATGATGGAGACTTGCACATCCCGCCGCGCTATCTCGTCGAACCGCCGGCGATCTCGCGCACGGTGAGCGAATATCTGGCGAAAAACGGCGTGCGGCAGCTGGCCGTCGCCGAAACGCAGAAATACGGCCACGTCACGTACTTCTGGAATGGCAACAATTCGGAGAAATTCGATTCGGCCACGGAAACGTGGGTCGAGGCGCCCTCCGACAGAATCTCGTTCGATAAAAAGCCGGCGATGAAAGCCCGCGAAGTGTGCCAGGTGGTGCTTGAAGCCTTGGAAAGCGGCAGGCAGAAGTTTATCCGCGTCAACTTCGCCAACGGCGACATGGTGGGCCACACGGGAAACCTTGCGGCGGCGGTGGAGGCGATGGAGACGGTCGATGAGTGTCTGGGCCGGCTCGACGAAGCCGTGCGTCGCCTCGGTGCGACGATGATTGTCACCGCCGACCATGGCAACTGCGATCAGATGTACGAGGTCGATAAAAAAAGCGGCAAGACCAAACTGGATGCTCAGGGCCGGCCGGTCGTCAAAACCAGCCACACCCTCAACCCTGTGCCTTGGGTTCTTGTTGGCAAGCATGCCGACGAATTTACGGTCAACACGACGATCGGTACGCCGGGGCTGGGCCACGTCGCGGCGACGCTTCTGACCTTGCTCGGCTACGAGCCGCCCGCCGATTACCTGCCGGCCCTGGTGTTGCCGAAATAATCGAGATTTTGGAAAAACAGGAGATTAAACAAAACCGCCCGGTCATGCGACCGGGCGGTTTGCTTTTTCGTGAAGCGGATCAGCCGCGACGACGTCTCGCCAGCGTCAACCCAGCCAAAAGAGCCGCCAAGGACCAGGCCGAAGCGGGGAAGGCGTTGCAGGAAGAATCGTCTTCTTCCGCCGTGGCGTCGCCGTCGGCGTCTCCATCGGTGTCGTCAGTATCGCCGTCCTCGGGAGAATCACCGTCCGCATTGGTATCGTCATCCCGCGGAGCGCCGGCTAAGACGCCGTCCTCTTGCGTTTCCGCGCCGGCATAATCGAAGCATTCGTCAGCGTTTTCGCAACCGTTGGTCTCCAGGCAACTCCACATCTCGTCGATTTCGGCCTGGCGATCCGCGCCCGCGCTGTAATCGTCGCAGCAGGTGACGATCTGATACGGCCAGACGCGCTCTTCCCAGCATTCCTCGGCGAAGGCGGCCATGTTGTTGCAAAGCTCCAACGCGGCGGTATCGCAGGATTCCGCCGGGTCCGGCGGGTCGTTGGGGCATTGCTCGGCCAGAATCGCATCGCAGGTCGCTTCCATGATTCGGCCGGCCGGGTTGGGCTCGCTGCCGCCGCCATCGACAGGCGGTTCGTCCGGGTCGGTTTCGCCGTCATCGCCCGGCTCTTCGCCGCCAGAGGAGCTGCCATCGGCGCAGTCGCAACTTGTGTAGTCTTGGTAGATCTCGCAAGCGCCTTTCTCGTTTTCGCAGGAATCGGTCGGGACGGTCGCTTCGCAGTCGGCGAGCGCGTTCCAGCAGTCTTCTTCGGTAACTTCTGTTGGTTCAGTACCCGCGAAACCAGTGCTCACGCCCCCCGCGCAGGTGCAGCTTCCACCGTTCTCATCGATCTCGCAGGAGCCGAACTCGTTCTCGCAGGTGTAGGTTTCCGCCCAGGCCACAGCACTGATGGCAAGGATGCCCGCCACCCAAAGAACCACGCGCGCTTTCATATCGTCGCCTCCCTTATTAGCCGAAAGGTTGAATATCAAGCCCTTTTTGTCGTTAGACGCCGCCCTTGGATGCGTGGGTGAATTTATCATGAAATATCTGTCTTGGTCAAGCTCTCTTTACTACACTTACGTCAGGGCGAAATGAAGATTTTGCTAAACAATTTCCATCAATTGCCGATCTGGAATCGAGAACGCCAAGAGAGGGCGATTGAGGTGTGCCTGGTCTTCTGGATGTGACCGACGTTTCGCATTGACACAAAACCTGACACCGGGTATCCTCAATTTTGGATAAAACTATAACCATAGGGATGGCCTGGACGGCATTCCTGGCATTGTAATTTCAGGTTTATCACTGGTCGTGTGTTAACCGGCATCAGCGAGTTCGGTCTCGTTTAGGAAAGGAAAATTCGATGTCTACCTTCCGTCAGGCGGTGTGGATTGCCATAACCGTGCTTATGGCTATAGGAAGTATTGCTTGCGACGATGAAGGCCAGGCCGGATCACAACCAAGCGCCGATACAGACGATGGCGGCATCATCCGCACCTGCGTCGGGCCGGAAGATTGCCCCAAGGGGTTCTATTGCGTCGATAACCAATGCGTCAACCCCAATGACGGCGACATCGACATCGACGCCGTGATCACCTGCCACGAGGACGAGGACTGTCCGCTCGGCTATTTTTGCGGCGACGACAATATTTGCTATCCGACCGAAGGCTTCGCCTGCAAGGACGGCGAATGCCCGATCGGGTTCGAGTGCCGCGAAGGCGTCTGCAGACAGGTGGATGAGGTCTATCCCTGCACGACAAGCGACGATTGCCCGGCCGGCGCCATCTGTCGCGACGGATACTGCTGGGCCGTCGATCTCGACGGCGATCACGGCGACGGCGACATTCCCGACGTTTACGGTCCGCAAATCAACATTCCCGACGAAATCAGCTTCGGTTCGGCGATCCTGAATACCCCCACGGTGCGCGAACTCCGGATCATCTCTTCCGGAACCGAATCGTTGATGGTTTACAGCATCATTCTCGACGGCTCCTCCGATCCCGACTACAAGCTGCTGAACGCGCCGCAGCAGGCCACGGAGCTTGCGCCGGGCGACAAGCTGCCGATCTCCATTCAGCTTCTGCCGACCAAGCCGGGGCGGCAGTTCGGCAAAGTCATCGTCACCTCCAACGACGCCGAGACCAACACGGTCGAGGTGCGTCTCTCCAGCGATTACAAGGGCGAAGCCAACATCGTCATCGAGCCTTCCGAAATCGATTTCGGACCGACGTCGCTCACGGCGCCCCCGGCCGAAGGAGAGATCAAGATCGCCAATATGCCGTTGGACGAAGATTCCAACCGCGTCCTCGAAATCAGATCGATTCATCTTGCCGCCGAGGCCGACCCGAATTTCGAAGTGGCGCTCGAAGCGGATCAATTCCCGGTGCTTGTCGGTCCCGGCGAAGCCAACGCTTTTGTTTTCCAGGTTCTCTACCATCCGATGACGCTCGAGGCGCACACGGAAACCGTGGTCATCGTCGAGGCGCTGCCCGGCGCCGAAACGCGCGAACACCTCGTCCAGCTCTTGGGCGAGGGCGTCATTCCGCTCTTGGAAATGACGCCGGTGGGCGACATCCATTTCGGTCTGGCCTCGATCGGACGCACCGAGTCGCGGCGGATCATGCTTTCCAACGTCGGCCGCGCGCCGTTGTCGATCCTCGACATTCGTCTCGGCGCGCCGCAGGACGCCACGTTCGGTCTCGACGCGGCGACGGCCATCGGCGCGGCCCTGGAGGCGGGGCAGAGCGTCGAGTTCGCCGTCACCTATACCCCCGCGGCCGAAGAAAACAACGCCACCACGCTCGTCGTCGAAACCAACTCCTACGAGGACCCGAACCGGGCCGTGCGCGTCGATGGGCGCGGCATTCTCTCCGACCTGCGCGCCGTGCCGCCGTTTTTGGATTTCGGCGACGTGCGCGTCGGCGCGTTCAAGGATCTCGACGTCGTGCTGTACAACGACGGCGACGACCAGGTGGAGATTCTGGCGATCGATTTCGGCGCGGGCATGGAAGAATATGGCCTGGCCGACCCTGGCCGCCTGCCGCTCACGCTCCAGCCCGATCAGGCGTCGTCGGTGGCCTTCCGCTTCTCGCCGACCGACGAGGTCGCCGACAGCGGCGAAGCCCTGGTCCGTGTCAACACCGGCGAGGGCGACCTGCCCCTGCCGGTCACCGGCCGGGGAGTCCTGCCGCATCTGACCTGGGAGCCGCCGGGCGATGCCTTCGACTTCGGGCAGGTGGTGGTGGGCGACACCGAGTCGCGCACGCTGCTTTTGCGCAACACCGGTTTCTATCCGCTGCAAATCACGGCGATCCGCCTCGATTCCGCGCCGCTCTCGAACTTCCTCGCCCTGCCGACGGACGACGTGGCCATTCAGCCGGGAGCCACGCATGCGCTGACCTTGCGCTACACGCCGGCCTTAAGTACGCCGCCGGGCCTGGAGACGCAGCATCTGACCTTCCACACCGACGATGACGACTATCCGGACCCGGTGTTCACCCTCACCGGCGATCCGGTGGATCCGCAACTGGCGCGCGTCCCGCCGGAAAATCCGGTGGATTTCGGCTCCGTCGATGTGGGCGAAGAGAAAACGGAGGTCTTTATCCTCACCAACTCCGGCGCCGGCACGCTGGTCATCGACCAGATCGCGCTGACGCCCGCCTCCGAAGCCAACGGTTATCGGATCGACCTCGGCGACGTGCAGTTCCCGCTGCTTCTGGACCCGCGCGCGCGGGCGCAGTTCGAATTCGCGTTCACGGTGGTCTTCTCGCCGCCCGACTACGATCCGGATCTTGACGGCCAGATCACCATCCGCTCCAACGACCGCCGTTATCTGAACGGCTACATCGTCAACCTGGTCGCCTCCGGTTCGGGCTGCGAATCCGGCCTCCATCGTTGCAACGGCGTTTGCGTGCGCGAAGACTCGATCGAAACCTGCGGCGAGCGTTGCGAACCCTGCCCGCAGCCGAGCTTTTCCGAAACGCAGTGTGCATACAGCGAAGCGACGCAGACCTACGACTGCGATTTCACCTGCGATCCGGGCTATATCGAGTACGAGGATGAATGCCGCCAGCAGGGCCAGCCGGACTGCTGCGGTCCGGATTGCATCGTTTGCCCGCCTCCGCCCGAGAACGCCGAGGTCGCCTGCCTCAACGACGAGTGCGTTTTCCTTTGCGACGCCGGCATGCACATCTGCCTGGACGACCCGCTGCTGGGCGAATATGCCTGCTATTTCGACGACGACATCGACAATTGCGGTCCCGATTGCATCTCCTGCCCGGTTCCCGAGAGCGGCGCGGCCTACTGCGTGGGCGGGCAGTGCCTGACCGTCTGCGATCAAGGCAATCACGTCTGCCCCGATGGCAATTGCTACTCGGTCAACGACATCACGCACTGCGGTCCCCAATGCGTGACGTGCCAGGCGCCGGTCGGCGGCTCCGTGCTCTGTCTCGGCGACCAGTGCAAGCCGCAATGCCCTCAAGGGCAGCATGTCTGCAACGGCGTCTGCTACCCCGACGCGGACATTCTCCATTGCGGCGCGGCCTGCCTCGCCTGCCCCGTGCCCCAGAACGGCGAAGCGCTTTGCGTGGGCGGACAGTGCCGGCCGAACTGCAACGAGAGCTACCACCGCTGCGGCAACGACTGCTATCCGGCGAACGATCCCGGCCACTGCGGCGTCAACTGCGAGGTCTGCCCCGTGCCGGCCAACGGCGAAGCGCTCTGCGTCGGCAACGTCTGCCGGTCCGTTTGCGACGACAATTTCCACCTCTGTTCGGATGGCAACTGTTACGCCGACGACAGCGTCACCGCCTGCGGCGACGCCTGCGTCACCTGCGCCGTCCCGGCCAACGGCTATGCGCTCTGCGTCGGCGGCGAGTGCGAAACCTACTGCAACCCGGCGCACCACTTCTGCTCCGACGGCAATTGCTTCCGCGATACGGATTCCACGCATTGCGGCAACGCCTGCACCCAGTGCAGCCAGCCCGTCAACGGCACCGCTTACTGCATCAGCGGCGTCTGCGTGCCGGAGTGCAACCCCGGTTTCCATCGTTGCGCCGACGGCCAGTGCTACGCCGACAGCGACTCGACGCGCTGCGGGCCTGCGTGCATCAGCTGCGGGACCCTCGACAACGGCTCCGTCAATTGTCTGAACGGCGCATGCACCTCCATATGCAACCAGGGCTTTCACATGTGCGCCGACGGCCGCTGCTACCGCAACAACGACCCCAGCCACTGCGGCGGCAACTGCAACGTCTGCCCCGTGCCGCAGGGCGGCTTCGCGGAATGCGCCCAGGATGAATCGGGCGGCTCCTTCTACTGCAAGCGTTCCTGCTACGACGGCATGCACATCTGCGCCGACCAGAAGTGCTACAACAACGACGATGTCACGCATTGCGGCCCCGACTGCCAGACCTGTCTGCGCCCGATCGGCGGCATCGCCGCCTGCCTGAACGGGGCGTGCGCGAAGATGTGCGACGAGGGCTATCACCTCTGCAACATCGCCGGCCAGGGCGAAACCTGCGTGCCCAACAGCGACGTCGATCACTGCGGCCCGCTGTGCGCGGCCTGCCCGACGCTGCCCAATTCCACGCCGTACTGCGTCGGCGGAAGCTGCGCCTTGCTGTGCGACGCCGAAAACGGTTTCCACCCCTGCCGCGATACGCAGGGCAACATCACCTCCTGCGAAGCGGACACCGACATCAAGCACTGCGGCGCGGCCTGCCTCACCTGCCCGGTGCCGCTGGGCGGCGCGGCGGCCTGCATCAACGGCCAGTGCGACGCCGCCTGTCCGGCCGACACGCACATCTGCGGCGCGCCCGGCCAGGCCGACTACGCCTGCCGCACCGATAACGATTTCCGTTACTGCGGGGATGCTTGCGTGGAGTGCACGGTCCCGGCGGGCGGCAGCGCCTTCTGCGTGGGTGGAACCTGCGAGCCGCGCTGTCCGGCCGACCGCCATCTCTGCGGCGCGGCTCCCAACCAGTCCTGCGAACGCAACAACGACCCCGCCAAGTGCGGTCCGAACTGCTTGACTTGCGAGGTGCCGGCCGGCGGCTTCGCCCAATGCGTCAACGGCGCCTGCCAGCCGACCTGCCCGGCCAACATGCGGCTCTGCGGCGGGCCGGGGTCCTATCTCTGCGTGGCGCTCGACGATCCGACGCATTGCGGCCCGACCTGCCAGCCCTGCACCGCACCCACCGGCGGCACGGCGGCGTGCGTCAACAACGTTTGCGATGTTCAATGTCCGAGCGGCTACCACCTCTGCGGCGACACCTGTTATCCGAACAACGACGCGGACCACTGCGGCGCGGCCTGCTCGGATTGCCCCGAACCGCAGGGCGCCGGGCACGCCGAATGCCTCAACGGCGCATGCGCCAGAGTCTGCAACGACGGCAACCACCTCTGCGCCGACGGCAACTGCTACGCCAACGGCGACGCGGACCACTGCGGCGCGGCCTGCACGGACTGCGCGGCTCCGCTGGGCGCCGGCCAGGCCGTGTGCGTCAACGGCCAATGCGACAAGCAGTGTATCGCCGGATTCCATTACTGCTCCGGCGACAACACCTGTCACGCCAACGACGACGCGGACCATTGCGGCGCGGCCTGCACGGACTGCCCGGCGCCGCTGGGCGCCGGCCAGGCGGTATGTCTCAACGGCCAGTGCGACAAGCAGTGTCTCGCCGGGTTCCATTACTGCTCGGGCGACGATACCTGCTACGGCAACGCCGACGCCGACCATTGCGGCCCCTCCTGCACCGACTGTCCCGTGCCGATCGGCGGCATCGCCGAGTGCAGCAACAACGCCTGCGTGAAGAAATGCTTCGCCGGATACCACTACTGCGCGGCGACCAACACCTGCTACCCCGACACCGACAAAGACCATTGCGGCGCGAACTGCGAAGATTGCGCGGAGCCGCAGGGCGCGGGTTCGGCGGTTTGCCTGAACAACGCCTGCCAGATCTCCTGCAATGCCGGCAACCATGCCTGCTCTGTCGGCGGCCAGTGGTACTGCTACGCCAACTCCGACGCGGCCCATTGCGGCGATGACTGTCAGCCCTGCGCCGCGCCGGTGGACGGCATGGCCCAGTGCGTCAACGGCGCGTGCCAGTATTCCTGCCTGCCCAACTGGCACCTTTGCAAGGTGGGGCCGGGCGCGCAGGACTGGCAGTGTTTCAGCAACGCCGATCCGACCCACTGCGGCGACGAGACGAACGAATGCGTCGCCTGCACGGCCCCGGCCGGCGGTACGGCGCAGTGCCTCAACGGGGCCTGCACGTCCTCGTGCCCCGGCAGCACGCATGTCTGCGGCGCGCCGCCCGACCAAACCTGCCGCGCCAACGACGATCCGGATTATTGCGGCGCGTCCTGCACGGACTGCCCCGAGCCGGCCGGCTGCCCGAGCTGCGACCCGATCGGCACGGTTGGCTACGCGGAGTGCATCAACAACGCCTGCCAGAAGACGTGCTTTTCCGGCTACCATCTCTGTCCGGCAGGCAGCACCTGTTACTCCAACGCCGACCCGGACCACTGCGGCGCGAGCTGTGCGGACTGCGCCGCGCCGCTCAACGGCGACGACACCTGCCTCAACGGCGTCTGCGGCAAGTCCTGCCCGACCGGCGCGCATCTCTGTTCGCCGGGCTTCGATGAATGCTTCCTCGACTCCGACGGCGAGCACTGCGGCTCGACCTGCGTGGAGTGCAACTACCCGCTGGGCTGCACGACCTGCGAAGTGCAAGGGACCGACGGCTACGCGGATTGCCTCAACAACGCCTGTGTGCCGCGCTGCACGCCGGGTAACCACCTGTGTCCGGGCGATCAAACGACATGCTTCGCCAATGCCGACGCGGATCATTGCGGGTCCAACTGCAACACCTGCGTCGATCCGGACCATGGCCGTGCGACCTGCATCAACGGCGGCTGCGACTGGACCTGCGATCCCTACTATCGCAAAAACAACGGCATCACCCAGTGTACGGAGGCAAACAAGAGCCTCTGCTGCCTGCCGAACAACGAGGTCACCTGCTGCGGCCTGACCTGCCAGAACTGCACCGTGCCGCCGGATTTGCATACGGTCGGCATCTGCCAGAACACGGGCAATCCGGCCAACCCCTACCAGTGCGGGCTGGCCTGTGCGACGGACTACCGCGATTACAACGACAATCTCGTGGATGGCTGCGAATGCCTCTACGGCGGAACGGAAGACCTTCCCGACGACAACGGCTGGGACCGCAACTGCGACGGCGCGGACGGCCTCGTCGGCGAGACGGTGGCCCAAAGCAACGCCGTCTACGTGTCCAAGGACGGCAATCCCTTCCCGGCCGGCACTGGAACTTACGCCAATCCGGTGAACACCATCGAGGACGGCATCGACGTGGCCGTGAGCGCCGGCAAAGCCTACGTGCTTATGACCGGTGAGCGTTACCAGGAGAACGTCGAGCTTGTCGCCGGCGTCAACCTCTTCGGCGGCTACTCGGCGACGTTCCGCACCCGTGACACTTCCCTCAACCGCACGACGATCGAGGGCCAGAACCCGGACTACAGCGATACTTTCGGAGCGGTGACGGGCTTCAACATCACCACGGCGACGGAAGTATCAGGCTTCGAGATCGTAGGAGTGGAGGCCGACAACTGGGCGGAATCGACTTATGCTCTTTACCTAAAGGACTGCAACAACGCTCTCGTCATCAAGAACAACACGATCAGCGGCGGCCAGGCGGGCTTTGGCCAGCGAGGTCAGAATGGTCTGTCCGGTACGGACGGCGTAGCCGGCATTACCGGCCTGAACGCCAAATTCGCCGGCGGTTCGACGCGCCAGTGTTCGGGTACGAATGCCGGCGGTGGAGCGGGTCAGTTGACATGTCAAATCGCCGGACAGTCTCAAGTCAATGTTTCCGGCGGCGCGGGAGGAGGAGGCTATTGCGGTTCCGGCAATAGCCCGGCCGACCCGATGACGTCCGGTACGGTGGGTAATAACGGCGGCGGAGGGGGTGGAGCGGGCGGTTATCTCTCCGTCGAATCTCCGAGCGGCTGTTCGCCCTGCAACGTGCCTGACAACAACGATCCGCCGCAGGACAGCGCCGGCAATATGGGCGTCAACGCCGCTCTCCCGGCCCAGGACGGCGCGGGCGGCGCAGGCTGCACGAATATCGGCAGCCTCGTCAATGGCCTGTGGGTCGTCGGCGCGGCCCAGCAGGGTCAAAACGGCACGCATGGACGCGGCGGCGGCGGCGGCGGCTCGGGCGGCGGCGTCAATGCCACCAATAACTGTAATTTGGCCGACCAGTTCGGCGGCAGCGGCGGCGGCGGCGGCTCGGGCGGCTGCGCCGGAACTTTCGGCAATCCCGCCCAATCCGGCGGCCTTTCCTTCGCCGTGTTGATCATCTTCACCAATGCGCCGGGATCGGCGAACGCTCAACCCGATCTGCGCAACAACGTCATCCTGCTTGGCCGTGGCGGCGACGGCGGCGATGGCGGCTCGGGCGGCGCGGGCGGCGCGGGCGGTCCTGGCGGTCCTAACGGCCTGGGCGGCATCCAGAGCCTGTTCTGCGCGCCCAACGGCGGTTCCGGCGGCTCGGGCAGCCGCGGCGGCCACGGCGGCGGCGGCGGCGGCGGATGCGGCGGCAACGTCTACGGCGTCTACGTCCACAACTACGGCTCGGCCACGCCGAACTACCAGACGCGCAACAATACCTTCCTGACGATCCGCGCCCGCATCGGTCAGGGCGGCGCGGGCGGCTTCGGCGGTTTCTCCTTGAACCCCGGACAGCCTGGCGCTAACGGCGTGCTCGACGAATACAACTGGTAATCCCGCCGCAAAGCGAGCTACCACGGGCCGGGGCCTTCCCCGGCCCGTTTGATTTCAAACGGTTGGAGAGGTCGCCTGGTCTTTAGGCGCGCCCAGGGCCGACGGCGGCAGCGCGCCCGCCTGCCGCAAATCGATGAAGAAAGCGGTCGCCGCCACGACGCAGACGGGAATGCAGAGCAGATTGAGAAACGGGATCATCATCATCAGCATTCCAGCCGCGCCGAATCCCAAGGCCCGCCAGCGCGCGCGCCGCACGGCGGCGGCGATCTCGCTGAAGGTGTAACCGTGCCGCGCCATGGGATAATCGAGATATTCGATCGCCAGAAACCACGCGCCGAAAGTGAGCGCGAAGACGAGGAAGAGGAGGATCCCTGCGACCGGGATGAGGTTCAGAAGCGCGCCGACCAGGACGATGAGGAGCATGAGAGCAAACTTGACCAATTCCTTCTTGATCGTCCGCGCCAATTCTCTCATCGAAAAGGGGACCTCTTCGTCGGCTAGAGCGGGGTCGTGAAGACGTTCGGCGCGGCCAGCGAGCCAGTCGTTGAACGGCGAGGCGATCAGGCAGCCCAGGGGCGTGAATAAAAAGTAGGCGGTCAGAAGCGCCGCCAGGAAAACCAGGACGCCGAGCCCGTACCACAGGACGGTTTTGACCGTCGCCCAAAAGCCGGAGCCGGCGGGATAGGTCCAGACGAGTTCGACCAGATCGGCGCGGTAGATCCATAGGAGCGCGAAGCCGGCGAGGAAGAGCAACGTGTTGATGAGCAGAGGAACGGCCACGTAACGCCAGAGGGCGGTCGTGCGGCGGACGGTGGACAGGGCGGCGAACGGCAAACGGAACCCGGAAAGCCAGTCGGCCAGGCGATTCATAATACTCCTCCCTGAACGAGCCTTATTCGTGCTCGGCGACTTGTTTGTTGTAATTGAATTTGTTAGAAGGGGCAATAGTCCGACTCAGGCGAAGGAGACGCGTGGGCATGCTGTGGCTGATCGGCGCATTGTTCTTCCTCTCGGGCGCGGCGAGCCTCGTTTACGAAACGGTCTGGTTCCGCGAACTGGCCTTGATTTTCGGCTCGTCGAGCTGGGCGGCGAGCACGGCGACGGCGGCGTTTTTGGGCGGGCTCGGTCTTGGCGGGCTGGCCGCTTCGGCCTGGATCGACCGGTTGCGCCGGCGCGTCCTCGTTTACGGTCTTCTGGAAATTTTCGTCGGCCTTTACGCCCTGGCCACGCCGGCCATTCTCTCCTGGCTCGACGCCGTGCAACACCGTTTTCTCGGCGGCGAGACGCTTGCACCGACCGCTTACGCGGTTGTCCGTTTCGCCGTCATCTTCGCCGCCTTGCTTTTGCCGACGGCGGCGATGGGCGCGACGCTCCCCGTCCTTGTCCGCGCCGCCGCCGACCGCGAGGAAACGATCGGTCGCCGGATAGGCTTCCTTTACGGCGTCAACACCCTGGGCGCGCTGGCCGGCGTGCTCGTCGCCGGCTTCGTGCTGCTGCCGGAATTCGGTCAGGCGACCGCCACGAACCTCGCCGCCGCCGTCTCGATCGGCGTCGGTCTGCTGGCGGCGCTGTTCGGTCTGACCGGCAAGACGGGGGCGGCGCCGGTCCTCTCGGCGAAAGAAAGCGAGTGGCTCGACCGCCATCGTCCCATGCGGCCTTATGCGCTGGTCGGCGCTTTTCTCTTCTTCTCCGGCCTCGGGGCGATGCTGATTCAAATCTCGGCGACGCGGCTGTTGACCCTGCTGATCGGCGCGTCGGTCTACAGCTTCGCGCTGACGGTGGCCGTCTTCCTGGCCGGCATCGGCCTGGGCAGCCTCGTTTACGCCTATCTGCTCGCGCCGCGCGTCGAACCGTATCGCCTGCTCGCCGGAGGCCAGGGCGTCCTGGCCGTTGCGCTCGTGGCGATGATCTACGCCGCCGACGATCTGCCGAAACTCCTGCTCGCCTATGCCCAAAGCGACGCCATCGACGCGACGCACACGTTTCTCGTTCACGCGACGATCGCCGCCTTGCTGCTTTTCCTCCCCACTCTCGCCATGGGCGTGACCTTTCCGGCGGCGGTGCGGCTCTGGGCGGTTGGCGTCGGACGCGTGGGCAAGGACGTCGGCCGGGCCTACTTCGCGAACACGGCGGGCTCCATCGTGGGCAGTTTCGCCGCCGGTTTCCTGCTGATTCCCAGCGTCGGCCTGCAGACGACCATCGCCTTCGCCGCCGGCCTCGCCGTTTTCTGGGCGGCCTTCTTCGGATCGATCCGCGCCGGCTTCCTCCACAAGAAGCGCGCCGCATTGGCCGTTCCCGCCTCGATGCTCGTGGCGATGTTCCTGCTCTTTCTCCCGTCCTGGGACGAGGCCATGCTCACGGCCGGTCTTTATCGCATGGGCCTGGCGCGGCGCGTCGCCGCCGAGGGCGACCTCGGACGCCCGGCGATGCTCTACCACCGCGACGGTCCGGCGGCGACGGTTACGGTGGAGCGGCGCGACGACATCGTTTCCATGCGCATCAACGGCAAGGTCGAGGCGTCCAACCATTTCGACATGCCGACGCAGGTGATGGTCGGACTGCTGCCCTTGCTTCTGCATGAGAAGGATGAAGGCCACCAGGCGGCGCTGGTCGGCTGGGGTTCCGGCGTCACCGCCGGCGCAATGCTGCAGACGCCCCTCGCCTCGTTGACCGCCGTGGAGCTGGAGCCGCGCGTGATCGAGGCGGCGCGCTTGTTCGAAGCCGTGAACTTCAAGCCTGCCGCCGATCCGCGTCTCAAACTCGTGGTCGGCGACGCGCGGACCGTCCTGGGCTACAGCGCGCGCCGCTTCGACGTGATCGTCTCCGAGCCGTCCAACCCGTGGGTGGCCGGCGCATCGAGTTTGTTCACCGTCGATTTCTACCAGCTTATGAAACGCCGGCTGGCGGAAGGCGGCCTCTACGCGCAATGGATTCAGCTCTATGAGCTGTCGCGGGAGCGCATGCAGGCGCTCGTCCGCACCTTCCGCGCCGTCTTCCCGCACGTGCTCGTTTTTTCCGCCGCCGAACGCGGGGTCGATCTGATCCTGGTGGGCTCCGAACGGCCATGGTCCATCGACCTTACACGGCTCGCGGCGCGCGCCAACGCGCCCGGCGTGACGGCGGCGCTTTCGGCGGCCCGGCTGACGGGCGGCTTCGACGTGCTGTCGCTGCTGATGGTGACCGACGCGGAGCTTGCCGCCTTCGCCGGCGAGGGACCGCTCAACACCGACGACAACGGACTCGTCGAATTCGCCGCGCCGAAAGACATGCTTTTTTACGACGACTATTCCCTCTCCGCCGTCGATTTCCATTTTTCCGCCACGCACGGCCATTTTCTGCCGCTTCTGACCGGCGTCGGCGACATGCCGGAAGCCAAGGCGAAAAATCTGGCCCAACTGGCGCTTCATTTGCTGGCCCACGGCCGTACGGACATCGCCTATGAAATCGCCC
This sequence comes from Myxococcales bacterium, assembly GCA_003598065.1. Classification (GTDB taxonomy): domain Bacteria; phylum Myxococcota_A; class SURF-8; order SURF-8; family SURF-8; genus SURF-8. The sequence continues at coordinate 105,415 of QZKR01000152.1, read as the reverse complement.
AGGCGGCGCTGGACGCCCATCCCGCGCCGTTGGCGGTGGAGGTGCGCGAGGCGTGCGAACTGATCTACCTGGAGGAAAAATTCTGGCCGCTGGTTCCGAACGGCTGGCTGATCGCCGAAAAGGACGATCCAAAATACGCCGAGCTTGGGCTGGCGATGGCCGACGAATCCCCCGAAGCGGTTTTGAAGCGCGCCGAGACGCTGGCGGAAACCGATCGCGACCCCCGTCTGGCCTACCTTACGGGCGTCCTGGCGCTCAAGGCGCTGCAATTCGAGAAGGCGGAGCGCTACTTCGCCGAGGCGGCTAAAAACGAGGCCTTCGTCAAGGATAATCCGGAGATCGACTTTTTCATGGGCCGGGCGCTCGACCGGCGCATGAAGTTCCAGGATTCGCTGCGCCATCTCGCACGCTACAACCTCTGGCGCAAGGAAAACGACCGGCCGATCAAAACGCAGCCTGAAGGCGAAGGGCCGGTGATCGAGATTCCGATCGATGTTGTTGACGATGCGCCCGTACCCTAATTCGTAATCTGAGCGCGCCGTTGTCTGTCCAAGCCGCTTGACAGGGGGGCGGCGTTTGGCTAACTTCCGACAAATATTCGAGGGGAGAAGTTTCCGGAATGGTTGAAAAAAAAACTGCGTCGAGCCTGTCCGAACGGATCTGGCGGCTTTTTGTTTCCGTCAAGTTTACGGTCGCTCTGCTGATTGTCTGGTTGATTCTGTCGGTGATCGGCACGGTTATTCTGCAAAACGGCCGCCCGGAACAGTATGTCGAACTGTATGGCCCGCAGTGGAGCAACTTCCTCCAGCGGTTCGGCATGTTCGATGTCTACCATTCGACAGGTTACATCCTCGTCCTCGTTCTGCTTTCGCTCAACCTGATCGCCTGCTCGTTCAACAGCCTGAAGTCGAGAATGGCCCTGGCCATCGACGGGCCGAAACGCCGCGCCGTCCAGGGCGACGGCAAGCAGTTTGCGACGCGTTCGTTCGCCATGGACGACGAATCGGCCGCTACGGAGAAACTGGCGGCAGCCTTGCGCGCCAAGTTCGGCCGTGTCGATGTTTTCGAGGAGAACGGCGAGAAACGGCTTTTCGCCCACAAGCAGGCGTTTTCCCATTTCATGGTCTACGTCGTCCATAGCGGCCTGCTCGTTATCATCATCGGCGGTCTGGTTTCGGCTGCGTTCGGTTTCGAAGGCTACATGGAAATCCCCGAGGGCCGGGCGCGCGATTTCGTCTTCAAAAAACTCGGCAGCGATTACATCCGCACGCCGATCGGCTTCACGGTGCGCTGCGATACGTTCGAGTTTCAGCGCTTCTCCGGCGGCATGGTCAAGGACTACGTGAGCAATCTTACCGTCGTCGATGGCGGACAGGAGATGCTGAAGAAGCGCATCGAGGTCAATGATCCGCTGTCGTATGGCGGTTTCAATTTCTATCAGTCGAGTTACGTCGAGCAAGTGGGGATCGCCCTCGTCGATCAGGCGACGGGCCGGCGCGGCGCGACGGTGCTGTCGAGCGGCGAAGAGGCTTCGGTGATCCAGTTGGGAGCCTCGGTCCGGCTGGAAATGTTCTCGCCGCCGTCTCCCGAAGCAAAAATGACGGCTTACGTCACGGTCACGCCCTCCTCGGGCGAATCTTACCGGGCGATGCTCTCGTCCGATCCGGAAGCGAACCGCGCCGGCCAGGCCGGACGGCCGATTTTAGCGGAATTTTCCCAGGCCAGGCCTGTCTATTCCACGGGGCTTATGGTCGTCTCCGATCCGGGAGCGATCTGGATCTGGATCGGCAGCGCCCTGATGATCGCCGGCATGTACCTGACCTTTTACACGGCGCACCGGCGCGTAGCCGTCTCTATCGCGAGCGGCCGCGTCCAGCTGAATGCCCACACGACGCGCAACGCGCCGGCGTTTCAGCGCGAGATAGACGCCATCCTTCATCGCGCCGGTTTCGCTGAGACGGCCTCGGAATCGAATAAGAGGAAGGGATGATCAACACCACCCTGTTCACCATCTGTTTTTACGTTTACGCGGCGGCGCTCATCGCCAGCATCGCCGCTTTGGCGTCGAGCCGGAAATGGGTCGATAAAGCCGCGCACCTTCTCTTCTGGGGCGGTTTTCTGTTGCACACCGCCGCGCTGTTCGTCCGTTGGGGCGAGGCGGGCGACATGGAAGTGGCGGCTCTGCAACAGGCGGAAGGGCGGGTTTTGGAGGGCTGGGACTGGTTCAAGGTGTGGATCAGCCATCCGCCGTGGAGCAACCTCTACGAATCGCTCGTCGCCTTCGGCTGGGGGGTATCGCTGGTCTCGTTGGCGGCCATTCGCCGCTTGAAAATTCCCGTCCTGCCCGTCTTCGCCATCGGCCTGGCTCTCGTCGTCATGGGCGTGGCCTCGCTGCTCATCAATCAGTCGATCTCGCCGCTCGTGCCGGCGCTGCAAAGCACCTGGCTCCATCTGCACGTCCTGATGGCCATCGTCGCCTATCCGGCGTTCGGCCTCGCGGCGTTTCTCGCCTTGTTCTATCTTTTGAAGAGCGACGTCCGTACCGAAACCTTCGCGCTCGTCGTCGCCGGCGTGACGATTCTGATCCTCGTCGGCATCGGCGGCGGATCCCTTATCACCCACGGCGAATATCGGCTGGTCGTCCTTGCCGGCCACGGCGGCGACCTGCAGCCCCTGAGCTACGGCGCGTTCGGTGAAAGCGGCGAGTCGCTGGTCAACGCGGGGCAGATCATGCAGGCCGTTCCCGCCGTAGGCTGGGCGATGCTCGCGGCCATCGTCGCCGCGCTCGTGGCGATCCTCGGCTACGCGGCGATCGACATGCCGCTTTACGCCAAGCTGAAACCGGCGGCGAACGGCGCAATGGCGCTGATGGGTCTCGCCGTGACGGTCGCCCTGGCCGTCGTCGTCGTCGCCTCGTTCGGCGGTCCGCTCGACCTGCCGCGCGAGACGATCGAGCGCATGATCGCCATGAACCACGTCGGGCCGGCCGGACAAAGCCTTGTGGCCACCTATCAGGTGCACGGCCAGGCCCCTTACTTCCTCCGCTTGTCGAGCAACCCCTTCGAGTTTGTGCTGTTGTGCATCGCCTGGGCCAACGTGGCGTTCTACTATCTTGTGCGAGTCAAGCGTGACTGGCTCGCCGGGCTTCTGCCGCCGATGGAGCGTCTCGATGAGCTTTCCTACAAGACGATCCTCTTCGCCTTTCCCTTCCTCACGCTGCTGATCGTCACCGGCGCGATCTGGGCTTATTACGCCTGGGGCCGCTACTGGGGCTGGGACCCGAAGGAAACGTGGTCGCTGGTGACCTGGATCGTCTACAGCATCTACCTCCATGTGCGCGTCACGCACGGCTGGGAGGGCAAAGCCCCGGCGGCCTTGGCCGTCGTCGGTTTCGGCGTCGTGGTTTTCACCTATCTTGGCGTCAACATTCTTATTTCCGGTCTCCATTCCTACGCGGCCGGCTGATCGTCGGCCGGGACCGCTCAGCGGCGGTTTGAACGCCAATCCGAGCCCGCGCACGGGTTCCGGGGCGGACAAATGGCTTTTTCAAGTATTCTCGCCAAAATGCCGGGAAGAAACCGCCAAACCCTCCTCTCTAAGTAGGGAATAAGGGATGTATCGCGGGGTGTGTAACTGTTTGTGCGGAGACGCGTACTACCTTGCGAGAATCGTGATTGGAACCTGAACCCCCTGAAAAAGGAGAGGATGAAATGAAATTCGGAAAAGGTTTGATGGCGGCGGGTTTGGCCATGGCGTTGTCGCTGGGCGGACTGGCGATGGGCGCGACCGGCTGTGCGACCTCCAAGGCGGCGGAAAGCGCCCCGGCGAAAGGCGCGCAGGCAAACTGCGGCGCAGAGAAAGGCGGGGAGCACAAGTGCGGCGCGGAGAAGGGCGGCGAGAGCAAGTGCGGCGCGGAGAAAGGCGACGAGAGCAAGTGCGGCGCAGAGAAGGGCGGCGACAAGGGCTGCGGCGCGAATAGCTGCGGCTGAACGAAACCCTGCGCCGGGCCGCCGGCTCGGACGGCCCGGCGCTTCTCTTAAAGAGGCGCGCGATGGATATTTCCCGGCAGGTCGATTTGATGAAATGGCCCTATTCGGGTCTCGCTTTCGGCGTCGGTTTGCGCCGGCCGCACTTCGACGAAATCGGCGACAACCACGAGGGCGTGGACTTTCTGGAAATCATCAGTGAGAATTTCATGCGCTTCGGCGGCCGGCCGCGCCATGTGCTTGACCGGATGATCGAGCGCTTCCCGATCGTTCTGCACGGCGTGAGCCTCTCCATCGGCAGTCTCGATCCCCTGAATGAAGATTATCTGCACGCCTTGAAAGACGTCGTCGGCCGCGTGCGTCCGCCCTGGTTTTCCGACCACCTCAGCTACTCGTCGAACTTCGGCGTCGAATACCACGATCTGATCCCCCTGCCGTTTACCGAAGAAGCGCTTGAGCATGTGGTCCGCCGCGTCGAGCGTGTCCAGGAAACGGTGGGCATCCCGTTTCTTCTGGAAAATCCGAGCTATTACGTTCAGATGCCCGGCGGCGAGATGACGGAAGCCGAATTCATCAGCGAAGTCGTGCGGCGTTCGGGCTGCGGGCTGCTCTTGGACGTCAACAACGTCTTCGTCAACGGGACGAACCAGGGCTACGATCCCTACCGTTTCATCGACAGCATCCCCACGGACCGGGTCGTGCAATATCACATCGCCGGGCACGACGATTCCGGCGATTTTCTGATCGACACGCACGGCCGGCGCATCAAGCCGGAGGTGTACGATCTATACGTCTACGCGCTTTCGAAGACCGGCCCCAAGTGGACGCTTTTGGAATGGGATAACGACATCCCGCCGCTGAAAACCCTGCTTGCGGAGAACGGCCACGTCCGGAAAGCGGGCGAGGGGGTTTTCTCGCAGCGTCCGGCGGCGGTCCGCTGAGGGGGCGACGAGAATGACCGTCGCCCCGACCGGTGGCAAACCCTCCCTGCGCGAAACGATGGAGACGATGCATCGCCTGATGCGCGGCGAGCTGACGCCCGAGCAGGCCGCGAGCCGCCTGGGTTCGCCGGTCGGCCGGACGGCGGTGTATCAGCGTTTCGCCCAAAATCACGTCCGGGCGTTTCTGGAAAAAAACTTCGAGATCCTCGCGGCGCTTGTCGGCGGGGAGACGTGGGAACCGCTCGTCGCGGGTTACTTTGCCGCCCATCCCTCGCGGCATTACGAACTCAACGCCAACGCCGCCGCCTTTCCCGATTACGTTGCCGCGCGGGCGGCGCGCGTCGAACTGGGTCTTACTCCGTTTCACGCCGAACTGGCCGAGGTGGAATGGCGCGAATTCGAGGTGTTTGTCGATCCGGAGGAAATCGCCCGACCGGAACAACTGACCGCCGCCGTACTCAATCGGACGCTCGTCATCCTGCAACTGAAATATCCCGTGGCCGAATTCATCGCCGAATGGCGCGAGGCGGAGAAGGCGAGCGACGCCTCGCTTAGACCGGCGACGCCGACGGAGGAGAGCCCGGAGATCGTTTTCGTGATGCGCCACCCGGAGTCCGACGGCGCACTCGTGCGCCGCGCCGACGACGGCCTGCTTTTCGCCTTCAAGATGCTGCACGACCGGATGGACGTCCGACAGGCGATGGAGGTTTCCGGCCTTTCGGAAGCCGAGGTGCGGGCTATCCTGGAGCGCGCCGCCAGGCTCGGGCTGGTCATATTCCCCGATTCCCACGATGGTCGAGTGATTCCGTTTCCGTCCCAAACCCGATAGCCGAAATATTCGCCAATTTGCTGCGGGGCCGGACTCGGCGGGGCTTCACTGCCTCGCGCGCGGATGGGCCGCCGTATAGACGCGCCGGACGGCTTCCCGGTCCAGATGGGTGTAGATCTCGGTGGTGCCGATGTCGGCGTGGCCGAGCATCGCCTGGACGGCGCGCAGGTCCGCGCCATGCTCCAAGAGGTGGGTGGCGAAGCTGTGACGCAGCACATGAGGCGAGAGGGGGCGCGTGATGCCGGCGGCGAGCGCATACTTGACGAGCAGTTTGAAAATTGCGTCGCGCGTGAGCCGGCGGCCATGGTGGCTGAGGAAGAGGGCGGGCGAGGGCTTGGCCGGCTTGACGAGGCGCGAGCGGGCCTCCGCCTTGTATCGCTCGATGGCGGCCGTGGCCGCCTCGCCGATCGGCACGAGCCGTTCTTTCGAACCTTTGCCGAAAACGCGCAGAAAGCCGGCGCGCAAATCGACCGAACCCATGTCGAGCGAGCAAAGCTCCGAAACGCGCAGGCCGGCGGCGTAGAGCGTTTCCAGAATCGCCGTATCGCGCACGCGCAGCGGCCCGTCGTCGCCGGGCGCGGCGAGCAGCGCCGCCACCTCCTCCAGCGACAGCACGTTGGGCAGCTTGCGTCCGAGCCGGGGGCTTTCCAGATCGGCGGTGGGATCGGCGGCGGCAAGGCCGCGCCTGACGAGGTAGCGATGCAGGCCGCGCAGGGCGCTTGCCGCGCGCGCCCGCGAGCGCCCTGTCAATCCGTGTCTGGCCAGCTCGGCCATGTAATGCGACACGTCTTCCGCCGTCGCTTGCGCCGGAGCGGGCAGGCCGCGGCCGGTCATGTAATCGGCGTAAGCGGCGAGGTCGCGCCCGTAGGCGGCGAGCGTGTTGGCGGCGAGCCGTTTTTCGACCTTGAGGTAAGAGAGAAAGGCGTCGATGGCCCGATCCCAGTCCATGCCTCACTTCTTTTTCGACGCCGGCTTTTCGTGGCTGCGGGGCTCGATGCGAATCGGCTCTTCGACGATCTGCGGCTGGTAGTCACGGCCGAAATCGATGAGCGTCAATTCCTGCGCGTTGCTTTTGGCCCGTACGAGGCCGAAAATCGGCGTCTGGGCGGCAAGCCACAGGTCCTGAGCCGAGCCGTCCTCGGAGGTCCAGCGCCCTTTTTGAGCCCTGAACGCCTCCCCTGCCGTTTCGAGGTTCTCTTCGCCCGCCGCTTCGAACGTTCCGGGTTCGGCGTCTGGCGCATGATTGGCCAGCTTGGCCGGGTCCATTTCGATCGGCGGGTAATTGCCGATCTTCACGAGGACTCGCAAAGCCAGGCGGGGCTCGCCCTCCTTGAGCCGGACGAGGGCGGAAACGATGACCGGCGTTTCGGTTTCACTCGTCGTTTCCAATTCGATCCATACGCCCTCGGCGGGCGTCGTCTCCGCGTGCGCCACTCCGATTTTAAGTTCGCGAACGGTGTTTTTCGCCTTGTCCTTGATCTCGTAGCGCGCCCAGGCGCCCGGGGTGAAAGTGAAAGCGGGGAGAGTCGAATCGGCGGCGACCGCCGCGCCGTCCGATAAAAGCGAATCCTGCGGCCATGCCGCAAGGGGCGGCATGACCGCGAGAAGAAACGCAAGCATCGTCGCCGGCCGCGCCATCGTCACTCCACCGTCAGATAGAGGCCGCTCGCGTGCCGCAAGCTCAGGATGGCGAGCTTCAACGCCAGTTCCTGTTGCGCGAGTTCCTGTTCGACCTGAACGAGCGCCGTGCTCGCGTCGATCATCGCCAGATTGTCCACCAGGCCGACGGCGAATTGCTGAGCGACCATGTCGTAGGTCTGTTGAGCCAGTTCGGCTTCCTTCTTCGCGGCGACAAGCGAGGTCTCGGCCTGCGTCAGTTTCAAATATTCCTGACGGATGCCGTTGTCGATCTGTTCGGCGAGCCGCGACTGGGCGTTGGCGGCGGTGCGCGCGAGCGACCGGTTCTCGCGCACCTGGGCGATCGTCAGGCTGCGGTCGAAGAGCGGCCAGCGGCCGATGAACATTACGTTCCATGAGGTGTTTTCGCCCGAGAAACCGCCGGCGCTGTTCCAATCGTAGGAACTCTGGAGCGAGAACACCGGCAGAAACGAAAGATACGCCTGCAACTCCGCGCGGCGGGCGATTTCGTCGTTCATCCGCGTCGCCTTGAGATCGAAACGTTTGCCGAGCGCATCCTTGATCAGCTGATCGACGCTCCCCGTCGGGATTTTCGGGTCCTCCTCGGGCGGGGTCACGGCGAATGCGCCGTCCGACTTGCCGATGAGAAAACCGAGCGCCTGCAACGCCTGATCGCGCGCGTTTTCCGATTCGCGCAGCGTCTTTTCGCTTTTCGCCACCTCCAGCTCGGCGCGCACGACGTCCAGGCGGATGCCCTGGCCGACGTTGAAGCGAGCCTGGGCGTGTTTGACCTGTTCATGCGAACGGGACAAGGCCTGTTCGGCGACGCGGACCAGCTTCCCGGCCTGGGCGGCGGCGTAATAAGCGCTCGTCACGCCGTGGAGCAGTTCGGCTTCGATGTGGCGGCTTTGGGTTCCGACGGCGTCGGCGTTTTCATGGGCGTTCATGATGAGCGGAATCGACGAGGGGGAGAAGAGGATCATGTCGCCGCCGATTCCCACCGATTGGTTCCACAACTCCTGAATCGTCCGGTTTTCCCCGGTCCCGGTGGGGATGGATACGGCCTTGTTGTTGCGCGTGACCGTTCCCGTCACCGCGATTTCCGGCAAAAGCGTAGCCCAGGCTTTCTGAATGGCGATTTCGGCGCGGAGGATGTTTTCCTGCAGGTCTTTGATGTCGTGATTGTGCGCCAGCGCCATGCGCCGCGCCTCGGCGACGGTGATCGTCTCCGCCGCTTCGGCTATGCCGGCGAGCCACGTCAGAAGCACTACCGCCCATACAACCTTTTTCATCCGCGCCTCGCTATCTCGGGAAATTCATTCGATCGTCGTGGATTTGTTCGGCAGAACCGGCGCGCGCCGCCGTTCGCGGCGACGCTTCCACCAGCGCGAGAGAGCCCAGATCGCAAGCACCCAGGGCACGGCGGCGACGATGGCGGTCAACAACGCGCCCAACGAGCCGGCGACGACGAAGCCCAGGTCGCGCAGGTCGTGCAAGAGCGGGCCGTACCAGGTTCGCGCCTCCACGTCGCGGGAGGAGGAAACGAACAGATTGACGGTGATCGCGGCGTACTTGACTCGCGTCAGGGCCGCCTTCTGCCGCGCCTCCATTTCCTCGATGCGCTGCCGGACGGAGGCCAGTTCGCGTTCGGCCTCGATCACTTCGCCGATGTTTCCCGTTTTGTCGGCGATCAAGGCCAGGATCCGTTCTTCCAGCTTGCGCGCGTTGCGCAGCCGAACATCCAGATCGGCCACCTGGTCCGTCAGGTCTTCCGCCTGCTCGGAAAGTTCGTAGACCTTGCCCAGTTTCTGGAGAAAATCGAGGGTCTCGACATAGACGCCTTCCGGCACCTGAAGGATCAACGTCCCGGAAAAGCTGCTTTCCGATTCGCGTTTCTGATCGCTGCGGGCGAAAAAGCCTTTTCTTTCCTCGATGAACTTGCGCACCTGTTCGCGCGCCGCCATGAAATCGTCCACCTTGACGGCCATTCTCGCCTGACGCGCCACGGCCCGGCCGAGCGTTCCATCCTGCGCGTCGCCCGCCTCCGGCTCAGGCGCAGCCTGGCCGGCCACGTCCATCGATCGTTCGGCATAAGCGGGGATGTAGGAAGGTTCCTGGCCGGAATGCCCGCAACTCGATGCGGCGATGACGACGCCGACGCCAAGCAGGACGAGAATCACGGTTCGTATGTGGCGAGACATGCCTCACCTCCCCCGGCGGAGCCGCCGCCGACAATCGTGCGCGCCAGCCTACCACACGATCTTGTGGCGGCCAAGCCCATCGCCCAATAGTTAAGGAAATTGAAAAGGGAGAAAGTTACGCATGATTCGTCGCGGGCAGGACGCCGCCTTGGATGCGTCGCGCGAAGGGAAACGCTAAAGCCGGTCAGCGCATCAATTTTTCGCGCTTCTTCTTCTGCTCAAGCTCTTCTTTGTAGTCCAGCGAATAGCGAGTCCAGGGTCGCAATTCCAGCCGTTTGCGGTCGATTTCCTCGCCCGTGCCTTCGCAGAGGCCGTAGGTGCCTTCTTCGAAGCGCGCCAGCGCCAAATCGATCTCGCGCAACAGCTTGAGATCCTTGTCCAACAACCGCATGTGCAGCGCCTGCTCGGAAGCCTGGCTGGCCTGCTCGATTTCCTCGACGACGATCTCTTGGTTCTTGAAGGAAAGCTGTTTGCGGGCGTTGATGGTGTCCAGAAGCTCCTGACGTTTTTTCATCAGGAGGTCCTTGAAGTGCTGTAGTTCCTTTTTCTTGAACGGCATGCAACCCACCTCCAAGCGTCATAATCGCAATCAACCCGCCGGCGTGTCAACAGCTAATTGCCGCTCGGACGGGGGCTTGAGAGAGAACTTCTATTATGGGCAGCTTCCTAAAATTGCAAGTGAAAAATGCGCCCCGGGGACAATTTTTCCTGATTTAAAAGGGTCGGTGCGATTCCCCTCAACGTCCGTTGATTCCTGATGCCGACGATTCGGCTAAAGCGAGAAATTCTTTATTTTTTCCAAAGCCTTATTGGACGAACGGTGGAAACCCGAGCGATGGGCGTCGCTGAGCGTCAACGCCGACTCCGATTTGCGGCGAGCCTTTTCTGTTGAATTTCCTATGGTTTTTCGATATGATAGACCCCTGTTTGAAGATCGGCTCCAGATCGTGTACAGACCGCCGCGACGGGCGCGAGGGGCGGACGATGGCGAAATCCAAGTTTTCACCGCCATTGGAGGAGGTCTTGAATCTCCTCGATGAGGCGGTCATCGGGCTTGGCCCTCATGGCGCAATCGTAGCGTGGAACCAAGCCGCCGAACAGTTCTACGGTTTGTCGCTGACCGAAGCCATGGGGAAACCGCTGGCCGATACGCTGGCGGTCGAGGACTGCTTGTTGACGACGGCGCAGGTGTTGCAGGAAGCGGAACGCAGCAACCGCTGGCGCGGCGAGGCCGTTCACCGGGTCGCCGATGGTCGTCGGGCCTGGGTGGAATGGGTGGTGAAACGCGTCCAGCGGCCGGAAGAGAAGGCCGTTCATTTCCTCTCTTTTGCCCGTAATATCAGCGAGTGGAAAATCGCCGAGGAACGAGCGCGCCAGCACCAGCAGCAGATCATCCAGGCCGACAAGATGCTCGCTCTGGGAACGCTGGTCTCGGGCGTCGCCCACGAAATCAACAACCCCAACAATTTCATCATGCTCAACACTCCGATTCTCCAGGAAGCGTGGGAGAGCATGCGGCCGATTCTCGATCGGCATGCCGAAGAGGAAGGCGATTTTCTGGTCGGCGGACTCGACTATTCCGAGATGCGCGACACCATCCCGCTGTTGTTTTCGGGCGTCGTCGAGGGAGCGAAACGGATCAAGCGCATCGTCGGCGACCTGAAGAATTTCGCCCGCACGGACGCCTCGGGCATGGACCACGAGGTGGATGTCAACGCCGGCGTCCAGAGCGCGTTGACGTTGGTTTCCAATCTCGTCAAGAAAGCCTCGCGCAATTTCAAGGTCGAATTCGCCGACGACCTGCCGCCGGTGCGCGGCAATACGCAACGCCTGCAACAGGTGATCATCAACCTGTTGCAGAACGCCTGTCAGGCTTTGGAACGCCAGGACCAAGCCATCGAAATCCGCACGGCGTTCGACGCGAAAGCCGGCGAGGTGAAAATAATCGTCCGCGACGAGGGCGTGGGCATCCCGCCCGAGGCGATGCCGCACCTCTTCGATCCGTTTTATACGACGCGACGCGAACGCGGCGGGACGGGCCTGGGGCTCTCCGTGGCGTCCAGCATCGTCCAGGAACACGGCGGCCGGCTGGAATTTCAATCGACGCCGAAACGGGGCACGACGGTCACGTTGAGTCTGCCGGCGAAGCCGCCGGCAGGACGCGGATAACGATCGAATGCAAAACGACACGAGCCGACTTGAACCCTTGCCGGTGCTGCTCGTCGATGACGAGCCGATGACGCTGCTCAGTTTCGAAGTCACGCTGCGCGCCGGAGGCGTTTCGGCCGTTCTGAAATGCCAGGACGGGCGTGAGGCGCTGGCGGCGTTGACGGAGCGCGAGATCGGCGTGCTGCTCACCGATCTCACCATGCCCCATCTCGGCGGCGAAGAACTGCTGGCCCGCGTCAACGCCGACTGGCCCGAGGTGCCGGTGATCGTCGTCACCGGCCACGACGAGGTGGAGATCGCCGTCCGCTGCATGCGCTCCGGGGCTTTCGACTACCTCGTGAAGCCGGTGGAAAAGAGCCGGCTCCTGTCCAGCGTGCGGCGCGCCAGCGAGCTGCGCGAACTGCGCCGCGAGAACAGCCGGCTGAAGGAGCAGCTGCTCGCCCCCAAGCTGGACCACCCCGAGGCGTTCGCCGAAATCGTCACCCGGAATGGGACGATGCTTTCGATCTTCAAGTACATCGAGGCGATTGCGCGCTCGGGCGAGCCGGTGATGATTACGGGCGAAACCGGCGTCGGCAAAGAACTTATCGCCCGGGCCGTGCACGCCATCAGCCGGCCCAAGGGTTCGTTCGTGCCGGTCAACGTCGCCGGCCTCGACGACAATGTTTTTTCGGATACGCTTTTCGGCCACCGGAAGGGGGCGTTCACCGGCGCGGAGGCCGTCCGCGAAGGGCTTGTCGAGCAGGCCGCCGACGGCACGCTGTTTCTGGACGAGATCGGCAGTCTGTCCGTTTTTTCCCAGGTGAAACTGCTGCGTCTGCTCCAGGAGCGCGAATATCTGCCGCTCGGCGCGGATATGCCGAAGCGTTCGTTGGCGCGCGTCGTCGTGGCCACCAACAACGACCTGCGAGCCTTGCAGGAATCGGGCGCGTTCCGCAAAGATCTGTATTACCGTCTGAAGACGCATCATATCCACGTTCCGCCGCTACGGGAACGGCTCGACGATCTGCCGTATCTGGTGGAAGTGTTTCTCGCCCAGGCGGCCGAGGCTCTGGGCAAGAAAAAACCCACCGCGCCGGACGAAATCTATGCCTTGTTGCGCGCCCACCATTTCCCGGGCAATGTCCGCGAATTGCGGGCGATGGTCCATGACGCGGTGAGCAAACACGAGTCGCACAAGCTGTCGCTCAAGAGCCTCAAGGCGCATATCGCCCAGCAGACCGGCGAGGATCCGTCGCCGGTTTCTCCCGGCGCGCCTTCTCCGGCGAAAGTGATCTTTTCCGATCAATTGCCCACCATCGGCGAACTGACCGATTTGCTGGTTCAAGAAGCGATGGGTCGCAGCGGCGGCAACCAGACGGTCGCGGCGCAGTTTTTGGGCATCTCGCAACAGGCGCTCAGCCGACGCCTGAAACAAAATCGGATTTAACCTCAGTTCCCCGGACTGTGTTCCGTTCGGCGCCCATAACCGTACAACAAATGTTGTAAATCTATATTCGGTTGTGGCGCCTATCTTGGTGAATTTCGCTGTATTTTTGTTGACTACAGTGTAATTTACAACCCTCGTTGTATCCTTTGCGGCTACTCTCCCCCGGTCCAACAGCCCAATTTCCCTGAAAATCAGGGCTTCGCGCGCGGTGCGGCCTCATTGGCATGTCCTTTGCTCTATCACCACAGCGAGAGAACGACCATGGAACAAAGAATTACAACATTGCCGGCGCAACCCGGAGTAATTGAGCGGATGACCAAACGTCACGTCCTGGTCGCGGAAGACGAGGCGCATGCGCGCCTGAGCCTTTCGGTCATTTTACGCAAAGCCGATTACCGAGTCACCACGGTCGAAAGCGGCGTGCAGGCCCTGGATGCGATCGTCAACGCGCTCGGCACGGAGCAGGCGGTGGATCTGCTCGTCACCGACCTCCAGATGGATGGCCTCACCGGTCCCGAACTGATCGAAGCCCTGACGCAGCGCGAAATCAAATTGCCCATGCTCGTGCTTACCGGTTACGGCGATCGGGACACCATGGAGGCGTTGAAGGCCAACGGGTGTTTCACCTGCGTGGAAAAGCCGCTCGAACCCGGCGACGTGTTGAAGAGCATAGACGAAGCCTTCGCGGACTGGGCAAAGCGCGAAGATCCCGGCCAGCAGGCGATCGGAAACAAGCGGCTTTCCGTGGCGCCGACGAAGGTGCTCGTCGTCGATGACGACGAAGCCATCGTCCGGCTGATTGTGAAGGCTCTTTCCCGCGTCCCGATGAACTTCAAGGTCGATGGCACGACCAGCGCTTTTGAGGCGCTGATGCGGATCGGCAAGGAAGGTCCCGGACTGGTGTGCCTCGACGTGAACATGCCCGGGCTCGACGGACGCGAGGTGCTGCGCGCCATCAGGAACGACACGGTGGGCGGAGCGATGAAAGTGCTCGTCGTCAGCGGCTATCCCGACGACGGCGAGGATATGCGGCGGCTGGGCGCGGACGACGTGCTGCTCAAGCCGTTTACGGTGACGGAATTGACGAAAAGGGTCGGCCGACTGCTGTCGGGCGCGACCGGCGATCGTTTCGAAGAGAAAAATCTCAACTGACATCCATCGAGTGGTCAGGGAGGACCGGATGAAGAAACTCAACGTGCTGCTCATCGGCGACGACAAGGGAATGAAGGACGTCCTCGATCGCGAGTTCCGTTTTGCCGATCGGGCCGGTTGCCAGGCGAGCGATACGGTGGAGTGGAAAGAGATCGTTCGGTCGCATCCCATCGATCTGATGGTGAGTTCGATCAAGCTGGACGGCCTGGGCCTCCTTTCCCAGCTGGCGCCTCTCTCCGATCGCTTTCCGAACGCCAAAATCCGGCTGTTGAGCGGCGAGGCGAGCCGCGAAATGCTGGAAGAACGTCTGAAGGAAAATCCCGAAGACCTGTTCATCACCAGCGTTTCGGATCTCGACGAACTCATCGACGCGATGTTCATCGCCTCCAGTAAAGCCAATTCCGGCGTCGAATGGTTCGTCGTGTAGGGCAAGGACCGCACCATGAGCACGCGGGATCCGCAAGAGCTACTGGAACAGATCGCCACGCTGACCATTCTGGCCGACGCGACCGACAAGCCGGCTCTGACCGAGCTTCTGAAGGCTCTGAAAAAGTACCAAAAGCTGATTTCGCCTATCGCGGCCGAACAAGCCGCGAGTTTGGTGTCCGAAGGGATTGCGAACGTGAAAGCGATTCTCTCGGGCGCCGCCGACGATCCGCAGGCCGCCTTGCAGTCCGTATCGGACCATGTAACGGCCTTGCAGAAAGTCGGATCCTCGCCCGTCCTACCTGTAACTTCTGCTTCTCGTGACGGGGAGTCGGGGTCCGCCCCGGCTCCCCAACCTGCCTCTCCGGCAGGTCCCTGGACGGCGCCGCTGGCCGAGCTGGACCCGCTTCTGAAATCGGCCTCCTTGTCGGACAAGCCGGGCCTGGCGCGGACGATGGATTGCGCCGAAGCGCTCGCCGAGGCGCTTCGGGCCGAGCATGCGGACGAAGCCGCCCAGGCGGCGAAGGCGGCCCGCATTCTGCGGGACGTCCTGCTGGACGATTGCCAAGATTCCGAGGCTTCGCTCGCCGAAGCTTCGGCGGTTCTTCTCTCCGTGCAGAGTTCCATTCTGCATGACGCCTCACCTCTCTCTCGCACCGGGGAGCCGGAGGACGCTCCGGCTCCCGCACCTTCTTCCCCCGAGGCGGAAGGCGCGGACTGGACGCTGCCCGAGTGGGTGGACGAGGCGATGTTCCGCGATTTCGTCGCGGCGCAGGGGATGGCCTTCGAGGAAATCGAGGGAATGGTCCTCGAACTCGAACACGGCGACCCGGAAAACATCGCCGCCCTGAAGCGGCGCATTCATACGATGAAGGGCGAATCCGGCGTGATGGGCCTCGACGAGCTTTCCGAGGTGTGCCACGCCGTGGAGGATCTGATCGAGGCGGATTTGCCTTTGGCGAGCAAAACCGATCGGCTCTTGGCGGCGAAGGACTGGATGCAGGCCGCCGTCGAGGCGTACGGCAACATGCGGCGTCCGTCGGACCCGGCCGAACATATCCTGCATC
This sequence comes from Myxococcales bacterium, assembly GCA_003598065.1. Taxonomy (GTDB): domain Bacteria; phylum Myxococcota_A; class SURF-8; order SURF-8; family SURF-8; genus SURF-8. The sequence continues at coordinate 89,577 of QZKR01000152.1, read as the reverse complement.
TGCTTGCCGCATCGGCGGCCGAAACGCCGCCAGCGGAGGAGAAGCCGGCGGCCGATCGGACATCGGCGAATGCGGCGGCCCCAAGCGCGACAGCCGACAAGACCGTGCAGCGGGACGCCGAAACGCTCACCATGCTCGGCGATTTTCTCCATGAAAGCGAAGAGGGACTCGCGAACGCCGACGACATTTTGATGAACGTCGAATCCGACGGCGCGGACTCGGAGAAAATCAACAGCCTGTTCCGCGTTTTCCACACAATCAAAGGCGTGGCCGGGTTTCTGGAGCTTAAAGACATCACCGAACTCGCCCACTCCACCGAGACCATGCTCAACATGGTCCGTCAGGGAACGCTGGACCTGAGGGGCGCGGTTCTCGATCTCGTTTTCGACGCGACGGAGATGATGCGGCAGATGCTCGCCGAGATTCACCGCGTCGTCGTCGAATCCTGCGCTTTTGCGCCCAACGCCGGCCTGCCGATGCTGATCAATCGTCTGCAGGTCGTCATCGAGGGCAAGCCCGTGCGCGAGGAGCCGCTGCCGATCGTCGAGCCGGGCCAGAAACTCGGCGAAGTGCTCGTCGAATCCGGCGTCGTGGATGAAGACGACGTGACCGATGCGCTGGAGAATCAGCACGAAAGCGGCCGGCGGCTCGGCGAGGAGCTCGTCGCGACGGGGGCGGCGCCGGCGAAACAGGTGGCGCAGGCCCTGCGAGCCCAGTCGCGCGCCGACCAGAACCAGGGGATGAAGCTCAAGGAGACGGTGAAGGTCGATCTGGAGCGCGTTGACAGCCTGGTGGCGATGATCGGCGAACTCGTCATCACCGAATCGATGGTGGAGAACGCCACCGAAGTGCGGGACAGCGAATCGCTGAAGTTCCGCAATCACGTCAATCAGCTCTCGAAGATCACGCGCGACCTGCAAAGCGTCGGCATGCTGATGCGCATGGTGCCCGTGCGCGGTCTGTTCCAGAAGATGGCGCGCATGGTGCGGGATCTTTCCCGCAAGGGCGGCAAGGACATCCTCATGCTGCAGGCCGGCGAAGCCACGGAGATGGATCGCAGCATGGTCGAGCAGATCTCCGACCCGCTCGTGCACATGATCCGCAACGCCGTCGATCACGGCGTCGGGACGAATGCGGAGCGCGCCGCCGCCGGCAAAAAGGAAAAGGGGACGGTGAAGCTCTCCGCCTACCACGAGGGCGGGAGCATCGTCATCGAGATATCCGACAACGGGCGCGGCATCGACAAAGAGAAGGTGCTCAAGAAAGCGGTGGCGCAGGGGCTCGTCAAGGAAACCGATTCCGTGAGCGAGCAGGACATCTACAACCTGATTTTCATGCCCGGGTTCTCCACGGCCGAAAAAGTCACCGAGATTTCCGGACGAGGCGTGGGGATGGACGTCGTGCGGCGCAACATCGAGGCGATGCGCGGCCGCATCATCACCTCCTCCGAAAAAGGCAAAGGGACGACGTTCAAGCTGATTCTGCCGCTCACCCTCGCCATCATCGACGGCATGCTCGTCTCCTGCGGGACCGAGCGCTATATCATCCCCACCTTGTCGATCATCGAATCTTTGCGGCCGGATCGGCAAATGATCTCCACGCTGGCCAACGAAGTGGAACTCATCGATTTCCGCGGCGAAGTGCTGCCGTTGATCCGGCTCGACCGGCTCTGTGAAGTTCAGAGCGCGGCCCAGGACATCACGCAGGCGCTCGTGGTCGTCATCGAGAGTTTCGGACGCCGCTTCGGGCTGGTCGTCGATGACGTGCTCACCCAGCAGCAGGTGGTGATCAAGAGCATCGGCACCGGCATGGATCGCATGAAGTACGTCTCCGGAGCGACCATTCTTTCCGACGGATTGGTCGGGCTGATTTTGAATACGGAAGAGATCGCCAGCGCGATCGGCAGCCGCGACTGCCTCAGTCGCTCCGCCGCCGTCGCACCGGCGCCGCCTGAGGCCGTGGCGACCCGCTCCCAGGCCGCCGCCGCCGGCTGATTTGTTTTCGATTGCCGTTTCGCTAGGGAAAGCGAAAGGAACTCATCATGACGATGAATATGGCCTCCAGCTTCGATTATCATCGGCCGCACGCTTCGTATCCATCTGCAATGCCGGACGCTCCGAGCGGAAACTGCCTGACGTTTGCGCTCGACGGCCTGCGCTACGGCCTGGACCTGGCCTGCGTGCGCGAAATCGTCAAACGGGCCGTCGTTCAGCCCGCGCCCTGCGCATCGGCGTTCGCCGGTACGGCGGCCGTGCGCGGCAAGGCGGTGCCGGTTGTCGATCTGCGCGCCCGGCTCGGCCGATCGCCGCGGCGTCCCGACGAGATGACGCTCCTCGTTGTGGTGCTGGACGCCTTTACGGCGCTGCCGCTTGTCGTCGGGATTCTGGTCGATGACGTACTGGAAGTCCGCAGCAAAGCGTTCGAACGCGCCGCTCTGCGCGGCGATCTGGATGAGGCGCGGGCGCTGCAAAAGATCGTCTCGGCGGATGTCGTTCTGATCGATTTCGAAAACTTTTTCTCCGACGCCGAACGCGCGGCGGCCTCTGCCCTCGCGCGGCGGTCGATGATGTAAGGGCGGACCATGTCGGGCATGGCGATTTTCTGGCTACTGGGGATGCCGGCTTGGGCGTGGCGCGAGTTTCCTTCGATGGCGTACATACCGTGCGGAATCGACATTCGCCGGAGGAACCCGCGTCTCGCGCCAAGACGGCGCAAGGGTCCGGGAACGGGTTGACGGGACGGTTCGTGGGCACGACGGACGGGGAATTGCGCCCCGTCCACGACGAGAGGGCCGGATTGGCGGGGGACGCGGGCCGGTTGACAATAGATGAGGGGACTCTGACGCGCGGCATAGGCCTGGGGGAGGCGGCGGCGCGTCGCCCTGGAGGGGAAGGACGTCTCCGGCAGATCGTGCATCTGCCGGAACGCGGATTCCGCGCGGCCAACGCGCCGCGCGTTCGAAAATCGGTCGTTCTTTTTAGCGGCAGTTTCGGGTGAAAGCGAGAGATCGACAGCGATGGATGCACAGCTCTTCAAAAGATTTTGCCATATCGCCTACGACCGGGCGGGGATTTTCCTGAAAGACGGGAAGGAGGCGCTGGTCAGCGCCCGGGTGGCGAAGCGCCTGCGCGCCCTCGGCATGGAAAGCATCTCCGATTACATCGACTTTCTGGAGAACGACGAAACCGGCCAGGAGGTGGTGCATTTCCTGGACGTCATTTCCACCAACTTCACGCACTTCATGCGCGAACCGGATCATTTCGACCTGCTGCGCGAGAAGGCGAGGGAATGGGCGGAGGCCGGCGTCGGGAAGCTGCGGTTGTGGTCGGCCGCTTCCTCCAGCGGCGAGGAGCCCTATTCGATTGCGATCACGTTGGAGGAGGCGCTCGCCGAGCGAGGCGCGAATTACCTTATTCTCGCCACCGACATTTCCACGCAGGTGCTCGCCCGCGCCAGAAACGCCGTGTACAAGGCCAGTACGCTCAAAGCCTTCAGCAAGGCGCAGATTCAGGAGCATTTTCTCAAACGCCCCGATCTGGAAGGCGACGAGCCGTTTTTCGAAGTCAAGCCGAACCTCAAGGAGCATCTGGTTTTCAAGCGTCTCAATCTTTCCAAACCGCCGTTTCCGATGAGCGGACCGATGGACGTGGTCTTCTGCCGCAACGTGATGATCTATTTCGATCAGGAGGTCCGTCAACGCCTCGTGAGCGAAGCGGAGCGCCTGCTGAAACCCGGCGGCCTGTTGATGATCGGCCATACGGAAACGCTGACCGGGGTGCAGCACAACTTGAAGCCCATCCGCCCGTCGGTGTTCGTCAAGCGCCAGCCGGGCGAGTCTACAAAAACACCTGAGCGGAGAGGCGGCGGGCGATGAACGGACAGGCACTCCCCTCCACGGTTCTCGGGCTGCCCGACGTCGCGGCGGACAAGCTTTACCAGGTGACGATCGATATTTCCGACCTCAAGGTGAGCGACGATCCCAACGCCGTGCTCATCACCTACGCGCTGGGATCGTGCATCGCCGTCATCGTCTACGACGCGGTGAAACACGTGGGCGGCATGATCCACTACATGCTGCCTTTGTCCAATACCGCGCCGGACAAGGCGCAGACGAAGCCGGCGATGTTCGCCGATACGGGCGTGCCGCTGCTGTTCCTAAAGCTGTACGAGTACGGCTGCCGCAAGCAGGACCTTGTCGTCAAGATCGCCGGCGGCGGCAAGCTCTACGAAGACCATGGCGTCTTCGACATCGGCAAGCGCAATTACACCGTTTTGCGAAAGATCTTTTGGAAAAACGACATCATCATCGCCGCAGAGGATGTCGGCGGGGCGAAGTCGCGGACGGCCAAGCTCTATGTCGGCAACGGTCTGGTCACCATCCGCGCCCAGGGACAGGAGACGCCATTATGATCCTCCAGGAGATGATTCTACAGAAGGTCACCGAGCTGCCCACCCTCCCAAGGGTGGCGATGCAGATCCTGCCGCTGTTGGGCAACAACCGTTCCGGCGCGGCCGATTTCGAACGCGCGATCCGTCACGATCCGGCGCTCACCGCCAACCTGCTTCGCCTGGCCAACTCGGCCTACTTCGGCTATCCGCGCAAAATATCCTCGATCCGGAGCGCGATCACGCTGATGGGGCCGCGCCGTGTCTACGATCTTGCGGTGGCGGCGGCGATGACGAAAGTGATCCCGCCGACGCTGCCGGGCTACAGGCTGCATGCCGAAACGTTCTGGCAGCATTCGGTGGCGGTGGCGATATTCGCCGAGCGCCTGGCGAGGGAAGTGGCGGCGCATCAACCCGATCAGACGTTCACGGCCGGGCTCCTGCACGACATCGGCAAGCTGGTGATCAGCGCATTCCTGGTCGAACGATCCAGCGATCTGTCCGAGCACCTGATCGCGCGTCAGCAGACGCTGGTCGATGCGGAGCATAACATTTTGGGCGCCGATCACGCCGACGTCGGCGGGGCGATCGTGGAAAGCTGGAACCTGCCGCGCGAGATCAGCGAGGTCTGCCGGTGGCACCACGACCCGAGCAGCGCCCCGGATCTGGCGGACCGGACGCTGGTCGATCTCGTTCATCTGGCCAACGGCCTCGCCCATCTCCTGGGTTACGGCGCCGACGTGGGCGAGCTGGCGCGAAAGATCGACGGCCAGGCCGCCGACCGACTGGGGATCAAGGTGAATCGCCTGGAGGCGATCGCCGGCGCGACCCAGGAGGAAATCGTGGAAATGGGCGCGCTCTTTCAGGCCAAAGGAGGCGATTGATGGGGTATCAGATTTTAGTCGTAGACGACTCGGCGATCATTCGCGCCGCCGTCAAGAAAGCCATCTCCATGTCCGGGCTGGAGGTGAAGCAGGTGTTCGAGGCGGGCGACGGCCTGCAGGCGCTGGAAGTGCTCGGCCACGAGTGGATCGACATCGTCTTCGCCGACCTCAACATGCCGAACATGAGCGGGCTCGAACTGATCGAGAAGATGTCCAGCGACAATCTGCTCATCAGCATCCCGGTGGTCATCGTTTCTTCGGAGCAGAGTCAGAAGCGCATCGATGATCTGAAGAACCGGGGCATCCGCGCCTACATCAAAAAGCCGTTCAGGCCGGAGAACTTCCGCGACGTGGTGTCGGAGGTGCTCGGCGCGGTGGGAGGAGTTTGCCATGTCTGAGATCACGGCGGGCGCGCTCGGTGAAATCGGAGGCCGCATACTCGAAGACGCCGCGTTCGTCTTCACCGAACCGACCGACGAGCCGCCGGCGTTCGAAGAGGCCGTCCTCGAAGGACGCCTGCGCTTCGTCGCGCCGTCGGGCGAGGGAACCCTGCTGATCGCCGCGGGGCGTTCGCTGGCGCAGGAGATCGCCGCCAATCTGCTCGGCGTGGACGCCGGCGATCCGGAAACCGACGGCCAGGACCGGGGCGCGCTGGGAGAAATGCTCAACATCATCGCCGGCGCTTTCATGGCCGATCGCTTCGGCCACAACGTGCTTTGCATGCTCGGCATCCCCAGCGTTCAGGCTTTCGAGCCCGACGCCTACGCCGTCCAGAAGGACGGGACGGCCTGCAAGGTTCATTTCTCCACCGACGACGGCCGCCGCATCGACCTTGGCGTGGATTTCGTGGAACGGAGCAACTGATGCGTCAAGGCGACGCCTGCCACATCGATTTCGCGGCGTTGCGCCGCGAACGGTCCGCTCCGGGAGAGCAGGTCGTGCTTGCTCCCGGCAACGTTCTGATTCCGGCGACCCATGTGGCGGTGCTCACCGTGGTGGCTTCCTCCGTCGCCGTCACGGCTTACGACGCCAAGCTGAAGCGCGGCGGCATCTGTCATTTCGTCCGCGCCATTCCGGACCCCGGCCGGCCGCTGACGCCGCTGTACGGCCTGCCGGCGGTGGCGGCGCTGATCGGCCATTTCCTCGACCAGGGAGCGACGCCCGAAACCTTGCGCGTCGGCGTTTACGGCGGAGCCTACCCCGAATGGGCCGCGGCCCGCGAGCGCGAGATCGCCCGCGAAAATGTCAGCGTCGTGATCGACGTGCTGAAGCGAAAAGACATCGTTCCCTGGGATCAGGACTGCGCCGGCAACCGCGGCCGAAAACTGATTTACATGACGGGTACGAACGAGATCGCCGTGTTGAAGACGGATCTGGTTCGCAAAAACGATTGGTTCCCCGAGGTTCCGACGAACGGAGGTCCGACGTGATCAAGGTGTTGATCGTCGATGATTCGGCCGTGGTGCGGACGATCTTCCAGAAGGAACTGTCCAAGGACTCCGAGTTGAAAGTGGTCGGAGCCGCGCCCGATCCCTACGTGGCGCGCGACATGATTCTGGAGACCCATCCCGACGTGCTTACGCTCGACATCGAAATGCCGCGCATGGACGGGCTTACCTTCCTGCGCAAGCTGATGAAGTACTTTCCGGTCCCGGTGGTGATCGTTTCTTCCCTGTCGGCCAAGGGCAGCGCGATGGCGTTGGAAGCGATGGCTTCCGGCGCCGTGGACGTCCTTTCCAAACCCGGCGCGGCCTACAAGGTCGGCGACATGACGCAGGAGCTGATCGAAAAAGTGAAGATTGCGGCGTCGGTGGACGTGCAGCGCAAGGCGCTCGCCGCGAAAGCCCACATCGTCTCCGATCCGCTCCGCCCGCTGATGCAGACGACGAATCAGGTTCTCGCCATCGGCGCCTCGACGGGCGGGACGGTGGCCTTGGAACGCATCCTGCGCATCATGCCGGCCAATTCTCCGGGAACCGTCATCACCCAGCACATGCCGCCGGGTTTCACCAAATCGTTCGCCGACCGCCTCAACGGTCTTTCGGCGATGCGGATCAAGGAAGCGCAGGACGGCGACTCGGTGACGCCGGGCGTGGGGCTCGTCGCGCCGGGCGAGAAGCATCTGCTTCTGCGCCGCGACGGCGCGCGCTACTACGTCAACGTCAAGGACGGCCCGCAGGTCAATCGCCACCGGCCGTCCGTGGACGTGATGTTCCGCTCCGTGGCGCAGACGGCGGGAAAAAACGCGCTGGGCGTGATTCTCACCGGGATGGGCGGCGACGGGGCGAAGGGGCTTCTGGAGATGAAGCAGGCCGGCGCGACCACGATCGCCCAGGACGAGTCAAGCTGTGTGGTTTTCGGCATGCCGAAGGTGGCGATCGATCTCGGCGCCGCCGATCAGATTGTGAGTCTCGGTCTTATTCCTCAGGAGATATTGCGGCTCGCGGAGAAGCGGTCCGTGAATTGACGTGAGTGGCATCATGCAAGACGACGTGCTCTGGCCGCAATTGGGGGCAAACAGCGTGGAGACGGACGCCGCGGCGCCCCCTGCCCGCAGGTTTGACACTAAAGCGTCTTCCCTACCTTCCTGCGCCGCCGCACCGCGCGCCGTTTCCAAAGCCGATGCGCCGCCGACCAAGCCCTGCGACCGGTGGCGTATGGTTGGAACGGACGGGATGCTCCGTCGGCGGGCGGCGGACCTGGGCATTCAGACCAAAGCGCCCGTTGCCATGCCGGGAAGCGACGGCGCCGAGGCCGTTTTTCGCTTCGACGCCGCGGACAAGCTGACGCAGGCCGACGAAACGGCGTCCCGCCTGCTCGGCGGGATCGATCCCCGGAAGAAGCGTTTTTGCTTCGGCGATTTCCGCGCGCTTGTGCATCCCGACGACCACGCCCGTTTCGACGCGCTTCGATCGATGGCGCTGGCCGGCGGCGAATCGTCGCCGGGTCTGGTTCGCATGGCCTACAGACTGCGAACGGGAAAGGGAAAGGACGATTTCCGTTGGTTCGAAGATTGTCCTTCCCTGGAAAAAGACGAAAGCGGCGGTCGGGTTTACATCGTGCGATTGTGCGACATGAACCGCATGGAGGCGGTGAGGACCGAGACGGAATCGCTGGTCGGCCTGCTCGTCGATTCCAACGAAGCCCTGGAACGGCTGAATCGCGAGCACGACCGCCGCAACCGCGAGCTGAAGCGGCAGGTGGAGGGGCGCAATCGCGCCCAGCGCGTCTTGCGCGAGAAAATTTCCGCGCAGCGCTTTGTCGCGCAGCTCTCCAGCCGTTTCATCCATCTCCCCGACGAGCAGGTTGACGCAGGCGTTGCGGGAGCGCTGGGGAATTTGGGCAGTCACGTTCAAGCCGATCGCGTTTTCGTGGCGCGGCTCGCCAAAGACGGATCGCGGCTGGTCGTGATCCACGAGTGGAGCCCGCCCAACGTCGCATCCCCTCACGCGCTGGCGGGAGAAATCGCCGTAAAGGCGCTGCCGAACTGGATCGGGAGACTCGCCCAGCTCGAACCGATCCAGGCCCAACAGCCTTTTTCGGCCATGGAAGGGCAGGCGGCGGAAGCCTATTTCCTCCAGCAGCGCGACGTCCAGGCCGCGCTCTGGCTGCCCCTGGCCAGCCAGGGCGTATTCTGGGGCGTACTCGCGCTGGAAGCCGTCTGGCAGACGCGCCGCTGGTCGTCGAACGAAGTCACGCTCGTTCGGATGGCGAGCGAGATTCTCGTCCGGGCGCTTTTGCATCGCGATGCGGACAAAGAAAACTTCTTGCTTCAGGCGCAGCTCAAACAGGCGCAAAAGATGGAAGCCATCGGGCGTCTGGCGGGCGGCATGGCCCACGATTTCAACAACCTGCTCACCGGCATCACGGGCAACGTGTCGCTGGCGATGCTCGACGTCCAGGAAGGGGATCCCGTTCGCGACGCTCTCGTCGAGATCCGCGAAGCCGCCGACCGGGCGGCGGGCCTCACCCGGCAATTGCTCGCCTTTTCGCGCAAGCAGATCCTTTCGCCCAAGTCGCTCAATCTCAATACCGTCGTGGGAAATCTGCAGAAAATGCTCCGCCGTCTCATCGGGGAGGACGTCGCCTTGCAGATTCTGCCGTGCAACGAACTGGGACTCACATTCGCCGATCCGGGACAGATCGAGCAGGCGATCTTCAATCTTGTCGTCAATGCTCGCGACGCCATGCCCGAGGGAGGACGCATCGCTATCGAAACGGCCGAGGCGCTCTTCGACGAGGTATATTGTCAAAGCCATCCCTACGCCAAGCCCGGACGTTACATCCGGTTGAGCGTCGTCGATACGGGAACGGGCATGGACGCCGAGACGGTGGCGCGGATTTTCGAACCGTTCTTCACGACCAAGCCGAAAGAAAAAGGCACGGGGTTGGGATTGTCGATGGTATGGGGAACCGTCAAACAGCACGGCGGTTACATTGAAGTCGAATCCCAACCCGCGACGGGGACCGCGTTCCACCTCTATTTTCCGCGTCTCGACGATCAGACGACGGAGGAAAGCGCTTCCGTTCTGCAAGCAACCGACGATTTGAAAACGGGCTCGGAAACCGTACTGGTCGTCGAGGACGAGCCCGTCGTCCGTGAGATGAACATCAAGATCCTGAGAAGACTGGGCTATAACGTTCTGGCGGCCAAGCATGGCCCCGACGCCTTGACGCGGTGCCGCGAATATCCCGCCGGCATCGATCTGCTGATGACCGACGTCGTAATGCCGGGAATGAGCGGTCGTCAGGTGGCGGAGCAGGTGAAACGTCTGCGGCCTGGAATCAAAATCCTCTATGCTTCCGGCTATACGGAAAACGAGATCACTCGCCACGGCGTTCTGGAGACCGGCGTCAATTTTATCGCCAAGCCGTACGATCCTTATGGACTGGCGAGTAAAGTCCGCGACGTGCTGGATCAGTAGCGATCCCTCGCCCGTATTTGCCCCAGCATCGCAAAAGTCATGGTTGAACTCGGCCTGCGCCGGTATAGTGGCCGCTTTGCAGGCGATGGCTCGGATCGGCTTGTCGCCGGAAAACAAACAATCATCTCATTTTTCGTCTCTCAATGATCGTCAGCGGTGACGGACAAATTGAAAATCTAGATTGAATTTGATATACTTATTCGACTTTCGGTTCGACGGGGAGGCTAGGCGAAAAACGCAGGGCAGGTATGAGAGGGACGAGAAAGCAAAGCAGCTTTTTGCGGCGGTCGCTACGCAGAGCGTCATGGTTGGCCTCTTTTGGGGCCGTACTCTGCTTGTTGAATCTTGCGGCGCACGCCCAGGTGCAAAAAGCCGCCGCTCCGCCTGCCGCCGCCGCGCCCGCTAAAGTCGAGCGGATCATCCTCCATCTTTCCGCCGATCCGGTTGACAGGCCCCTGGCGCTTGGCATGGAGTTGCTCATCGCCGATCGCCTGATCGGCAGCGAAGGGCTCGACCTCGTCCCCCGCGCGCGGCTCATCCGTGCGGCGGAAAAAGGCAACGTGCTTCAAGCCGGCGACCAGATCTACATCCGCGACATTCCGTACCTGTGTCTTTCCACGGAAGCTTCCCGCGCGCTGGTTGGGTGGGTCGAGCGGGAAGGCGACTCCGTTCGCCTCTACTGGCGGGTATTCGACGGCGTGACGGCCGCCAATCTGGCGTCGTCGGCGGTGGAGGGCGCATTCACCGATCTGGGATCGTTGATCGGGAAAGCGATCGATGAGGCGGGGAAGGCGCTCAACCTGACCTTCAAGCCGGTCGGTCAGCCGCTTCTCCCCGATTTTGCGCCCGTCGCGGCGGTTCATCTCGGTCTGGCGTGGCGGAATCTGGAGCCGAATCCGGGGAAATCCATCCCCGGGTTTGTGGAATTGCTGGCCGCGCGCGATCTTGGAGCGCTTGCGCCGCGTGTCATGGCGCGGTGGCTGCCGTTGGAATTGGGCGGGGAGGAAGCGAGCGCCAGACCGGCGATGCCGCCGCTGGCGCACACGATGACCCTGGATCTCGCCGGCGAAGCGGCCAAGGCGCTTGATGCCTACGCCCAGATGGATCGCCGCCTGTTGCTGAAGCCGGAGACGGCATGGCGCTACGCCAGACTGCTTGTTTCCGCGCAGCAATCGGCGCGGGCGGTCTCCGTCATCCAGGAGGCCGAGGCGGCCCACCCTAAAAACGTGCGGTTCAAAGAAACGCTGGGACTGGCGTTCAGCCGCTTGAGTCAGCCGGCTCCGGCGCAGGCGGCTTACGCCCAGGCGGCCAAAGCGGGATCCAACGATCCGGCCGTTTACCTCGAACTTGCCGCCGCCGCCGCCGCGCGCGGCGACACGGCGGAGGCCGGCCGCTATTCGGCGCGGGCGGGCGAAGCCTACGAGGCGCTGGGACGGCGCGATCTGGCGTCCGTCGAATTTTTCAAAGCGCTTGAATACGGAGCGCCCGACGTCGTTCTGGATGGGGTGGATGTCGCCCTGCTGGACGACGCCAGACGCGAAGCGCTGGCCAAACGGCTGGACTCGTCGCAAGGATCGGAGTCTCGCGCGCGCGCTTTCGCCCGGGCGCGATTGGCGGCGTTTTCCGGCGATCTGGCCAAAACCGAGGATCATCTGGCGCTGGCCCTGGCGATGGAGCCGGATCACGAGGAAACCAACCGTTACGCGGGTTTCTTTTACCTCGACAAAAAACTCGACATCGACAAGGCGATCGCTCATTTCACGAAAGCGCTCAAACGACTGTCCAACGACCCGTCGGCGCTCAAAGGGCTGGCTCGCGTCTATCTTAAAGCGAACTTCTGCGACAAGGCGCTGTCCGCTTACGACAAGGTGGTGAAGCTCGCTCCGCAGCATTTGCCCTCGCTCGTCGAGTTTGCCGAAGCCCGGACCGCCTGCAAAGACCGCGAAGGCGCTCAGCAGACGCTAAGCGCCATTCAATCGCTTGCGCCAGATTACTCGCCGGTTCTGGCGGCCCGGATTCATTTTCTTCAGCAGTTTGGCGAGGAAGAAAAAGCCAAGGAGACGCTGGCTCTTTTACGGCGCGTGGATTTGAGATTGGCGAGGGAATTCGAACCCAAGCCCGAGCCGGTCGCCGCAACGCCTTCCGAGGAGGAGAAAAGCGAACCGACGACGGTGAAAAAGCCGCCGGTCGAAGTCACGTTCCCCGTGGCCCAGAATTTGATTAAGGCCGTTCCGCTGGGCGTCAAGCGTGTCGCGCTTTTGAATCACGACGCCATCGCGGATTCGGTCATCGATGCCATTATCTGGCGGCTGACGTCTTTCAAAGCGCTGGATCCGACGCCGTTTGGCCGGGACGTCGCCGCGCTTCTCTCGCAGGAGGCGCAGATCGTCGAGGCGGCGGACATCGAGGATGGGATCACGATCTATCCCGGTCTTCATCCTTTCAAGCCCGCCAGTTTCGGCAATCTTCTGGAGACGCACAAGCTCGACGCGATCGTTCTCTATCGCCTGACGGAGGAAGAAGACGTGGAGCATGCCGGCGTCAAAGCCGAGCTTTTCTGCTTTGCGCGCGGCAAGCAGGAGATACTCCACGCGGAAGGGACGATCACGCTGAACACGGAGCTTTTGGAACGCTTCAATCCCTGGGCGCTGACGCTTCCCATCCTCGGCCTGCTCGCCCTGACCGCGCTCGTTGTCTGGCGTCTCGCCCTGGGTTCGGGGGGACTCAAAGTTCGCATCCGCTACGACCAGACCTTCGAAGACGGCTATTTCGCGTTGCGTCTGTCGCGTCGGCCGCTCAAGCAGGCGTTTGACGTCAAGAAACTGATGAAAACGGAGTGGACCGACTCCAAGAGCGACACGGAGCGGAAGATCCGCGCCTTTTTCGAGTCGTCCAGCCGTTTCGTAACCATGGCCGAGAAAAACCGCGCCGCCTTCGTTCGCATCCCGCCGGGCGATTACACCCTTTACGTCACCGGCATCATGGTCAACATCGACACGCGCCGGCCGATCGGAACTCATGAAATCAATCGTCCGGTGAAGATCGAACGGGACAAGACCCACGACGTGGAGGTCGATCTCGAACTGGCCGAGGCTTATGTCGAGATCCGCGTCACGCGTGAAGTGAAACAGCGCCGAAAAGAGGTGGGCGTCGGAGAAGGAGGAAGCCAGGAGACGGAGCGGGAAATCGTTCAGTGGCAGGAGGTGGGAGGAGCTTCCATTGAGATCAACGACGATCCCGCGCTGACCAAAATTTCGATCGCCGGCGAGCCGACCTCCTATTCCTTCCCCCCTGGCGCCTATCGCATCGTCGCCAATTATCATGAGATGTCGGCCATTCGGGCGTTGGAGATCGCCGACACGACTCCTCAGATCATCGAGATGCGTCTGGCGCCGAAGTCGGAAGCCCGGACCGTGGAAGCCATTCCCCTCGAAAATTACCGGGACTCGGATGTTCGCTCGCTTGCGGCGTCGGCGACGAAGCCCTCCGCCGAAGCGAAGCCGGTTCACCGATCCGCCCATGGAACGGGTAAGCCCGAAAGCGCGCGGACGGGCGCAGCGCCGATCGAACTGTCTTCCGACGTCCTTGGAGCGTCCGGCCAGGCGATCATCACCCACGACGCCCCCACCGTCGTCGGCGAATCGGCGCAGGGCGCGGTGGATCTCAACGATCTTTTCCAGACCGCCCCCGGCGATGGCGACGATCTTTTCGCCGTCGGCGGCCCGCTCGACGAAGCCGCCAGGCAGGAGTACATCCGCAAGGCCCGTCAGTTGCAGCAGACCGGCCGCTACGAAGAGGCGGCCGAACTCTATCTCCGTTGCGAGGATTACGAAAAAGCCACGGAGATGGCGCAGAAGAGCGGCAACCAGGCCATGATCTACAAGGTTTACGGCGTCAATTATCTGAAGCAGGGAGTCCACCGGGAAGCGGCGGAAATGTTCAAGTTCGCCGACGAACCGCTCCTCGAAGCCGAGGCGCTGGAGGGAATGCGTCTTTTCGACGAGGCGAATCGCAAGCGCGGCCAGTATTGGGAGCAGGTCGGCGATCTGGGGCGCGCGATCCAGGCCTACACCAAAGCCAACGCGATGGACAAGCTCGGCATGCTGCACGAGCGCCTGCAGAACTACCAGCAGGCGGGCGAGGCTTATTTCAAGGCGCGATTGTTCAAGCAGGCCGCCGATTGCTTTCTGTTGGCCAAGGACGTCAAACACGCCGCCGACGCCTTCGACATGGACGGGCAGTACGCCCAGGCCGCCGATCTCTACAAGCAGCTTGGCTCGAACTCGAAAGTGTTCCACCTTCTGGAGAAGGCCGGCCGCTTCTGCGAGGCGGCGGAAGGCTTCAAGAAGATCGGTCTCCTCGACGAGGCGGTGCACGCCTGCCAGCAGGTGCGGCCCGACAGTTCCGAATATCTGAAAGCCGCGCTCATTATGGGCAAGATTTTCATCGAGCGCAACGAGCAGGATCTGGCGCGCAGCGCCTACCACAAGGTGGTGACGAGCGCGGATCTCAGCGCCGACAACGTCGAACCCTATTACGAATTCGGCGTGATCGTTCAAGAGCAGGGCTTCATCCAGGAGGCTTATGCGCTTTTCGAACGGCTGCAAACGGTGAAATACAACTTCGCCGACGTCTCCCTGCGGTTGCAGAATTTGAAAGAGCGGGTGGAGACGGAACGCCGTCAGTTCGGCACGATGCCGCCGCCGGGAACGATTCCGCCTTTCCCCGGCTTCCGCACGAGCGCCACGCAATTCGGAGAGAAGATCATCACGCCCGTTCCGTCGGGCCAGACGCCGTCGTCCGCCCGCTATGTCTTCGAAAAGGAACTCGGACGCGGCGCGATGGGCATCGTTTATCGGGCCCGCGACACGGCGCTGGATCGCGACGTGGCCTACAAGACGGTGGCCAACGCCATCAAGGAAAACCCGGCGGCGCTGAAATATTTCCTCTCGGAGGCGAAAAGCCTCGCCGCCCTCAATCATGTGAACATCGTCACGGTCTTCGACGTCGGCCAGGAGGCGGACAATTACTTCATCACGATGGAATTCGTCGATGGCCGCTCGCTGGCCGAGTTCATCCGCGAGAAAGGCCGCCTGTCCACCAAGAACGTCGTCGTCATCGCCTCGAAGATCGCCGCCGGACTCGAATACGCGCACTCCAAGTCCGTGATCCACCGCGACGTGAAGCCGTCGAACATCATGATCTCCAATGAAGGCGAAGTGAAGATCATGGACTTCGGCCTGGCGAAGATCATGAACGAGGCGGTGCAGGACAAGACGATCGTGCGCGGCACGCCGCTGTATATGTCGCCCGAACAGGTGGAGGGCGTGGGCGTGGACAGCCGGTCCGACGTCTATTCGTTCGGCGTGACGATGTTCGAGATGGCGACGGGAACGCTGCCGTTCACCAAGGGCGACATCGCCTATCATCACCTGCACACGCCGCCGCCGTCGCCCGTCCGCTACAACCCCAGCATTCCCGAAGCCCTGGAGCGGATCGTCCTCAAGTGCCTGGAGAAAAAGAAGGAGGACCGCTACGAGAGCGCGAGCGAGGTCAAGCGCGATCTGGCGCCTTTGCGTCTCGCCCTGATGCGCGGGGACATGTAATCGCCTCACGGGTTCCGCCATGATCCGGATCTGCCATCGCATGGAGCGCACATGAATCTTGCGGCATTGATTCTCGCGGCGGGGTTGGGCACGCGCATGAAATCCGACCGGGCCAAAGTGCTGCACGAACTCGGCGGCAAGCCGCTGGCGGCCTATCCCGTGGAGCTGGCGCTGTCCTTGAAAGCGAAGCCCGTCGTGGTCGTCGTCGGCCGCCAGGCTGAAACCGTTTCCGCTCTGCTCGCCGACCGTTACGGCGACGCCGTGCGAACGGCGTTGCAGAAAGAACAGCTCGGCACGGGCCATGCGGTCATGGCGGCGGAAAGCGCGCTGAGGGGTTTCTCCGGAACGGTCGCGATCCTTTCCGGCGACGCCCCGCTTTTGGCGCGCGAGACCGTCGCCGCGCTCGTGCGGCAAACCGTGCGGCGCAAATCGCCGCTCGGTATTCTCATTTCCACGCTCGACGATCCCACCGGCTACGGCCGGGTGCTTCGTGATCCTAGTGGCCGCGTGCGCCGGGTCGTCGAACAGAAAGACGCGAGCGCGGACGAGCTCGCCGTTCGCGAAGCCAACATGGGCGTCTACGCCGTGCAGGCGAAATTTCTTTTCGCCGCGCTGAAGCGCATCGGCCGCGACAACGCCCAGGGCGAGTATTATCTGCCCGATCTCGTGCGCCTCGCCGCCGAGGCCGGCCACGAGGTCGTCGCCGTCGAGGCGCCCGGCGAGGAAACGCTCGGCGTCAACGACCGCCGCCAGCTTGCCCAGTTGGAAAAGATCCTTCAGCGGCGCACGAACGAACGGCTGATGGCGGCCGGCGTGACGATCCGCGACCCGGAGACGACGTGGATCGACGCCGGGGCGAAAATCGGTCGCGACACCGTGATCGAACCGTTCTGCCGCATTGCCGGCGAGAGCGAAATCGGCGAAAATTGCGCTATCGGCATGGGTTCGGTAATCGACGGCGCCCGCCTCGCGGACAATGTCGAAGTGAAGCCGTACTCGGTGCTGGAGGACAGCCGCGTCGAGGCGGGAGCGATCCTCGGCCCCTTCGCGCATCTGCGGCAGGGCGCCCAGATCGGCGCGGGCTGCCACGTCGGCAACTACGTCGAAGTGAAAAAGAGCGCGCTTATGGCCGGTGCGAAGGCCAACCATTTGAGTTACATCGGCGACGCCGTGATCGGCGCGAGAACCAACGTCGGGGCGGGGACCATCACCTGCAATTACGACGGCTACGACAAGCACCGGACGATCGTCGGCGACGACGTGCTGATCGGCTCCGACACGCAGCTTATCGCGCCGGTGTCGGTGCCGGACCGCGTCGTGCTGGGAGCGGGGACCAGCCTGACCGGCAAGGTGGAGGTTCCGCCCGGCGCGCTCGTCGTCACCCGCCCGGCGGCGGTAGTCGTGCCCGGTTTTCGCGACCGGCTGGAGAAGCGCGCCCTCGCCGCGAAGGCGGAAAAGGCGCGCGCCGGCAAAGCGGCCCCAAAAGGCAAACGCGCCCGCAAAAAATAGTCGGGGCTCCGAGGAGGACGGCGCGATGTGCGGCATCATCGGTTTCATCGGCGACAGACCCTGCTCCGAAATCCTTCTGGGCGGTTTGCAGCGGCTCGAATATCGCGGTTACGATTCGGCCGGCGTGGCCGTGTGGGACGGCGCGCAGATCGCCATCGTCCGCGCCGAAGGCAAGCTCTCAAACCTCGTCCGCGCCCTGGTTCAAAATCCGATCGACGGCGATCCGGGCATCGGCCACACCCGTTGGGCCACGCATGGCCGGCCCTCCGAGCAGAATGCCCACCCGCACAAAGCCGGGCCGGTGGTCGTCGTTCACAACGGCATCATCGAAAACCACCTCGCCCTGCGGGCCGAACTGGAGGCGCAAGGGCGCCTCTTCGCGTCGGAGACGGATACGGAGATCATCAGCCACCTCATCCATCAGGAGATCGAGCGCGGCGCCACGCTCGCCGAAGCGGTACGCCGGGCGCTCAAACGCGTCGTCGGAAGCTGGGCGATCGCCGTGCTCTCCGAGACGGAACCCGACCGCATCGTCGCGGCGCGGATGGCTTCGCCGCTCGTGGTGGGTCTGGGCGAAGGCGAAAATTTCGTCGCCTCCGACATCCCCGCCGTTCTGCACCATACCCGCCGCTTCATGTTCCTCGAAGACGGCGACGTGGCGGAACTCACGAAAACGGACGTGCGGCTGACGAACCTCGACGGGGCCCATGTGGAACGGCCGATCCGGAATATCGACTGGTCGCCGACGATGGCCGAGAAAGGCGGCTACAAGCATTTCATGCTCAAGGAGATCCACGAGCAGCCGCGCGCCGTCACCGACACCCTGCGCGGCCGGATCTCCCTGGAGCAGGGCCGCGTGATTCTCGACGGCCTGTCCGATGAGGCCGAGTATTGGAAATCCATCTCGCGCGTCGTGATCGTCGCCTGCGGCACCAGCTGGCACGCGGCGCTCGTGGGCAAGTTCTGGATCGAGGCGACGACGCGCCTGCCGGTGGAAGTGGACCTGGCGAGCGAGTATCGCTACCGCAACCCCGTGATCGACGCCTCCTCGCTCGTCGTGGCGATCAGTCAGAGCGGCGAGACCGCCGACACGCTGGCCGCGGCCGCCGACGCCAAGCGGCACGGGGCGCGCATCCTCGCCATCTGCAACGTCGTGGAGTCTTCCCTGCCCCGGCTCGCGCACCATACGGTCTATACCCACGCCGGACCCGAGATCGGCGTCGCCTCCACCAAGGCGTTCGTCACCCAACTGGCCGTCCTCTATCTGCTCTCCATTTACGGCGGGCGAGGCACGGGCCGGCTTTCCGAGGCCGAGGCCAAGCGGAAACTCGCCGAACTGGTGAAGCTGCCCACGGCGATCGGCCAGGCGCTGCGGCAGCGAAATCGCATTCGCCGCATGGCCGAACGTTTCCATAAGGTCGCCGATTTTCTCTTCATCGGCCGCTGGCTGAATTATCCGATCGCCTTGGAAGGCGCGCTGAAGATGAAAGAGATTTCCTACATCCACGCCGAGGGCTATCCGGCCGGCGAGATGAAGCACGGGCCGATCGCGCTGATCGACGAAAACATGCCCGTGGTCGCCATAGCGACGCGCAATCACGTTTACGACAAGATTCTCTCCAATATTCAGGAGGCCAAGGCGCGCCGCTGCACGGTGATCGCTCTGGTCACCGAAGGCGACGAAGAGGCGGCCAACCATGCCGAAATCGCCATTCCCGTGCCGCCCGTGCCCGAGGATCTGGAGCCGCTGGTGACGGTCGTGCCGTTGCAGCTTCTGGCGTATTACGTGGCCGATTACAAAGGCACCGACATCGATCAGCCGCGCAATCTGGCCAAGTCGGTGACTGTGGAATAGCCGCCGTTTTGGCGTTGCCACCATCCGGCGGCCGACCTTATAATAGGACATTGAAGGTAAGGAATTCGCGACGACAGGGCCAGGGTTTTTCTCTGCAAGTTTCGCCTTTCGACCGCGCGTCGCTGGATTGGCCGGACGAATGACGGACAGGAGGTAACGATGCGGCGGCGTTTCCCGTGGCTGGTGATGTTCACGTTGCTGGCGGGCTCGATTCTGATCGCCGGGTGCGGCGGCGGAGGCGGCGACGAATCCTCCGACGGCGACCGCCCGGACCAGACGGATGGCGACAAAGCGGATGGAGACCTCGACGAAGATACGGACCGCGACCGGTTGGACGGCGACCGCGAACGAGAGGAAGAATCGGAGAGAGACGTCATCGACGAAGACGGCGACGAGCCCGACGGGGATGAGGACGAAGACCTGCCGGAATCCGGCAATCTCGAATTGAGTCCGGCGCGCCTCGATTGCGGCGATCTCGCCGCCGGCGCGGAAACGACCGTGCCCTTCACGCTCAAAAACGGCGGCGAACCGGACGCGGCCGACCTCACCTTGACCTCCATCGAATTCGGCCGGAATTCCAGCCCCAACCTCGCCGTCGCCGACGGCTGCGAAACGCCCTTTACCCTCGAGCCGGGCTCGGAGAAAGACTGCGCCGTCGCCTGTTCGGGCGACGCGCCGGGACCTATCGCCGGCCTGCTGCGCGCCGTCGCCCGCGACGAAGCGACGGATGCGGGCCTGGAGGCGCGGGCCGACGTGGTCGGCGACGTCAATGCCGGCATCGCCCACATCGATCCCGTGCGCGTCGAGTTCGGCGCGGTCGAACTCGGCCGTTCGGATTATCATGAACTGACGCTCACCAACGTCGGTTCGGCGACGCTCGCCGTCGAAAGCATCGCGCTCGCCGATTCTTCCGATGTCGCTTTCGATTTGCGTTTACCGGAAGATCTGGAATTGCCCGCCGCCATCGCACCCAACGATGGCTTTGTGTTCGAGGTCGGTTTCACCCCCCGCGCCGACGCGCAAGCCTTGGGTTGGCTGGTGCTGACGAGCGACGATCTGCAACAGCCGGAGAGCGGACGGAGGATCGCGCTCACCGGCCGCGCCGTCGAAGCCTGCCCGGCGGGTCAGCAGGAGGACGGAAAAAGTTGCGTTGACGTTTGCCTTCCCGGCGAATTCGCCTGCGCCGGCGAAGCCGCCTTCCATGTCTGCAAAGCCGACGGTTCGGGCTGGGAAACGGAAACGCCCGTGGCTTGCGGAGCCGGTCAACGCTGCGCGCGCGGCGTCTGCGTTTTTATGGAATGCATGGACGGGACGCAAGCCTGCCTGAACGGAGCGGCGGCGGCCTGCGCCGGGGAGGAAGGCCGTTTCGAGCGTTCCCAGGCGTGCGACGAAGCGGGCGAGTGCGAGATTTCACTGTGCCGGCCGGGCGTCGGCTGTCAGGTGGAAAACGACCGCCGGCGCTGCGAGGACGGCAATCCCTGCACCACCGACACCTGCCTCGACGACGCGAACTGCCGCCATGAATTCAATTCGCTTTCCTGCAACGATCTCGATCGCTGCACGGAAAACGACGTCTGCTCGTTCGGCGTCTGCCGCGGGCCGGCCGTCGGCTGCGACGACGGCAACGCCTGCACCATCGATTCCTGTCTGCCGCAGACGGGCTGCCGCCACGAGCCGGGCGGTTTCGGCTGCAGCGACGGCAACGCCTGTACGACGTCCGACCGTTGTGAAAACGGCGAATGCATCGGTACGGCGGCGATCGTCTGCGACGACCTCAATCCCTGCACGATGGATACCTGCGGTCCGGCGGGCGGCTGCATTTTCGCGCCGACGCAGACCGCCTGCGACGACGGCAACCCCTGCACCATCGATGACGTCTGCGGGGCGGGCCTCTGCGGGGGTCGGCAGGGAACGGTTAGCGACGGCGTCTTCTGCAACGGCGACGAAGTTTGCGATCCCGAGCAGGGGCTGGTGACGATCGGCCCGCGCATCTGTCATGACGCTTTCGCCTGCACGCTCGATGGTTGCGACGAGACGGCGAAAGCCTGTGTTTTCGAACCTGATGACGAGCGCTGCGACGATGGGAACCCCTGTACGACCGATGCCTGCCAGCCGGGTCAAGGCTGCGTGAACGTGGCCCTGCCCGATTTCAGCGATTGCCTGCTCATCGGTCTGGATTCGGAAGCGTGCATCGACGGACAATGCGCGATTCCTTGCGCCGGAGACCTGGAATGCCAGGACGGCGTCGAGTGCACCTACGATTACTGCGATCAAACCATCGGTTACTGCCGCCACGATCCGTTGGACGAACAGTGCGACGACGGCTTGTTCTGCGATGGCGTGGAACTCTGCTCGCTGCGTTTCGGCTGCATCCCGGGCGAGGTCGTCGATTGCGAGGATGGGCAATTCTGCACGACGGGTCGCTGCGATGAGGAAACGGACGCCTGCGTCTACGAAACGGACAATCAGGCGTGCAACGACTACAATGCCTGTACGGTCGATGTCTGCCGGCCGGGGCAGGGATGTCTGCATCTGCCGAAGCCGGGGAGTTGCGATGATTTGAACCCCTGCACGATCAACGATTACTGTGCGGCGGGCTTCTGCCTTCCCGGCAGCGCGAGAAACACCTGCGCGGACGGCAATCCCTGCACGGACGATCGGTGTCTACAGGGAGAAGGCTGCGCAAATCTCCCCAACGCCGCCGACTGCGACGACGGCGATCCCTGCACCAACTACGACGCGTGCGACGAAGGCCTCTGCGCCGGCGTCGAGCGCCTCTGCGACGACGGCGAATTTTGCAACGGCGCGGAAACGTGCGACGGACAAGGCTGCGCCGCGGGCGAGCCTCCCGATTGCGACGACGGCGTCGCCTGCACGATCGACTGGTGCGACGAGGAAGGCCGGGCCTGCGTCAACGATCCTGACGATTCGCTGTGCGACGACCGGAATCCCTGCACGCTCGACGACAGCTGCGAGGCGGGAGGCTGCGTTTACGCCGAAGTCGCCGATGAAGGGACCGTCTGCGGTCAGACGGCGTTGGGGAACAAGGAATGCCACGACGGCTTGTGCGTCGCGCGTTGCGCCGAAAACGGCGACTGCGACGATGAAGTAGCCTGCACGGAGGATGCTTGCAATCAGGAGACCGGCTTCTGCGTCCACTTCGCCAACGACGGACTGTGCGACGACCCGTACTGGTGCAACGGGCAGTCCGTCTGCCACCCGACGCTCGGCTGCCAGGAAAACCAGCCGGTCAACTGCGACGACGGCAGCGTCTGCACGGTGGATAGCTGCGACAACAACGAACAGATGTGCATTCACACGCGCGACGACGCGCTCTGCGACGACGGCAATCCGTGCGCGACGGGCATGTGCACAGCCTCCGGCTGCGTCTTTGCGCCGCTCGCCGGCGCTTGCGACGACGGCGATCCCTGCACGACCGGCGATGAGTGCCTCTCCAAGATCTGCCAGGGCCAGCCGATCGATTGCGACGACGACAATTTCTGTACGGTCGAATTTTGCCTGCCCGCGCAAGGATGCGCGAGTCAGCCCCTGGCCGACGGCACGCCGTGCGGTTCGGGCGGGATCGGCCGCCTCTGCCGGGGCGGCCAGTGCGCGGAGGGTTGCCTTTCCGACGCCGAATGCGACGACGAGGTCGCCTGCACGGTGGATTGGTGCGACCCGGCCACGCACCAATGCCAGAGCGAAGTCTCGAACGCCTATTGCGACGACGGGCGATTCTGCAACGGCGTCGAGCATTGCGACGCAGAGCAGGGCTGCCAGCCCGGCCAGCCGATCCAATGCTCCGACGGCCTCTCCTGCACGCGCGATTTCTGCGACGAGCCGCTGCACGGCTGCCGTTTCGCGGTCGATCCGGCGGTCTGCGACGACGGCGACCGCTGCACGGACGATTTCTGCTTCGCGAGCGGCTGCGAGCACGAACCCAACACGGCCCCGTGCGACGACGGCAACGCCTGCACCACGAACGACCGTTGCGATCAGGGCGCGTGCTCCGGCGCGGCCCGCGTCTGCAACGACGCCGACGCCTGCACGGAAGACGGCTGCGATCCGCTCTCCGGATGCTATGCGCGGAATATCAAGGCCGAATGCACGACAGACAACCCGTGCATGAAGGCGGTTTGCCTGAGCGACGCCGGTTGCATCGAACAGCCCATCGAAGGCGAATGCGAGGACGGCAACGCCTGCACCGTGGCCGACCATTGCGGCAACGGGCAATGCGCCAGCGGCCGGGCGCGCGATTGCGACGACCGCGATCCCTGCACGACGGATACGTGCGATCCGGTAGACGGCTGCGCCCATGCGGCGAAGCCGGAAGGCGCGCAATGCAACGTCGGCGGCGCCAATCTCAATGGCGAATGCCACGGCGGACTGTGCGTGCGTACGTGCATTTCCGCGTCGAACTGCGACGACGGCGCGCCCTGCACCACCGATACCTGCAACGTCGTCAGCGGTCTCTGCGAGCACCAGGTGAACCATGTCGTCTGCTCCGACGGGCTGTTCTGCACCGGCGAGGAGCGCTGCATGCCGGACCTCGGCTGCGTGCGGGCAGGCCCGCGCGACTGCTCCGACGGCGTCGATTGCACGACCGACTCCTGCAACGAGCAGCAGGATCGCTGCGATCACGCCGCCGTGAACGGCGCCTGCGACGACGGCAACCTCTGCACCAGCGACAGTTGCAATCTTGCGACCGGCTGCCAGCATCTGCCGGACAATGGAAAGGCGTGCGACGACGGCGATCGCTGCACGACGGGCGACGCGTGCCAAAATGGCGTTTGCCAATCGAGCGGCTCCCTTGCCTGCGACGACGGCAACGATTGTACGGGGCCGGATTCCTGCGATCCCGCCATCGGCTGCGTCAATCCGCCGCTGGCCGACGGCGCAAGCTGCGACGAGGGCGAAACCTGCATGTTCGGCCGCTGCGGCGAGACCTGCGCCGACGCCGCCGACTGCGACGACGGCGTCGCCTGCACGGCGGACATCTGCGATTTCTCCGTCGGCCGCTGCCGCCACTTCGCCGGCAATGCAGCCTGCGACGACGGGCAGTACTGCAACGGCGAAGAGGTCTGTCATCCCTCGTTCGGCTGTCGCGAAGGAATCCCCGTGGTTTGCGACGACGGCGTCGATTGCACCCTCGATCGCTGCGACGAAAACGACAGGATCTGCGTGAATTCCCCGACGGACGTCGTTTGCCACGACGGCAATTCCTGCACGGAGGAACACTGCGATCGGGCGTTGGGCTGCACCTATACGAAAAACGACGGCGCGGCCTGCGAAGACGGCAACCTCTGCACCGTCGGCGACGCCTGCCGGGAAGGCGTCTGTTGGCCGGGAAACTCACGGCAATGCGGAGATCCGACCTCTTGCCTCGCCGCCGCCTGCGACCCGCGTTTCGGATGCTACAACGTGCAGATCAACGGCGAATGTCAGTCGAACCTCGAGTGTACGCTCTTTTCCTCCTGCGTCGCCGGGGCCTGCGTCGGCCGGATCTACAGGGGTTGCAACGATTACAACGCCTGCACGAACGACGCCTGCGACGCCGTGGGCGGCTGCGGCAGCTCGCCCAACGACGGCGGCGCTTGCGACGACGGCAACGACTGCACGGCGGGCGATCAATGTTTCTCGCGCTCCTGCGAGGGAGCGGAAATCGATTGCGACGACACGAATCCTTGTACGGCCGACGCCTGCGAGGCGAGCGGCGGTTGCCAGCACGAGCCTCTCGCCGATGGAACGTCGTGCAGCCCGCCTTCGGGGCAGGTGACGAGCGAGTGCGTCAACGGGGCATGTTTGTGCATGGAAGCCGCCGAATGCGACGACGGCGTCGCCTGCACGCTGGACGAGTGCGCCGACGGCGCGTGCGCGCACACGCCGCAGAACAACCTTTGCGGCGCAGGCAAGGTTTGCGACCCGGAGGACGGCTGCGTCGCCGCCGGCTGCCGCACGGACGCCGACTGCGGAGATGACGACGCCTGCAACGGCCGCGAGACCTGCGACAACGGCGTCTGCCGGGCGGGACAGACGCTGAATTGCGACGACGGCAACGTCTGCACCGGCGACTCCTGCCATGCCGTGCAAGGCTGTTTGCATACGGCGAACGACAACGCGGCCTGCAACGACGGCAGCGCCTGCACGAGCGGCGACTATTGTCGCGCCGGTTTCTGCATCGGCGGGACGAAGGTGCTGTGCCGCGACATGAACCCCTGCACGGACGACGCGTGCGATCTGGTTCTAGGCTGCCGATTCCCGCCGAAGCAGAATGGCGTCCTCTGCAACGACGGCGATCCCTGCACGATCGGCGACGCCTGTCAGGCCGGTTTGTGCGTCAGCGCGGCCGTGGACTGCAACGACGACAATCCCTGCACCTACGACGCCTGCGACGGCCGCGGCGCATGCGAAAACCGTCCGCTCACCGGGTCCTCCTGCGACGACGGGAACGGCTGCACGACGGAATCCGTTTGCATCGACGGAAGTTGCGCGGCGAAAACGCGCCGGAACTGCGACGACGGCGATCCCTGCACGCGGGATACGTGCGAGGCGGCATTGGGCTGCCGGCACAATGACATCTGCCCGTAAGCGGCCGGGCTGTTTGGCAATCTTGAGTTTGGAGCGGGAAAATAAATTCAGCCGGCCAGGGAAGATCGTGCGGCGTCGGCGATCGGCAGGATGACGTTGAAGGTCGCGCCTTCGCCGGGTCTGGACTGGACCGTGATCTCGCCGTCGTAACGCTTCACGATGCCGTAGCAGATCGAGAGACCGAGCCCCGTGCCCTGGCCGATGGGTTTGGTCGTCACGAACGGGTCGAAAATTTTGTCCATGATCTCCTGGGGGATGCCCGGCCCGTCGTCCTTGATGGACACGACCACTTTGCCGCTGTTCTGGCGAGCCGCAATCCAGATGTTGCCGCCGTGCCGCTGCTCGCCGATGGCCTGAAGCGCGTTGTTGATGATGTTGATGAAAATCTCCTGAAGCTGCAATTCCTCGACCCGGACGCGGGGCAGGGTTTCGGCGTAATCGCGGTGGATCGTCACCTGCGTCAGCCGCGCCTGTTTTTCCCAGAAAGGCAGAATCTCCTCGATCGCCGATTTGACGTCGGCCACGTCCTGGGTCGCCTCGGTCTTGCGCGCGAAGGACAACAGCCGGGCCGTGATGCCGCGGCAGCGCTTCACCTCGCGGAGGATTTTCGGCAGGCTATCGACAAGCTCCTTCTGCGTCGCCGCCTGCTTGATTTCCGGATCGTCGGAGACGAGATCGTTCAGATAACCGGCGATCTCCGAGATCACGGCCAGAGGATTGTTGATTTCGTGCGCCACGCCGGACGCCAACCGCCCGACCGCCGCCTGCCGCTCGGACTGCAGCACCTGGGACATCAACGCCTTGCGCCGCGAAATGTCCTTGGCCATGCCCACCGTGCCGATGACGTTTCCCTCGGAGTCCTTGAGCGGAGAAAGGGTGATGCTCACCGGCAGCTTCGCGCCGCTCTTCGTCGCCAGCGTCGTCTCGTAGTCGCGCACCGCGCCTTCGTTGGCGACGCGGCGCAGCAGCATGTCGCGCTCTTCGGGGCTCTGGTAAAGTTCGCGCGCCGAGCGGCCGACCACTTCGAAGAATTTGTAGCCCAAGGCCTCTTCCGCGCCGCGATTGAAGGAGACGATGCGCCCTTCGGGATCGGAGGAGAGGATGATGACCGGCGAATTGTTGACGATATTTTCCAGGTAATCGCGCACGTCGTCGCGTTCGCGTTCCGCCTTCCTGAGTTCCGTGACGTCGGTGGAGAGGGTGTAGACGGCGTCGGCTTCGCCCTCTTCGTTTAAAATGGGGAACTTGATCGTCGAGAGGTAGACCGTCTTGCCGCCGAGCTTCACCTTCTCGGTCATGTAATAGCGCTCGCCCGTCTGCAGGACGCGCTGGTCTCCGGCGCGGAACACCGCCGCCGCCTCGCGGTCGCAGATTTCCAAATCGGTCTTGCCGAGGATTTCGTGCCTCTGCCGGCTAAGCAGGAGGCAGGCCGCCTGATTGACGTCGATGTATTGTCCCTGGGGGTTTTTGACCGATGCGGCCACCGGCGCGAGATCCATGAACTGCCGCAGCCGCGTCTCCGTGGCCTTTAATTGCGCTTCGAGCCGGATGCGGTTGGTGATGTCGCGCGTCGATTCGATGATGCCGATCACGTCGCCCTGCTTGTCCAAGACGGGCCCGGCGAGGACGGCCGCATAGTGCGACTTGCCTTGCCTGTCGAAATACTGCCGAACCATGCTGTGGTTCGTCTTCGTGCGCCGCACCTCGTCGAAGGGACAGTTTTCCACGTCGATGCGGCAGCCGCCGCGGACCAGTTCCAGGTCGTAACAGAATTTGCCGCTCACCTGATCGATCGTCAGGCCGTTGACTTCGAGGAGTTTGGCGTTGGCGTGCTGGACGACCCCGTCCGGGTCCATCACCATGATCTCGTCGGGAATGTTGTCGAACACCTGATAGATCCATTCCCGCTCGGCCTCCACGCGCTCGCGCATTTCATTGCGCTGCTGGATGCGCGCCTCCTCGGCGGTATAGAGCGCCCAGAAAAGACTGGCGCCGAAGCTGTCCACGAGCCTGACATGACGGGGCCTCAGCCGCTCCAGTTCGTCGCGCACCCGGTCGTTGCCGGTGAGCTCCACGATCAGATCCAGATCGGGGATGGTCAGAAGCTCGCGAAAGTCGGTGGTGATCTTCGGGATGCCGATCTCGCGCGCATAGCGTATGCCGGGCGAGTCGAGCTGCACGTCGGCCACGCCGCACACCTCGAAGGCGAAGCGGCCCAACCGACCCAGGCGGATCATGTTCAGAAACGATTCGCAGGCGCGGCCGCCGCCGACGATGGCCATGTTCAGCGGGCGCGTTTCTTCCATTTCCGGGCGGAGTTCGGGCGTGTCGGACATGACTCTCCCTGTCAACGGACGGTCGGCATGCCAAGGGCGAGCGCGGCGCGGGGCCGCGGGAAAGACGGGTCGAGGTCAATCCTTGTGCGATTTCACCGAGCTGCGCGGCGAGAGGATCGCCAGAGCGACCCGCTCCGAAAGACGTCTTTCGTCGGTCTCCAGCTTGCGGGCGAAGGCGTCGTTGATGGTCTTGATGAGGTCGTCCAGGTCGCACGGCTTGAGGAGGTACTCGTAAGCTCCGAGCTTGATGCCCTCGACGGCCGATTCGATCGTGCCGTGGCCGGTGAGCATGACGACTTCCGTTTCCGGTCGCTGTTCCTTGACGTGTTTGAGCGTCTCGGTGCCGCTCATACCGGGCATGAGCATGTCGAGGATGATGACATCGACGGGATTCTTATTGATGTATGTGAGCGCCTCTTCGCCGCTATGAACGACCTGAACCTCCATGTCGCGCCGTTCCAGCCGCTTTCGCATGTAGTCGGCAAATTCTTTTTCGTCGTCCACCAGGAGCACTTTCATCATCGGCGTGTGCCTCTCTGTCTCGTGAAAAAACAACCTCCCTCGGCGACGGGAGCCGCCGAGCGATTTCCCCCTTGTCGATCCGGGTCACTAGCCGACCCTTGCCTGCTTATTATAAATTCAGTCTATGAAACTGTAAAGGGCGTCGGAAACGCGGTTCTTTCCCGTTATAACCAAATTTTTGGTCGGGGAGGAACGCTCGCCCAACCCATCCGGCGTGTCGTCGCCGTACGCCATGAGTGAAGATTCGTGTTAGTTTTCGGTGAGGAATAAATTTGACCCCTTACGATCCTTGCGGTATATGCACAGCATTAATTTATGGAGCGACTTCATGGCTTTGGGCGCACCTGATCCTTACAGCCGCTTCGGCGAAGAACGCCTGCCCTCCGTCGGGGGCACAGTCGCTGGCCGCGTTTATGTCACGTTGCTTGCGGGACTGGTGAGCACGGCGATAGAGTTGTTCTTTTTACCCGGCGAAGTGGCGAGCAGCGGAAACCGTCTTGTTGAACTTTTCGGCGCTTCTTGTTTCATCTTGGCGACTTATCTGGTTTGTACAATGGCCGCAGGCGTTCTGTGGGGTCTATGGGCGGCCTGCGTGCAACGCGTTTTCCATACCGTCCGGCCCTGGAGGCGCCTGCTCGACATCGTTTTCCCGCCCCGGCGCGACGGCTGGCACGAAGCGTCGCGGACGGCCGCGTTTTTGACGGGGGGGATCGGCCTTGCCGTTTTCCTCGCCGTGTCCGCCGTCGTGGTCCATGTTTTCCTCAAAGCCAAATTTCAGAATCTCTCCCTGGCTTCGCTGACGGTCACGTTGAGCGTCTTCGGCCTCGCGGCGGCGACGGCGGGCTTTTGCCTGCCGCTCTATCTGGCGTTTCGCGGCGCGTTGCGCCGGCTGCTCGAATGGCGGCTGACCCGGCCGCTGGTGCGCTTCAAACTGATCTTGGCGTTGTTGGCGGCATTCGCCGTCGCGTCGATCGCCGCCGGGCTCGTTTTCGGCTGGCACGTCATCGTCCAGATAAAAGACTACGACGCCTGGTTGATGGGCGGCGCGCTCGTCGGCGCGCTGTTCGCGCTCGCACCGTTCAGGGTTTTCCTTGGAAGCGGCGTGTCGCCGCGGCTCGTCCGGCTGGGCTCGGCGGCATGGCCGGCCGTCTTCGTCATCGCCGTCGCGTCGATGATCGGACTCGCCGAAAACCAGCGCAACCGCTACATCGTTTTTCAGAAGAGCCTTCTTGCCGGCCATTTGCTGACGGCGGCGCGCCAGGCTCAGGATTTCGATCTCGACAGATATCCCGCGCTCCTGGGCGGCGGCGACTGCGCTCCCTTCGATGATGAAGTCTATCCCGATGCCCTGGAAAAGCCCGGCAACGACAAGGACGACAACTGCGTAGGGGGCGACCGGCCGCGCGGAAGCTGGCGCAACTCCGATGTCCCGGCGGCCGTATCCGACGAATTCGCGGCGCGCCGCGATTCGCTCAACGTGCTCCTGCTCACGATCGACGCGGTGCGGGCCCGCAATACGTCGCTTTACGGCTATCCGCGGCCGACGACGAAAACGATCGAGGAATGGGCGGACAAGCGCAATGCCTACGTCTTCGACCGCGCCTACTGCCACGTCCCGGCGACGCGCTGGACGATCCCGCAGATTTTGACGTCGCTCTATCCCTCCGACGTCTACTGGGACACGAAAACCTTCCCCCATACGGTCCAGGCGCGCAACCTGATGCTGGCGGAAGTTCTGAAAAAGCACGATTTCTACACCGCGGCCTATTGGACGATGGACAAGCGGATGTGGGGGTTGGACCAGGGATTCGACAAGTTCACCAACGAGGGGGCCGACAAGAAAAGCTCCGGCGGCCTGGTTACGGATTACGCGGTCAAATTTCTGGAGCACAACCAGAAAACGCGTTTCTTCCTCTGGCTGCATTACTACGAGCCGCACGACACTTACGAGACTCATGCGGGCATCAACTTCGGAAAAGAACCGATGGACCGCTACGACGGAGAGATCCAGTTCGTTGACCAGCAGTTGAAGTCGGTTTTCGAGAAGCTGGAGCAGCTTGGTTTGTGGGAAACGACAATTATTGTGCTCACCGCGGACCACGGCGAGGAATTCCTTGAGCATGGCAAGCGTTTCCACAGCTACCAGCTTTATGAGGAATCGGTCCATGTGCCGCTGGTCTGGTGGCTGCCGGGCGGGACGGGAGGACATTTCTCGCAGACGGTGGGCCATCTCGATTTCATGCCGACCCTGCTCAACCTGCTCGGCTATTCCGACGGCTGGAAGAAGTTTCGCGGCAAAAGCTACGCGGAGCTGTTTTTCGCGCCTGAGCAGTACGTGGAGCGCCCCGTCTTTTTGAGCACGAGCTGGACGGCCGACTATCCCGGCGGTTCGATCAAAGGCGTGATCGACGACGAATGGAAGCTGCTCTACAACGTCCGTTCGCAGGTGTACGAACTCTACAACGTCAAAACCGATCCGCTGGAAAAAAACAATCTCTACGAGCCGGAAGCCGAAGCGGTTCAGCGCCTCCTGCCTGCGCTTTACAGGGAAATCGACGAAATCCGGTCGAACAAGACGTTCGGGAAAAAGTGAACGAACCCGCCGCCGGCTATTTCGGATAGGCTTTCTGCCGGAAATATAGGAACAGCGTCTGGAAGATGGAGAATACCGGCACGGCGAGAAGCGCGCCGAACAAACCATAGGTATACTCGCCCGCAATCAGGGCGAAGACGACCAGCGCCGGATGGATGCGCGCCGATGTGCCGAGGATTTTCGGGTTCAGAATGTTGGCCTCGATCAGATGGATGATAACAATCCACACCAAAGTCAGGACGCCGAGCATCAGCGATTGCGTCAAGGCGATGCCGGCGGCGGGGATCGTCGAGATGATCGTGCCGAAAATAGGGATCAGCGAGAAAATGCCGGCGAGCAGGGCGAGAATGGCCGCATACTTCACGCCAAGGACCAGCAGGCCTATGCCGGTGAGCGTGCCGTTTACGAAGCAGATCGTCAGCTGGCCGCGGATGACGCCGCCTAAGCCCGTGTCGATGCCGTCCAGCAGGTCGTCGTACTCCTCCCGGTAGCGGGGCGGGACGAGCGACCGGAAGAAGTTCATGATGCGCGGCGTGTCGAAGAGCAGAAACGCCGCCACCATGAGCGTGAGCACGAGCGTCATCAGCGAGCCGATAATTTTACCGACCACCTTGCGCCCCAGCAGCAGGGCGTCGCCGAGGTAACGCTCGGTGTTGGACAGGGCGCTCTCCAGGTAGGCGTTGAGCGCCCCGCCCAGGCCGTTGGCGGCATCGCCGTCAGAAGCGACCCGCGCCGCCCGGCGCTTGAAGTTCATCGCATACCGGCCCTCGCCGTACTGTTCGATGTCGAGGGTGTAATTTTCCAGGCGATCCATGAGTTTTTCGGCTAAGGCGGCCACGTTTTGCGCGACGTCGTCGGCGATGTCGCTGCCTGCTCCTCCCTTGTCTTTCGCCGTGTCCTCGTCATCCGGCGCGTCCTTCACCTCGACCAGGATTTCATCCAGTGAGTCCGGTCCGGTCACCAGTGGACGAGGACCCGTCTCGCCGTTCGGCTTGAGGCCGGCGGGAGGCTTGGTCAGCGACTGGAGCGTTTGTTGAAGGCGCTCGTTGAGGCTGGGAACCCACTCCTGCGAGGCCTTCTGGAAAAATGCGGGCGCTTCCTGACCCAGCTTGGCGAATTCGTAATAGAAGCGCGGGATGACGGTCACCGAAAAGATGTAAACAATCAGGAATCCGGCGAGATAGATCAAAACCACCGCGATCCAGCGGGGGATGGTCCGGCCGCGAATGTGGCGTGTCGAGATCCAGGAGACGAGCGGAGAGAGAATGTAGGCGATGACGATCGCCAGAATGAAAGGCAAAAGAATGGCCCTAACGACGACCAGAACGGCCACGAAAAACACGACCAACGCAACCCAGAGCAAGAGCCGCCAACGCCGCCGCCCGGGGTGCGGACCCGTGTCGCCGCCCGCTCCGATGGCCGCTTGCAATTCGGGGGATGTGCCCGGGCCTGCCGCCTGAAAAATCCCCGAGGGTTTTTCGTTGCTCGTATCGCTCATGCGCGCCTGATCCGTTTGCCAGGCCGGCCGCTCGAACGGCCGGTTTCGGCGTTGGGCCTTCTTCTACCGCAATCCTGTTGAATTGTCACGCCTTTTCGACACGGATGAATCGCGGCAGTTTCTTTTTAACCGATAATTCATGGGTATTTCACTTTACCTCAATCGCGCTCATGATTACTATGGGCGGTAATGCGCGGTCGGTTTTTCAACGGCGATCGTTAATAAAGGATTTTTGATGGCAGTATGCACCTGTTCGATGGCTATGGAGAGCTGCGACTGTCAGTTGCGGCCGACGCACGCCGGACGACGATACAGCACGGCCGAAGAAATCGCCAACGCCGTTACGCACGGGCTGGGCGCGGCGCTCTCCATCGCCGCCATCGCCCTTTTGGCCACCTTCGCCGGGCTGAACGGCGACGCTTGGCACGTGGTCAGCGTCAGCCTCTTCGGGGCCACGCTGTTCATTCTTTACCTGTCCTCCACGCTCTATCATGGGTTGAGGCCGCCAAGGGCGAAGAACGTTTTCATGGTCTTCGACCACGCGGCGATTTTTCTGCTCATCGCCGGGACGTACACGCCGTTTACGCTCGTCACCTTGCGCGGCCCCTGGGGCTGGACGCTCTTCGGCCTCACCTGGGGCGTCGCCATTTTCGGCGTGGTTTTCTCGGCGTTGTCCGCCGGCCGTCACCGCTGGGCTTCGCTGGCGATGTATCTCGGCCTGGGCTGGATCGTGCTCGTCGCCATCAAGCCGCTTGTGGAATCTCTCTCCGCCGGCGGGCTGATGTGGATGGGCCTTGGCGGGCTTTGCTATACGGCCGGGGTTATCTTCTACGTCGGCCGCCGGATCCCCTTCAATCATGCCATCTGGCACCTGTTCGTGCTGGCGGGAAGCATCTGCCACTTCTTCGCCGTTTTCTGGTACGTCGTACCCTAGATGAATCGCTTATAACAACGCGGCCGGTCGCCGCCGTTCATTTCCACTGTGCGTCGAAACGGGTCGGCGAAGTCGGCGTGTCGCCGCCTCCCTCCCAGACGACGCGGACATCCTGGCCGCCCGAAAAACGGATGGCGCAGGTGAACCAGCCGGAAAGATAGCGCCACCATTCCGCCACGGGTTCGGGAAAGTCGAAAACGGTGGCTTTGACGTGCCCCTTGCCCTCGCGGCGGATTTCGATCCGCCCGCCGTTCTTGATCCGCTGGCCCCAGAGGAGGGCGGCGGCCCGCAGCACCCATTCCACCGAAATCAGCCGCATAACGAGCTTCTGCGTCACCGAAAGGTCGTCTTCGC
This sequence comes from Myxococcales bacterium, assembly GCA_003598065.1. Classification (GTDB taxonomy): domain Bacteria; phylum Myxococcota_A; class SURF-8; order SURF-8; family SURF-8; genus SURF-8. The sequence goes on along the minus strand of QZKR01000152.1, from coordinate 55,587 downwards.
TGTTGTGCAGGCCGAGTTCGAAAAGCACGTTGGCCACGCGCGGCCCGAGCGTTTTCTCGATCGCGCGCAGCACGTCGGCCACCTTGTCGAAATCGGCCAGGCCCTTCGGGTCGAGCTTGCGGTCGAAGTCCGCCCGGGTGGCCGGCGTCATTTCTTCGCGCGCCTCGTCCCACGAGGCGCGCCCGTAGCGGTTGCGGACGAATTTTTCGCTGGAGATCATGAAACGGTTGGTGATCTGGACCATCGGCTTCCCCCTCCGGGAAATCTATATTTTAGGGCGCGAATTGCAAATAGACTACCATAGTCTAGCCTGCCTCGGCGAAAAAACGCTCGGCGACTGCGGCGAAGATCGCCACGCCGTAAGGGAGCGCCTCTTCATCCAGGTCGAAACGCGGGTTGTGGTGCGGCTTGTCGATGCCGCGCTCGGGATTTCCCGCCCCGAGAAAGAAGAAACAACCGGGGATTTTTTCCAGGTAATAGGCCATGTCCTCCGCCCCCATCGTCGGCTCGCCCGGTCCGACGCGGTCCTTGCCCAGCACCGTTTCGGCGGCCTTGCGCACCAGCTCCGCCATCCGTGCGTCGTTGATCGTCGGCGGATATTGCTCGATCCACTGGAGTTCCACCGTCGCGCCGCAGATCGCCGCCGCAGCTTCGGCGCGCTGGCGGATCAGCTCCGGCAGGCGGCGACGCAGGACGCGGTCGAAGGTCCGCGCCGTGCCGCGCAGCTCGACGCGGTCGGCGATGATGTTGTGGGCGCTGCCGCCGGCGATCTGCCCGACCGTCACCACCGCCGGCTGCAACGGATCGACGGCCCGCGAGACGATCGTTTGCAAAGCAACGACGACCTGCGACGCGGCAAGCACGGCGTCGGCCGTCTCTTGCGGTCTGGCGGCATGACCTCCCTTGCCATGGACGGTGATGACGAATTCGTCGCAGGTGGCCATGATTGGCCCCGGCCGCACGCCGGCGTAGCCGAGCTTCAGCCCGCTCCACAGGTGCAGGCCGACGATGGCCCCCACTCCCTCCAACGCGCCTTCGGCGATCATCGGCGCGGCGCCGCCCAATCCTTCCTCGGCCGGCTGGAACAGCAGCCGTATCTCGCCGGGGAAACGCGCCTTCCTCTGGGAAAGCCAGCGTGCAAAACCCAGCAGGATAGCCATATGGCCATCGTGGCCGCAGGCGTGCATCGCACCGGGATGCAACGAAACGAAATCATGAGTATTGGCTTCCGTCAACGGCAGGGCGTCCATGTCGGCCCGGAAGGCAAGGATGGGGCCTTTCCGGGCGGGATGGACCAAACGAGCAACGACGCCGGTTTTGGCGACGTTCCGCTGCACGGCGAAGCCTAAGGCCTCCAGACGCTCGGCGACGAGGCGGGAAGTGCGTTCTTCCTGGAAGCCCAATTCCGGGTGGCGGTGGAAATCGCGGCGTAGAGCGACCAGCTCCGGCGCCAGAGCTTGAATCTCGGGTGCGATGACGATGGGCATGCGCATCTCCTGGAAACCGTGCAAAATTGACAGTAAATGCGGGAAGTTCTCGTCTCCTCGCACTTTACCCTTGCGAGGGAGCGGGGGCAATGCTATTTATATGACTAGAGTGGATGGCCAGCGGAGCGGCCGGTAACTCCGTAACGGTATCGAATAGTTTCATGTCCGAAGACCCAGACGTCCCAGATCAGCCTCGCTGTCTGCTGTCATACATTTTGTTCCCGCGTAATTCGGAAAGGGGGTAATGCGGCCGATGTCCGACGTCGACCTGCCAAGTATTCTGCTGCTCATCGTCCTTCTGCTCTTTTCCGCTTTTTTCTCCGCCTCGGAGACGGCGCTGATCGGCAGCCGCCGCGTGCGGTTGATGGCCGAGGCCGAAAAGGGGCACAAGTGGGCTAAACGCTCCCTGAAGCTGCTCGAAGACCCGGCCATGCTGCTGGGGTCCATCCTCATTGGCAACAACCTGGTGAACATCGCCGCCGTCGCGCTGGGCACGAGCCTGATGGGGCCGGCAGTGGCCACGATCGTGATGACGGTCGTCATCCTGATGGCGGGCGAAATTCCACCGAAAACGCTTTCCGCGCTCTGGCCCGAATCGGTGACTCGCGTCATTGTCCTGCCGATTACCGTCGTGACTTACGTTCTTCGTCCGGTGGTCTGGCTGACAAGTTTCCTGACGGATTTGATCCTGCTGCCGTTCACGCACAAACTGGGCCCGACGCGCAGGTTTCTTTCGCGCGAGGAGATCACCACGGCGCTCGACATGAGCCAGGACGCCGGCGAACTGGAGCCGGGTGAGGCGCGAATGGTGCAGTATGTTCTGGAGTTGCCTAAAGTTCACCTCGCCGACATCATGATCCCCGCCGCCGAGGCGGCCATTATCATGCGCGACTGGCCGCTGGAGAGAGTGCGGGAAGAAGTGCGCCAACGGCGTTTCACGCGCTACCCCGTTTTCTTGCCCGAAGCGAAACGGCCCAACGGCATGCTGCACATCAAAGACCTGCTGATCGCCGGCGACACCGCCCGATGGCAGTCGCTGGTGCGGCCCTTGCCTTACCGCCCTCACGACATGGACGCCGACGACTTGCTGCGCGAAATGCAGATCGCTCGTTTCCACATGACCGCCGTCGTCGATGCCGAGCAGAACGTCGTCGGCTACGTGACGATGGAGCATATCCTGGAAGAGATCGTCGGCGTCATCGCCGACGAGCACGACGTCGAGGCCGACCCGGTGCAGACGCTCGACGACGACCTTTTTCAGGTGCGCGGCGATTTGGAAGTGGCCGACGTGGCGATGCTGTTGAACGTCGATATCCCGGTGGAGGATCAGGAGCAGACGATCGACGCCCTTTACCGGGCCTCCGTCGGTCGGCAACCGGCCTCCAACCTGCGCCTCGGCCGGCTGCTGATCCGGCCGGCGAAGAAGAGCTTCAAGGGCTATATCGTGGCCATCATGCCCGAGGCGACCAACGGCGACGATCACGATCAGGGCGAAGGCCAGGGCGGCGCGGGGGGCGACGAGAGCCACTCGGGCCTCGGTCGCGACGAGCGCGACGACGAGAAAGAAGACGTCTTGCGGGCCGCCGACCGGGCAAGCGGCGGACCCTTGCGCATGCTCGGCGCGGCGCTCAGGCTGCTGCGGTAATGCAGTGATACCAATCCCGCCTTCAGGTGAAAACTCATAATTCGGGAAAGGGCGCCACGGGCCAAGCCGCAGGCTTGCCCGTGCAGTGAGAGTCAACACTGGCAAGCGTCGCGTTGCGCCGCTTCGCCAGTGGCGCCCTAAGCTGCTTATTTTTTTTATTTGATGCAAGTCGGTATGCGGGTCGAGCGGTACGTCTATCGGCAGGTGTCGCCGCCGCCTTCTCCCGTCGTGAACGAAAACACCTCGAACCCTTGAGTGAGTGCGAAGTTATCCTCGTCTCGCACGAGAGACGTGATGTAGACGTCGTAACGCGTGCCGGGCGCAAGCGGTTTGACGGGGATATACGTGATGAGCCGATCGTCGTAGTAGACGTTGCCGCGGATGTGCGCTCGCGCGCTGCCGACCAGCACCGCATCGGGCGTCACCGTCGCCGGATCGAGCGGTTTGTTGACCAGAATCTTTACGACCGCCGAGGGCGAAACGCCTTCCTGGTCCGCTTTCGGGCAGGTATCGATAATCTCCGGCGCCGACCGGTTGTCCAGGGGATAAATGGCATTGTCGGCGTTGATATTCGAACAGGCAAGGGCCATGCCCGACAGCAAAGACGCCATATAGATATATAAGCGGTTATTTACCTTCATGGCATTTCCGGCAGGCGCGCGGGTTGCGCTTCTGCATCCGCGTCAATTGCCCGTTCGACAGATGGCCGTGAATGTTGATTCGTCCGCCGCAGACCGAGCCGCTCTTGTGGCACTGGAGGCAATCGTCTTCCCTGTGGCAGGCGACGCAGGCCGTGAGCGAGCGGCGCGCCTGGAAGGCGTGGTGGTCGGGCGTCACCGTGCAGGAGGCGAAGCCTTCCGGGTGGATGCGCCGCCGTTCGCTTTTACGGGTCGCGCCTTCCGTGAGCCCCAGCTTCTGGTGGCAGCCGACGCAGAACGTCTGGTAGCGGTGGCAGCTTCGGCAGTTCAGACGATTCTTGCGCGCGTCGATCGGGTGCGTCGTGACGTAATCCTCGGGATGGATCGCCATCGGCTTCTTGACGCCGTCGTGGCAGGTGTTGCAGTCGCGTTGCTGGTGGCAGTCCTTGCACGATGTCTCATCGAGCGCCGCCTCCGATTTGTGGCGCTTGGGCCAGTCGCGCTGATGATCGAGCGGGCCTAAGCCCGGCAGCAACTTGACGCCGTCGAAGTTCGTCTGCACCATCCCCGACGGCAGCTCCGGATGGCAGACGGCGCAACCTTTGCCCGCTTCGCGGCGCTTGTGGCACTCCAGACAGACGGCTTCCTTGGGCATGTGCCGGCCGCCGGCCACCGTCGCTGCGGCGATATCGGCGTGGCACTTGGCGCAATCCATCGCCGCGTGGGCCTTGTGCGCGAAAATCAACTTGGCGGGCGGGTAAAGACTGCGCGCCGGGCGCGAGGCGTTGGTCGAATCGTAGTCGCTGTGGCAAAGGGCGCACCGCTCGACCGACCCGACCTCGTTCACCGACTGTCGGATCTGTTCTTTATGGCAGCGGCCGCAAACATCCTCGCCGGGCAGATTGCGATCCTTGGCCGTGTCGCTGGTCATGATGCCGGCGTGACAGTCGAGGCAAGCCGTGTCCTTGTGCCGGGCATGGCTGAAGACGAGCTTCGTTTCCGGCGTCGGGTAAAGCACGTCGTAGCCGACAAGCGTCCGGCCGGCCTGGGCGAGAGACGTCGCCTGCCAGGCGAGCGAGAGCGCCGTTGCGATCAGCATGCCGATAAGGGCGAATCGTTTCATCGTCATAACCACATGTGCACGTCGAGCACCGAGAACAGGGCGAACTGCCGTTCGATGTAGCGGTTCGAGGATACCTCGCCCTGAAGCAGAATCGAAACCTCCGGGTGGAGGCGGAACTCGCTCTGGCCGTAAAAGCCCCAGGAAAAGCCGGTGTTGGCCAGTTTTTCCAGGACGTCCGTATAGAGAAGCTGGCTGTAATACGTCCCCATCCAGGCGGCGTCGAGCCGGATATGCCGGTTCCAGACGTAGGAGCCCGCGCCCAAAAGGAAGCGCTGCGTGTCGCCGCCCCAGCCGCGGTTCATCGACCAGTTCAGCCGCAGGTCCGTATACTCTCCCAAGCGCCGCCAGGCGCTGAAGCGCGCCATGTGCGAGGCGTTTCCTTCATGGCCCCAGTCGTCGAAGACGATGGAGGTGTCGCCCTGGTGCAGCCGCGAGTAGCCCAAGTTGAAGCGCGTCTTGTCGTCCATCGCGAAATAGAGGGACAGCGCGAGTTCTTTTTCGGCGTAGATCGGAAAGAAGTTGAAGATCGAGTCGCCGTCGAAATCGGGGTTGGAGGCCCAGTGATCGACGTTGACGGCGATCCAGCCGAAGTTCAGCCCCGTGCCGAAGTGAAGCTGGCTGAAACGCTCCATGAGGATGTTGAAATCGTCGAGCGTGTAGAGTTCCCAGACGTCGAACAGCCGCTGGCGGAAGACGACCCCGGCCTTTTGCCCGTCCGTTTCGCCCGAGTAGAGATGGCGGTACTGAACGCGCAGGTCCGTATCCTCGACGCCGTCCAGAAACGCCGCCGCGCCGAAAGCGCCGGTCGTAAGATCGTCGCCGATCGTTCCGTCGGGCTCGAACGTGTCGGAATTCGGAAGATAGAAGCCGTCTTCTTCCAGGTTGAGCCCGCCTTTCACTTCCAGACCGGCGTGCAGGTCCAGGCCGACGTACCAGTTGCGCCGCACGACGACGCGCACGCCGTCCAGCGCCGCCATTCCCAACTCGTCGGCGACGATCTGCCGGCCGACGGTCAGGTCCACGGCGTCGCCGATGCGCCGCCATTCCCAGTAAGCGTACAGGAGCGCCATGCTCTGATAGGCGAGCGGATTGGGGTTGACATCGGGCGAGGCGTCGGTTCCAAGATCGACGTCGATGCGAAAAGAGGCAAAGAAACGGTGACGCGGGACTTCCGCTTCCTCGAAGAGGTTGAAGGTGAGGTACTGGGTGAAACGGGTCTTATCGACTTTCAGGCGATCAACGTCGCGGTACTGCTGGAGCTGGAAATAGGTTTCCGGCCAGAGTTCGACCGTCGCCGCGTAAAGATCCGCCGCCGAAAACATCAGAACGAGAATAATGGCGAGCGAGGCGACGAGACGGATCACGGGAGCCTCAGCCGGGCATGACGAATTGCTGCTGGGACAGCTTGATCGTAAGCACGGGACATTTGGACTTGCGGACGATTTTCTCCGTCGTCGAGCCGATGAGCATGCCCGTGAGTCCCGTGCGGCCGTGCGTGCCCACGATAATCAGGTCCGCCTTCTGCTCGGCGGCGATGCGGATCAGTTCCGCGGCCGGCGCGCCGGTGCAGACGACGTAATCGATCGACACGTTCTCGTGCGGCAACTCCTCGACGAACGTCTTCAGCTCTTCCAAGTGCGACACCTCGATCGCCTGCTGCTGGGAGACGTACTGTCGGAGCGTGGCGAGGTGGAACGGCGCAAACCCGGAGCCGACGTAGGCGCGGGCGTCGCAGATGTGGACCACCGTCATCGAAGCGCCGAGCTTCTGGGCGAAGAAAATGGCGTAGCGAGCCGCTTCCCGGCTGTATTCCGAGAAGTCGATCCCCACGAGGATGCGCGCCACGGAAAGCATGGCCACCTCCTGCCATGCGCTGCGGTTGAAGCGGGATCGGGCGGAAACCGATTGAGGCGAATCCGCCCTACTGTCGGCACTTTACCACACTGCACGAAGTCCGCGCAACTGCGGCGGTCAAACGCGCCTCGACCCCCCTTGGGATCAGGGCGTGGCCGGCGTCTTGCGGGCGAAACGATCGCAGTATTTCTCGCGCAGGCCGAGCAGGTGTTTCACCTCGGGGTCGTCGGCCAGGGATTTGGCCAGTTCTTCCATTTTGGTCTGGTAATGCGCGCAGGTTTTCGCCGCGCGCTCGTCGTCGATCCGTTCACCCGGGCGCGGCAAAGGCGGCGGCAGCATCAGCCGATAGCACGGATAGACAAAGCAAGGCCACGTCGGCCACGTCGCCGGGCCGGTCTCGCCCAGCAGATCCGTAAACAACATCGTCAGCCGCGCCTTGTCGATCATGCGGGAAGGGGATTGGGTGATCGTCCCGGCCGTCCAGGCGAAATGCTCCGTCTTCGGCTGGCCGCTCGGCGGGTCCGTGTATTCGACGTCGAGCTTGATTTCGTCGCCGGCCGCCGGCTCGCCCTTGAGGTCGGAAAGAAAAAGCTGCGCCGAGTTGGCGAAGTAGTGGATCGCCTGCACCTCTTCCTTTTTCTCCGAGGCCTCTTCGCCGTAAAACGTCTCCAGCGTCAGCGACTTGGGCAAGGTCAGCTTGAAATGGACGTCGCGCGCCACGACTTCCAAGAGCGAGACGAACTTGTCGCCGAAGACGCGGTCCACGGCGTTCTCGTTGGCGAGGAAAAGATACGCGCCCTTGCCGCGCTCGGTGAGCCGGTTTAGGAGCGAATCGTTGAAGTCGCGCCCCACGCCGACGCCGGAAAAGGCGATCTTGTTCTTGTCGTAATGCATGGTCACGGTCGAGGTCAACGGCTCATCGACGATCCCCGTGTTGGCCATGGCGTCGGTGATCATCAGCACGCGGTTGTTGCGGTCGGCCTGAAAATACTTGTTGGCCAGTTCGTAGCCGCGCACGAGGCCGTCGTGAAGGTTGGTCGAGCCGACCGGCTCCAGGTAATCGACGGCGCGGTCGAAAATCTCGCGGGCGTCGCGGCCGACGACGAAATTTTCCAGCGGCGTGCAGACGGCGTGGTTGAACTGGACGACGTTCACCACGTCACCCGCTTTCAATTCGTCGTAAACGCGCTTCATGCCGCGCTTGAGGTAGGTCATCTTGTTGGCGGCCGACATCGAGCCGGACTGGTCGAGGACGAAGGTGAGCGCCACGGGCCGGCGCTGGTCCTTGCCGATCGTCCGGCCGCGCACGGACAGGGCGAGCGTCGTCTGGCCGCGCTGGACGCCGGGCGTCATTTCGGCCTTGACGCCGAACGCGCGGCCCGGCTCGGGATCGACGCCCGCGAAACGGTAGTAGTTCAGGAATTCGTGCGGCCGCAGATGAGACTGCGGAACGGGGAGGAAATTGTCGATCGCGTACTCGATGCGCTGCGCCGACGACAGGCTCATCGAATCGTCGTTGGAGAGGTAGACCGACTGCCCTTCGCTTTTGTCCGGCGCGGGAGCCGGCGGCGCGTCGGGGGAGGGCGGCGGCCCTTCGTCCGGGGCGGCTTCGGGCGGCGCGGCCAGCATCGCCGCTTCCCCTTCCATCATCTTGCTCATCTGCATCGGCCGCATCTTGCCGCCGATGGGGATGCCGCGCTCGGGCATCGCCTGTCCGCGGCAATCGGTGAAAATCGCGCCGGTCTGGGGCGGCGTCTGAGGCTTGGCGATCCAACTCGGCTGTTCTTTGTCCGAATCGGCTTGCGCGGGTTCGCAGGCGCTCGGGCCAGCCATAAACAGAAGTGCGACGAGCGCCAGACCAGCCCGTATCGGCAGTTTCGGAACGAACAGGCGGCGCCCACGGATGGAGCAGGCGTCCACGCCTGCCCCTAAACATGTTGGAGCAGGTCTGGAGGCCTGCTCCAACACCAGCAACAAGCGGATCAGATGGTGCATCGCGAGCCTCCTTCTTATTTTTCCAGTGATACGGCTGGCGGCGCAAAAAAGGCGCGATCGATTTTATCGGCCGGGCCAACAACAGCAAAAGCGATGTCGCGCGTCCATTGCGCCATCGCTCGGCGCACATCTTCCGCCGTCGCCGCCTGAACGTTATCGGCGATCTCGTTCCGGCGTCGCCAGTCGCCCATGTACAATTCGCCGAAGGCGAGGAAATCGGCCTGGCCGCTCATGTCCTCCAGCGCCATGAAATACTCGGTGCGATAGACAGCCTTGGCGGCCACAAACTCCGAGTCGGGCGCGGGTTCGGCCGCCAACCGCGCGATTTCCTCCCACATCACGGGCAGCGCCTGGGACGTGGCCGTCGTGCTCATGTAGACGTAGCCGAAATTGGCGGCATAGCTGCTTAGTCCGCCGGAAACGGCGTAGGCCAGGCCGCGGTCGGTGCGCACTTTCTCCCAAAGCCGCTGGGAGAGAATTTTGAGTCCGAGCCGCAGCGCCGGATAGTCGCCGTCGCGCGGCGCGGGCGCGGGAAATTTGCCGAGCAGATAATGCGTGGGGTAGGGCCGATCGGCGACGACGAGTTCGCCGGGCAGGGCTTTGTGCGGCGGCGGAGCGTAAGCCGGCGACGGCGCGTGCTTCAGTTCGCCGAACCATTTTTCCAGGTGATGCCGGAGTTCCTCGCGGTCGAGCTTGCCGGCGACGACGATGAACGCCGAATCGAGCGCCGCCAGTTTCGCGGCATGGGCGCGCAGATCGTCGATCGTCAGGGCGGCGACGGACTCCAGCGCGCCGTCCATGTCGGAATGATACAGGTGGCCGGCGTAGAAGCGGTCGTTCAGCGTCTTGGCGATGAACTCGTCCGGACTGTCGTCCTTGGCGCGGATCGCGGCCAGCTGCTGCTCGCGCACACGCTCGATTTCCGCTGGATCGAGGGCGGGACGGAGAAAGGCGTCGGCTAAGATCTCCAGGCTTCGCCCGAAGAACGGCCGAAGCGTCAGCAACCGCAGGCTGGCGTAATCATAGCCGACCTGCGGGCCGATGCGGGCGCCCATGCGGTCGAGTTCGCGGTTCATGACGTCTTTCGGAAAACGCTCGCTGCCGCGCGTCATCGCTTCCAGCAGCATCGTCTCGATGCCGGCGTCGCTTTCATTCTGCCGCGCCGCCGCGCCGGGCAGAACGAGGTGCAAGGCGATCACGTCGTTTACCGCCAACGGGACGTGGATGACTTTCATCCCGTTGGAGAGCGCGAAGTCGTAAGCGATCTCATCGGCGCGCGCCGACGGGATCGCAACCAGCAGCGCCAGGACGAACATTAAAAGCGTCTTCATCGTCCCGCCTCCTCGTCCGTCTTTACAGGCTCGGCCGCGCCATCCGGGACGGCCTCTTCCAGGCGGGCGCGATTTTCCGGCGAAACGAGCACGCCCAGGACGTAAGGTTTGCCGGCGACGTAGCGCTCGGCGTAATTCCGGATGTCGTCGCGCGTGACGCGTTTCAGATTCTCGATATAGCGCAGCCGGTAATCGAGATCGGCCACGCACCACCAGAAACCCAATTCGTTGGCGATCGACAGCGATTTCTGCCAGCCATAAAGGTTTTCGGCGGCGAGCATCAGCTTGGCCGTCTCCAACTCGCTTTCGTCGATGTAGTCCGGCTTCATGAATTCATCGATTTCGGCGCGCATCGCCTCCAAGGCCGCTTTTGCTTTCTCCGGCGCAGCCAGGCCCGTGAAGTAGATCGGGCCGATGTGCCGCTGCGTGTAGTAGCCGAGATTCGCCGACAAGAGGAGGCCCGAATCGACGAGGCGTTTCTGGAACCGCGACGTCCGCTGGTCGAGGACGTAGGAAAACACGTCGGCGGCGTAGGTGGCGGAGCGGTCCCGATCGACGCTGGGTCCATGCCAGCCGAATTGCAAGAGCACGTTCTGGAAGGGATGTTCCACGACAATCTCGCGATTTTCGGCCAGCGGCGGTTCGACGGGCACGGGGTGCAGGTCGAAGGGATCGGCCGCCTTCGGCCAGGCGAGATAAAGCTCCTCGATCAGCGGCCGAATCTCAGCCTCGGTCACGTCGCCGGCGACGACCAGAAGCGTGTTGTTCGGCGCGTAGTAGCGCGTCTGGATCGCCTGCATTTTCTCGCGCGTCGCGGCGGCGATCGCTTCGCGTTCGCCGATGACGTTTTTCCGCGAGGGATAAAGCGGAAAGAGCGCCTTGCTGGCGGCCTGGCTTAAATGGAAATATGGGCTTGCTTCATTGCGGTCGTACTCGGCGAGGACGGTCTTGATCTCGCGATTCAATTCCTCCTCGGCGAACAAGGGCGACATCAGCGCCGGCCGCATGAAGGCCAGACCGGCCTTGAGGTTTTCCTTCGGCAGGGTGAAGAAGTAGCGCACCGCTTCCGTGCTCGTCGTGGCGTTGAACGACATGCCGAGTTCGCGCATGCGCTTGAGGTAGGCGCTCTGGTCGGGAATCTCGGCGTTGCCTTTGAAAAACATATGCTCGTAAAGGTGGCTTAAGCCGTTGATCTCCGGCGTTTCGGTCATCGAGCCGTTCTTGACGGCGGCGAGGATCGTCACCAGGGGGACGACCGGCCGTTCCACGACGACGACCTGCAGGCCATTCGGCAAAGTAAAATGTCGGATGCCGTCGGCGGGATCGGAGAGCGCGCCGAGGCTTGGCCCGGCGGGACCCGGCTTGGCCGGCTTGGACGCGCAGCCCTGGAACGCCAGCGCCGCGGCAAGGATAATCACGAAAAAGAATCCTATGGCTCGCCTCACGTATCGCCTCCTCTGTAAAGAATCGCGGCCCGCCCTCAAGGCCCCCTGGCGTTATGGATTCGGACGCGCCTACGGTAGCAACGGCGAGCGGCCGGTGTCAAGCGCGGGGTGCAACCCGATGAAAATGAAACGGGGCGGCCGGAGCCGCCCCGCGCGGGTTTGTATTCCGGCGGCGCTCAGCGCGCTTTGCCGACGACGAACTTCGGCTTGATCAGGACGATCAGCGCCGGGAGCAAAAGCAGGCTGCCGAGCATCGCGACGACCATCCAGAACACGAGCAATAGCCCCATGTCGGCCTGGAAGCGCAAAAAGCTCGTGGCCCAGAGCGACACGCCGGCGATCATCATCAGCGCCGTGAACGTCACCGCCTTGCCTGCCGTCGTGACGCCGACCACAACCGCCTGATTGAGATCAAGGCTGCGTTGATATTCGTTCTTGATGCGTTCGACGATGTAGAGACCGTAGTCCACGCCCAGCCCTACGCCGAGCGCGACGACGGGCAGGGCGTTGACGTCGAGGCCGATTTGGCGCGCGCCCATCAACGCATAGGTCAGGAAGTTCGAGACGATAATCGGCAAGAGGAAGAACAATCCGGCCCAGAAGGAACGGTAGGCTACCGAGCAGAAAAGGAAGATCGCGCCGAAAGCCAGGGCCGTGATCTGCGCCTGGTGGATGTGCACCACTTCGTTGATCGCCGCCAGAAGCCCGCCGTAGCCGCCGGCCAGACGGAACTGGGCTTCCTGCATCGGGTTGGCGGCGATGAACGCCTTTGCCTCTTCGACGACTTTCCGCAGTGTCTCGCCCTTGTGATCGCGCAGGTAGAGCGTGATGGCGGCGTTCTGGCTGTCGATGGTGACGAAGCGCGTCAGGTCGCCCGGCTCGGCGTTGGAATAAATCATCTCCAGGAAAAAGCCGGCTTCCTGCGGGTCGTCGGGGATCAGCTCCCATTTCGGGTCCGAGCCGTGCAGGATGCTGATGATGCCCGGCAGATAATCGGCGATCGAACTGGCCGACGCCACTTCGGGCAGGGTTTCCATGTGCCGCTGGAAAGCGGTCATCGTGCGCAGCACTTCGGGATTTTTGATCGAGTCGCGCGCCTTGCCCTCGACGATCACCGAAAAGATCTCCGTGTTGCCGAAACGCTTGCCGATGCGGTCGGTATCCTGGTTGTACTTGGAGTCGGGCCAGAGCATCGGCGTGCCCGGATGGACGTCGCCGATGACGAGATCGCTGGCGAAGGTCCAGCCGATCGCCAGGACGACCGCCGTGCCGGCGAAGATCGCCCAGCGCTGCCAGCCCGAGGCCCAGGAGCCGACACGGGCGAGCAGATGGTAGACGACGCCCTGCCGCGCCTTGCGGGACCAGCGGGGCGCGGGGAGATAGGAAAGAAGGATCGGGTTGAAGACGAAGTCCGTCAACACGATCGACAGCACCCAGAAGCCGCCCATCACGGCCAGCTTCTGCAAGAGCGGGATCGGCGTGGAGAGAATCAGCAGCACGCCGACGGCATCGGTGAGGATGCCGGTAAGGCCGGGAACGAGCAGCCCCTTGAAGGACCGCGTCACGGCCACCTGCCGGTCCTTCTGCTGCTCGAATTCCTCCAGGAAACGTTCCACGAACTGCACGGAATGGGATAAGGCCCGCTCGCTGATGATAAAGGGTATGACGAGCACCAGGGGGTCGAAATTGTAGCCCAGCAATCCCAAGAAGCCGATGCCCCAGATGGCCGCGAGGATGGCGTTGGTCAGCGGAATCAACGTGCCCCGCAGATCGCGGAAGTAGAATATCAGCACCAGCAGCATCAATACCACGGAACCGCCGAAGAGCCAGAAAATCACCGGATACTCGCTGAGGATGTAACCCAGCATGATCGGCCGGCCGATGGTGAAGATCTCCGTGTTGGCGTCGCGTTCCTTGTCGAGAATCGATTCGATGGAGTCGTAGGTTTTCTTCGGGTCGAATTTGTCCTCGAAGAAACCGGCGACGACCAAGGCGGCTTTCGAGTCGTGGGACACGAGCGTGCCGAAGTAGCGCGGCGAGGAATAAACGCGCTCGCGCAGGTCCTGGACTTCCTCGGGCGTCTGCGGCACGTCGGGCCACATCAGGGTGCGCGACACGAAACCGTTGATCGGATCGACGCGCAGTTCTTTCACTTTGCGCTGGGCTAAAGACAGCACCTGATAGTTGTTGATGGCGTCCAGAAGCTCCAGTTCCTTCGTGATCCGCTTCACTTTCTCCAGCGTAGCGGTCTGGAAGATGTCGCCTTCCTTCACCTCCAGCGCGATCAGCACCGTCGTCGCCCCGCCGAAGACGTCCTTGTATTTCACGAAGGTCTGGACGTAGGGGTGGGTGGCGGGGAAAAGATCGATCGTCGGGCTTTCGACACGGACGTTTTTCCACTGGTAGGCGAAGAACGCCGTAGCGATAACCAGCACGATCAGAAAGAGGAGGCGGTGCTTGAGAATCAGCTTGGCCAGTTTTTCGCTCACGTCTTACCTCCCCGTCAGCTTCGTCCAGGTCTTGCCGCCGTCGGTCGTCTTCAGGATGCGTCCCCGGCCGCCGGCGGCCAGTCCTTCCTCGGGCGACAGGAAACGCACGGCGGCGAGCCAGGTGTAGACGCCCGTGCGCCAGGGCTTGAGCGCCAGCAGCGGCGGCTCCGGCGGCGCGGCTTCTCCTTCTTCTCCGCCCTCCAGCCCTGGTGCGGCTTGCGCCGGCGCGGGGAACGGGAAAGAGAAAAGCTTGTCCTTGAGGCTCAGGGAGATGAAATAACCGTCCTGGCCGACGACGTACAGCATGTCGCCCAGAACGTGCAGACCGAAGAAGTGGCGATCGGTGTCGAGGCGCACGGCCCGCCACGTCGCACCGCCGTCGGCCGTGAAAGCGATCGTTCCCTTGGAGCCGACGGCCACGCCGCGCAAGGCGTCGGTGAAGGCCATGTCATAGAGCGCGTCGGGCGCGGGACTGCGGCGGTCGGTCCAGGTCTTGCCGCCATCCTTTGTGGCGATGATGACGCCGAATTCGCCCACGGCGACGCCGTTGTTCTCGTCGATGAACCATACGGCGTTCAACGTCGGTTCGTCGTCGGTGTCCTCGGGGAGCTGGTGTTCCTGCCGCGCCCAGCTTTTCCCCTGGTCGGCGCTGTGCAGGATCGTGTTGAACAGGCCCACCGCCCATGCCTTCGCCGTGCCCTTGAGCGCGAAAACCGAAAACAACGGAATCTGCACGCCCGTTTCCGTCTTGCTCCAGGATTTTCCGCCGTCCTCCGTTCGCAGCATCAGTCCGCCGGGGCCGGAGGCGAGAGCGATCTTTTCATCGAAAGCGGACATGGAAAACAGCGCGCGGTCCGTGTCCGTTTTCTGCGGCTCCAGGGTCTGCGCCCGGTCCGCCGTCTTCAACAGAAAGCCGGGATAACCGGCGACGAACAGCCCGCCGTCCCATTCGACGATGTCGTAGAATTTGTCGCGCGAGTTGAAGGCGACAGCCCCCCCGTCGCCGGCCCAGGCCGAGCCGGCGACGAGCAGGGCTACCGCAAGAGCCCCGACCCCCCGCAGGCAGCGCATTATCTACCCCTCTTTCGCAGAACGCTTTCCGTAAACTCGTCGGGATTCAGATTCTGGTTGGACTTGTACTCGTAAATCGGGAACGCCGTGGCGTGTTCCGCCTGCACGTCGATGACGAGCTGCGTGGCGTACACCGGCGGCGAGGAGTTCATGTCCTGGGGCTCGTTGAAGCCGGTGATCAGGAGTTTCCAGATCTGACCCTTCTTGTCGAAACTTTCCTTGTAAAGAATCATATAGGTCTCGGCGTCGATGTACATGTTCATCCGGCTGTAGGGGTAATCCTTCAGTTTCGGCGTCACCTCGACCACGTACACCGGCCGAGGCTCCCACTTCATGTTGGGATTCCAGTGCGGATAGTTGGCGAAGTCGTAAGTTTTGTTGGCCTGGTCCTTGCCCAGTTTGATGTCGGCGCGCATCGGCATGAGATAGGTTTTTTTGCCGAGGAGCTTCCAGTTCATCCACTCCGGGTAGCCCATGTAGCCGCGCACGTCCTCGTAGAGCAGGTCCGTCGAGTTCCAGGTGTCGCCGCGGGTGCCGAAGGTGTTGCGCAGGACGCGCTTCATCGCCGGAACGTAAATGTGGCCCTGCTGGTCGCGCGGTTCGACGTTCCGGCTGTACAGCGCGCCGAAGCCCTTCTTGTCGGCCGGGGAGAGGGCGTAGGTGATCGAGGCGTACTGGATGCCTTCCTTTTCGAACTTCGGGATGTTCGGCTTGGGGTCCAGGTCGGTGCGGAACATGGCGCGGATGATGAAGTACCAGCGCCACTCCTCGAAATGCTGCACGCCGCTGTTGGCGTCGATCCAGTAGACGGCGTAATAAAGGTCCCCGTCGTCGCCCGTGTAGCTGTAAATGTAGTCCCAGGCCACCTCGATGCCGCTTTTCGGGTTGGGGAAAGGCAGGCCTCCCGTATAGTTTTTCAATCCGATCTTGCGAAAGTCGCTGCCGGTGTCGATCAGCTGCGGCTGTCCCGCGTACTTGTTGGTCGCTTCGATGTAACCCACGGAAGGATACATCGGCTTGTAGTTCTGAAGGGTCAGTTTCAGCTTGTATTTATTCACCAACAGATCGAACGTCTCCGGCAAGGCGTGTTTCCATTGCGCGAAATTGGCGCTGGAAACCGTTGCTCCCGGCGACACCTTGACCGCGTTTAGATCAGGCGCGAAGCCGACCGCCTGGCCCCAGTTATCGGCGGTGATCGGCTGGCCGGGCGTCCCCTGGGCGGCCGCCGGGGCGGCCCACAGCATCAGGCCGCCCGTCAGGAGGAGGAATAACCATCTTGCGTTGCACATGACGATTCCTTTCTACTCGCTTGGAGTTCGCAAGCTTTCCGTCGCGTGACGGCGAGCTTTTTGACGCTTTCAGAACTGATAACGGATCCTCAGGTTGATCTCGTCGCGGTCGCGGAAAAGACCCAGCGCCTTGAACGGATCGGCCCCGAAGAAGTCGGTGATCTCGAAACGCAACCGCCAGTTGCGCCCCAGCCGCAAATCCAGCTGGCCGGCGATGAAGCCGCTTTCCGGATGGATGTAAGCCGCCGTCAGCCGCGGCGACAACAAGCCATGCAGATAGGTCGTGCCGAAAACGAACACGCCCTGGAACGAGTGCATCGCAACCTTGTAGTTGTTGTAGCCGGGGATCTGGACCAGGTCGATCTTGTCGTTTTCGGAGAGATTGAAGACCACCGAATGGGAGAACTGACCCACGATCAGGAAATTTTGCGTCGGGTTGAGCCAACGGATCATCGTCGGCCGCATCAGCTGTACGGCATAGTTGAGCACCGGCTTGGTGGGCACATCGAAAATCACGCGCTCCAACCCCGAGCCGTATTCCGTATCGAGGTGGGTGCTGCGAGTGGTGGACTGACGCGGGAAGGTGCGGTTCGGCTCCACCGACGCCTCCAGCTTGGCCACCATGCCGATCGGATTGTCGAAACTGTAGTCGAGGCTCATGCCGGCGATGTGCTGGCGTGGGAATCCCAGATACAGGGTCTTGAGGTGGTCGGGATCGAAGAAGCCGCCCTCGGTGGGCATCTGGTCGTAATAGAGAGGGATCGGCGGCGTCATCTGGTGCGTGTAGTAGTACATGAACGCATACGACGACTCGGGGACGATGTTGCCGCGCCAACGCACGCCCACCCGCTGGTCCTCGATCACGTTGCCGGGGTAAAGGAAAACTTTCTCGTCGATGAGATAGGGCGAGGGGGTGTTGGTCAGCGGCAGGCCCCATGCGCCGACGAGCGTCAGCGGCACATTGACCGTATCCTCCGACCGATCGATACCCGGCACCCACAGCAACTCCAGCGAATGGTCGATGTCATGCATCTCGAACATCGTCTTGACCGCCCAGAGCGGGATGCGCGTATCCTCAAAGGATTCCAGCGGACCGAAATGCCAGGTCGTGTCTTCCGGGTTGACGACGTCCAGAAGCCGCATCGAGTTGATGTCGCCCCACACCACTTGCTGACGTCCGACGCGGAAGCTGAGCCAGTCGGTGGTTTCGATGTCGATGTAGAATTCGCGCAGGTCCGCCTGGTTGTAGTGTTCGCGCCAGGCGTAATCGATGGCGTGTGTGCGCCGGTCCACGCCTTCCGGGAAGGAGGGCGGCTGGGCGTAGGCGTCCACCTCCAGTTTTAACGATCCCACCAGCCGCACGACGGCGTGGATGGTGACATGCTCTTCCGGACGCCAATCGGCCATCAAGTCGATGCTGCTGCGCATCATCGACAGCTTGCCGGCCTTCGAGCCGTGGTTTTTGACGGTGCAGGGAATGCGCGGGCTGTTGACCGGGTCGCAGGGCTGATCGTATTGGTATTCGTTGACGCCAGCCTTCTTGATGGCGATGTAGGCTTCGTTGTCGTAGTCTTTGAAAACCTGCGAGGCCAAAGGCACGAACACGCCTGCCTGCATCTGGACATAGCCCGAAATCTCGAATTCCTTCTCCTGGCTCCGCGCCGGCGCGGCGAGAAGCACAAGACCGAGCGCCAAAACGAGAGGGATTCCTCTGAGTCGGGTCGGGGTCACGCCAACCTCCTCTCACGCAGTAAAGGCCGGGGCGGGCGATCCGCCCCGGCGCGTCCGGGTGTTATTCGCAACCTTCCGGGCTGGGGTTGGAATCGGTTGTGGCGTAGATGTTGGCGATGCAGATCGAATTGCCCTTGGACCAGATGGGGGTCGTGCCGACCGCTTCGCCGTCCGCCAGACCCGTCAGCGTCACTTTGCCCTCCGCCATGTTGGCGCCGATGAAATAGCCGTTGAGCGGATTGACGTTCGGGCGTTTGTCGAGGGCGACGGGCAGGCGGCTGTCGTTGAAATAGCGGATGTCCTCGGTGACCGGGTCGGTGGCGACGGCGCCGCAGCCGACGATTTCCTCGTTTTCCTGCGCGCAGAAACCTTCCTCGCGTTGGGTTTGGTTCGTGCACCAGTAGAACGCGCCGGCGACGACGCCCTTGCTTTTGTCCAGACGCAGGCCGGCGGCCAAGGGCGCGGTCTCGTAGGTGACCTTGTCCACGCTCCACAGTTTCTCGTCCTGCGCGTCGGCTTTGATGTTGAACTGGTAGGTGTCAACGGACTGGCCTTCCGCGCCTTTGCATAGGAAGCCGATCGTGTTCGCATCGCTGGGAATGTTGGTGAATTCGACCCAGCCTTCGGCGTCGGACACCTGCGAACCGAGGTCTTCCAGGATTTCGCCGGTCTCCTCGCTGACGACCCACACTTCCACGCCGGCAGTAGGCGCGTCGCTCTTGAAATCGGCGACCCACGCCATGAAGGTTTTGGTTTCGCCATCGCCGTCCGTGGCGCCGTTGTCGCTGGAATCGTCGCAGGCGGTGATAATGAAGAGAAGCGAAACGAGAACCAGGAGAGCAAACAGGTGCTTTTTCATTGTCAGGTCTCCTTCTGAATGGTGGATGGTGGTTGCTCTTTCCCCTATGTCTTCGACATGCCAGTCGGCTCAACCGGGGCAGGGAAATCCCGACGCATCGCCCACTTCCCGGAAAAGCGCGGGGGAAGCGCCGCGTCCATTTGGGCGCATCGCCGGCGTCAGATTGTCTAACTGCTCAGAAAACGAAGATTTTATAACACGGGGAGCATAAGGCGTCAAGACACGCGACGAATGTACCCTGAAATTCCCTGGAGTTGTCGTGATCGGCGGAAATCCGGCGCGTCGGCATGGGCGGCGCTCTTTTCTTGCGCCGAATCCCTTTCGGATGGAACTTATCTTGTGCATTGAGCCTTTCGGCTCGTCGTGGTAGGCTCTGGCTGCAGTCGGCCGGCGGAAGGACAACGTGTGAGCCCGACCATTTTCGTCAATCGCTCGCTGCAGTACCTGATCGACGTAGCGATCATCGCCGCTTCGTTCGTGGCGGCCTATATTCTGCGTTTCGAGGGGTTTCCGGATGGCCAACCCCTCAAGCACATGATTTTTCAGATTCCCTACGTGACGCTGTTTACGCTCGTCGTCTATTTTGGCGTCGGCGTGCATCGCTACGTCTGGCGCTTCGTCAGTTTGCGCGACATCTCCGGCTTCGCCCTCGCCCACGGCGCAGTCGCGGCCGCGCTCGTTATCGCCCGTCTGATCCTGCCCGACGCCTACATGTATGGCCGCGTGCCGCTTTCGGTGACGGCGATCAACTTCATGCTCGTTTTTCTGGGCACGGTGGGCGTGCGGGCGCTGAGGCGCGCGAGCGTGGAATGGCAGGACAGCCGCCAGTCGCGCCGGCCGGGCGACACGGCGGCCCTGCGACGCGTGCTGCTGAT
The DNA here is from genome assembly GCA_003598065.1 of Myxococcales bacterium. Taxonomy (GTDB): domain Bacteria; phylum Myxococcota_A; class SURF-8; order SURF-8; family SURF-8; genus SURF-8. Next base: position 35,755 of record QZKR01000152.1, on the reverse strand, counting down.
CGGCGCGGGGCGGGCGGGGCACATCGTCGCCCGGGAACTGTCGCAGCGAAAAGACCTGGGCATGACCCCCGTAGGTTTCGTTGACGACGACCCGGCGAAAAACGAAATGATCGTCGGCGGCGTCAAGGTTTTGGGTTCGCTCGATTATCTGCCGCAGTTCATCGAACGCGCCAAGGCCGATTTGCTGCTGATCAGCGTCGCCTCGGCGACGGGCCAGGAGATGCGGCGCATCAAGGCGTTTTGCGACAAAACCGGCCTGCCGACAAAGATCGTCCCCGGCATCTACGAACTGATCGACGGCAGCGTGAGCGTATCGCGCATCCGCGACGTGCAGCCGGAGGATTTGCTCGGCCGCGCCCCCGTGACGCTGGACGCTGCGTCGATTGCGGCTTTTCTGAACGGACGGCGCATTCTCGTCACCGGCGCGGGCGGTTCGATCGGTTCGGAGATGTGCCGCCAGGTGTGCCGCTTCGCCCCCAAGGCGCTCATTCTTCTGGATCAGACGGAGTTCGGCCTGTTCGAAATCGACCGCGAGCTGCGCGATCAGTTCCCCGGCCAGACCGTGGTCGCGGCGATCGGCGACGTGACCGACGCGGGACGCACGGCCGATATTTTCAAAACACACAAGCCCGACGTCGTCATCCATGCCGCCGCGCACAAGCATGTCCCGCTGATGGAGCTCAATCCGGGCGAGGCGGTGAAAAACAACATTTTCGGCACCAAAAACGTCGCCGATCTCGCCGCAGAGCGCGGGGTGGAGAAGTTCATCTTCATCTCCACCGACAAAGCGGTGAACCCGACCTCGGTGATGGGCGCAACCAAGCGCGTGGCCGAGCGTTACGTGCAGGCGCTGGCGCAGAAGACGGGCCGCGACTTCGTCACCGTGCGTTTCGGCAACGTCCTGGGTTCGGTAGGCTCGGTGATCCCGGTATTCAAGTCGCAGATCGCCAAGGGCGGACCGGTGACGGTCACTCACCCGGAGATGAAGCGCTACTTCATGACCATCCCCGAGGCCAGTCAGCTTGTCCTCCAGGCGGCAAGCCTGGGCGGGCGGGGCGACATCTTCATCCTCGACATGGGCGAGCCGGTGTCCATTCTCCAGCTTGCCGAGGACATGATCGTTTACAGCGGGCTGCGGCCTTACGCCGACGTGGACATCGTTTTCACCGGCGTCCGGCCGGGCGAAAAACTTTTCGAGCAGATTGCGCTGGACAACGAGCGGGCGGAGAAAACCCGCCATCCGAAGATCTATATCGGCAAAGAAACGCCTTTGCCCTTCGACGATCTCGCGGCGGCGATCGACGCCTTGAAACAGGTGACGCACACCAATTGCGTGGCCACCGTGCGCCAGGCTCTCCGGCGGATCGTCCCCGAAGCGGCGTTCGAACCCCGCCGGCCGGAACGGCTCACCGCGGAAGAAGCCGAAGCGGAGAAGGTTCAGGCGGCGCAAAGCCTCGCGGGCGAGGCGACGCCGCGCTGATTCTCCTTTGCTCTAAAACAGCGCGTAGATGAAGGGGGCGAGCGCCGAGCTTTCGGTGAAAACGATCAACGCGCCCAGCATCAGCAAGAGCAGGATGATCGGCGCAAGCCAGAACTTCTTGCGCACCTTCAAAAATTCCCACAATTCCCTGGCGACGGACAGCGATCCCATGAGTTCGTCCTTCGTCTCCGTTCGATGATGCGACAGTTTAGCGGCATACCGCCGTCGGGCGCAAGCGGATTTGACCATGATCGTGACAAGGGTCGCTTCGGCGACAGCGACCCAGCCGCGTTCATGGGCGGGGATTTTCAACGCCGTCCAGTTCTTTGAGCAATTCCGCCGCATCCGTAAAGTTTGGCTGGAGTTTCAGCGCCTGTTCGAATTCATTTCGAGCTTCGGCCCATCGGTGGCGATGAAGCAGTTTCAGCATCTGGCCGCGGCGGAAATGGCGCACCGCAGGGTCCGTTTCCGCTTCGACGGCCAGCCGGGACTCCGCTTCCGAGTCCCGTTCGCGGCCCATCTTGCGGTACAGCACCGCCAGGTTGACATGCGCAAACGTCAGCCCGCCGTCGAGCGCCCTTTTATAGGCGGCTTCCGCATCCGTGAAACGGCGGACGCGAACATAGGCCAGGCCGCAGTTGTGGTGAAAGAGGGGGCTGACACGATATTTGGGTGCGACGATGTCGCAGATGGCCGCCGCCTGTTCATTGCGGCCCACGTTGAGATAGGGAATGATGACGAGCCGCCAGGCGTCCGGGTTCGTAGGGTCCGCCATCACCTCGGCTTCCCAGAGGTCCACTTCGTTGCGCCATTGCACATTTCGGGACAGGGTCAACGGCGTCAAGAGCAGCGCCGAACCGAGACCCACAATCATGATGGACAGAACGCCAATTTTGCGTCGGGAACGCGACGGCGACGCGGAAAAATACCTTCCCAGGGCGGCCAGGCCGAAGGCGAGCGGGGCGGCAAGCCCTGCCGACGGCATGTACGCGTAGCGCTCGGCGACTTTGTTCAGACCGGAGCCGGGCCTGAACAATTCGTGCCCCGCGACGGAGACGGAGAAATGAGGCGACGTCAACAGGCGGGTCGAGGGGAGGAGCGCCAGGTAGAAAAAAGCGATGCCGAACGTCAGGCCGGGCGCGCGGCGGCGGGCCCAGACGGCAAGGGCCAGGACGGCCAGGTGGATTCCGATTCCGACGTTGCCGATGGCCTGGAAATTTTCGTAGCTCACCCGCAAGGGATGAGGCCAGACGATCATGCGGAGGTACTCGCGCAGGGACGCCAAGGTGAAGAGCAGCCGCGATCCCAAGTCTCCGGGCGGCTCCTCCGACAAAAGCGGCCCGATGTCGGCGGGCGGCGCGGAAAGCGCCGCGTGACGCATCGCGAAGTAGATCGCCAACGGCAGAGCCAGCCATGCGACCGGGAGAAGACGCTTCGCCAGGCCGCGTCTCCTTTGGCCGCGATCGAGCAGCCACAGCAGAAGACCCGCCAGAACAGGGAAAGAAACCGCGCTTTCGCGGCAGAGCAAGGCCAGAAAATAACAGGCGGCCGCCCCAAACCAGGCCCGTCGCGGTTTCCTTTCCGACCAGGCGGCAAGACTCCAGAGCCCGGCCAGCACGCCGATAGCGGCGAGGATCTCCGAACGGTTGAAGATCGAATCGACGGCTTCGGTGTGAATGGGATGGACGGCGAAGACGCAGGCGGCGACGACGGCGGCGGCGAACGTTGCAGCGGAGAGGGGTTCATCGCCACCGTCTTTCAGTGGCCTTGTCCGCAGCAGCGAGCAAAGAAGTCCATACAGCAGCAGACATGCGCCGACGTGCAGAAGGATGTTGGTGATGTGGAAACCGCTGACGTTCGGACCGAAAGCCGCTTGATCCACGGCGAAGGTGAACAGCGTGAGCGGCCGGTACACTCCCATCGGATGGCCGGCGCTGATCCAGCTATCCTCGGTGAACAATCGCACGATGGAGCCAAAATCGAGGCCGAAGTGATTCGGCACGAAGAGGGCGTCGTCGTATAGGGCGATCGGAGGCGCGGCGTTGAAATAGGCCAAAACCGCCGCCGCCGCCACGAGGAGCGCCGCCAACGCCCGCCCCAGGCCGGGCGGACGGTTCATACGCCTTTCCCTCCACGTTCGCCGTGGAGCTGCGTTCTCCACCTAATTCCCTCTGTTCAGGTCATCATGCTGTTCGGGTGCGCCGTTCCGCGCCCAATCCATTTCAATCCCCGTCGGAATGGACGCCCATTATAGATCACCTTTTACGGGAAATTGAAGAAAGCAGAAAGCGGCGCGTACTGCTTTCGAAAAGCAAAACCGGCCGAGGCGTGCGCCCCGGCCGGTTTATGCATTCGCGAATAACGTCTTGGTCAGCTGTGCGCCGCTTCCGGCGCCGCCGCCGGGGCGAGCGTCGGGTCGGGCACGGCGATCGGCTGCTCCTCGGGGAGCGTCGCCGGCTTGAGGTGCGTCACCGCTTTAAGCACAAACAACGCGATGGCCAACGCCCCGGCGATGATGATCAGGTCGGGGATGAGCCGCCACTGGCCGATGAACTGCACCGTCGGATCGTTGTAGAACTCGGGGCTGCGCGCGTGCCACAGGCCGTTGATGAAGGAGTCCTTCGTCTGCATGAAGCCCACGGGCAGAAGCGTGAAGATGGCCATTAAAAACAGCCCGCCGTTGGTGGCGTAAAAGCCGAACTTCAAGAGCTTGTCGTTCCATCGTTTTGGATCCACGATCCCGCGCAGCGAGAAGAGCATCAGGCCCAGGGCCAGCATGCCGTAAGTGCCGAAGAGCGCTGTGTGGCCGTGGTTCATCGTCAGATAAGTGGAGTGTTCGTAGTAGTTGATCATCGGCGTGGTGATGATGAAGCCGAAGACGCCCGCGCCCAAAAAGCTCCACGCCGACGATGCGCCGAGGTACATCAAGGGCCACTTGTAGGGATAACCCGCCTCCGTGACCGGCGAATGGCGGCTGTCGAGAGCCACCTTGACCAGCAGGAGGATGATCGGCACGGGTTCGACCGTCGAAATCACGCCGCCCAGCGCCATCCACAGGTCGGGATCGCCGAACCAGTAGTAGTGGTGGCCCACGCCGATGATGCCGGAGAAGAGCGCCAGGCTCGCCGTGAGATAGGCGGCGCGCAACGCCTTCTTGCGCGGCGCGAGGCCGAGCGTGATGAGCACGAAGGCGATGGCGGCGGCGGCGAAGAATTCGAAGACGCCCTCCACCCAGGTATGCACCACCCACCAGCGCCAGAAATCGGCGATGGTGAGATGCGTATGCGGGTTGTACAGGAGGCCGAAGGCGAAGAAGGAGACGATGGCGACGGCGGCGAAGGTGAAGAAGGGCACGGCGTCCCAGCGGTCCTGGCCGCGCGCCAGCGAGCCCTTCACGGCCCGGCCGACGATGAACAGCCAGACGATGAGGCCGACGAAAAGCAGAATCTGCCACAATCGTCCGAGCTCCAGAAACTCCCATCCCTGGTGGCCGATCCAGAACCAGGCATCGCCCGCCACGCCCTTGACGCCCAGGGCGGTGCCGGTCAGCGCGCCGACGGCGACGACGAGGACGGCGGCGAACAGCACGTCCACCAGCAGTCCCTGTTTGCGCGGCTCCTTCTTGCCCGCGATCGGCGCGAGGTAAAGCGCCGCCGCCACCCAGGCCACGGCGATCCAGAAAATGGCGAGCTGCAGATGCCAGCTCTTCGGCCAGTTATAGGGGATGTTGTCGGAGACGAACTTGAGGCCGTAGAACTCGCCGGGATGGACCGTATAGTGGGCCATCAGCCCGCCCATCGTGAGTTGCAGAAGAAAGAGCAGCACGACGACGAGGAAATACTTCGCCGTCTTGCGCTGGCTGGCCGAGATCGGCAGGCCGACGATTTTGTCGGCGACGCGCGGATCGAGGCTCAGCGTCGAGTCGTCCTCGTGGAAACCGTACTTGAAGAAGACGGCCAGCGTCCCGCCGAGCACGACCATCAGGGCGATCAGCGAGGCGATCGTCCAGGTCACCGCCTTGGACGAGATCTCGTTGCCGACGGAACGGTCCGGCGGCCAGTTGCTGGTGTAGGTGATGTCCTTGTCGGGCCTCAGCGTGCCCGCCGCCCAGGCCGTCCAGAAGAAGAAGTCGGCGAGCTGCGCCCGCTCGTCGGCCGATTTCACCGTTCCGGCCAAAACCACGGTTTCCTTGTCTCCGGCCGAAAAGGTGCGGTCCCAGTGCTGGCGGATCGCGCGCCAGGCGGCCGTCTGGGACTCGGTGAGCGTCAGCCGGCCGCTTCCTTCCTGGTAGCGGTTCTGCTTCAATTCGGCGATCACCTCGCGGTCGAGCGTCGCCTTCTGATCGGCCGGCAGCGTGTCGTAAGGCGCATTGAAGCGCGCCTGGGCATGATGGCCGCGCATCGCCTGGCCGATCAGATGCAGCGTCGTAGCGGTGTAATCGTTGCCGCGATAGGTGCCGTGGCCCCATACCGAGCCGTTGTCCATCAGGCCGTACTTCTGCCAGACGGACTGGCCGGCCCAGATGCTATCTTCGTCGAAAAGCCGTTGGCCGTCGGAATCGACCGTTTCTAGGGGATAGGGAGGCGCGGCGTCGTAGGTGAACCAGCCGCCGATCAGCGTGATCGCCATCGCGCCGAACAGCGAAAAGAGAAAGAGCAGCTTCAGTGGCCTGGAAATCATGGGGTTCCTCCTTTTCGGTTGCGTTATAGGGAATCGAGCCGGTACTCGTCGAAATCGGATTCGGGCAGCGGCACGCCATGCCGCAGACAAAACGCTTCGGCCCTTTGCGCGGCGTCGAGCGTCGTTAGCGACGACCGATCGCGCGGTTCCGAAAACGAGCCGTCGCGGTCGGATTCCAGCGCCAGCCGACGCAGGAAGGGGAAGAACTTCTTTTCTTCGTGGGCGATGCGTTTCCGCAGCAGCGTCGCCAGATTGCGCGCTTGCTCCGCCAGGCGCGCCCTGTCGGGGGCGGCGGCGGAGAGTTCGGTGGCGAAGGCGTTGATCAGCCGCCGGCCCTGCGCCGCCGCTAGGTAGGCGGCCTCCGGCGACCACTCGCCTTCCAATTGGCCAAGCTCGGTCAATCTCTCCCAACCGCGCCGGTTCTCGTCGAGGATGTGGGGGAGAGCGAGGCGGCGCAGGATGGAGGCGGCTTCGCGCAAGGGTGTGAGCGCCAAAGGTTGAACCGCGGAGGGAGATGCGAGCGCCTCCAGGGCGTTGAGCATGCCTTCCAACAGGCGGTGCTCTTGTCGCCAGCGGTCAAGGGTGGGCATGCGTTTCTCCTTTCGATCCGGGCGACCTGATTTCCGAAGCTCCCTGTTACCACATAATCGCATGTTGTTATACTATTACTCCGCAAAAAAAAGCATCACTCCGCGTCGGCGATGTCGGCGACCGTCGTTTCCTTGAGGAAGTGCAAGTAAGCGTTTCGGACTCCTTCCCAACGGCTATGGACGGCGCAGGCGTTCGTCCCGCTGCATTTTTTGCGGCCGAGAAAGCAGCCGTTCCAGCGGCTGACGTGCTCGATCGGCTCGATGACGTCGAGCAGGGGGATTTTTCGCGCTTCCTTGGCGAGGCGGAAACCGCCGTTCAGGCCCTTCTGGCCGACGACCAGCCCTTCGCGGGCCAGCGTCTGCAAAAGCTTGCCGAGGTAATTCTGCGGCGCGCCGATCTGTCGCGCCACGGCGGCCGCGCCCATGTATTCGCCGTCGCCCAGCGCGGCGAGCGCCGCCAGAGCCTTGAGCGCGTGCAGTCCGGTTTTGCCGACCATGGCGACCTCGCCAGTCTTAATATTCGCATGCGATTATACGATTAGTGCGAAGCGTGTCAAGCAAAAAAGTCTCGACTTGCCGCCGCTGGGAAAGCAGGCAGGAAAAGGCGTCCATGGAAGGGAAGGCGGAGCGCTCAGCCCGCTTCCACCGTGCGGTCCATCCAGGCGTGGAGAATCGCCTGATGCGCCGCTTCGATGAGGCCGTAGCTTTGCGCCGGAACGTAGAGGTTGAGGTCGCCCAGGACGCGGGCGCGGTTGTCGGGATGCATGCCGGTGAGCGACACGACGCGCCCGCCTTTCTCGCGCATCGCCTCGATGGCGGCGAGGATATTTTTCGAGTTGCCCGACGAGGAAATCGCCACCAGCACGTCGTCGGCGCCGGCGTGGCGGCGGATCGGCAGGGCGAACACGTCCTCGAAGGAAAGGTCGTTGGCGATCGCCGTCAACAGCGCCGCGTCGTTGAAGGCCCAGGTTTTGAAGCCGGCGTTCTTTTCCGCGTCGGCGGCCATGTGGCCGGCCATCATGGCGCTTGCGCCGTTGCCGATGAAAAACAGTCCGCCGCCGCGGCGCCTGGCCTCCAGCGTCAAGGCGGCGAAACGCTCCAGACCCGCGTCGAGTTCGAAGGTTCGCCCGTCCGCGCCGCTGGCCTGAGCGCCGAGCAAGGCTTCATGAAGCTCGTTCATATATTGAATGTAGCGGATCATGCGCGGCGGGCCCGTTTGCGATTGGGGCGCGAGACGACGATGCTCTTCGCTTCGTCGCCGGACAGCGACATTTCCTCTTCGCCCAGGCGCACGACGAGCGGCCCCCCTTCGATTTCGCGGCGCACCACGGAGAGCGCCGTTCCCGGCAGGACGCCGCCGTCGATGAGCCGCTGGCGCACGTCGGCGTCGCCGTGGATCTGCACCACCTCGCCGGCCTCGCCGGGGGCGAGATTGGCGACGAGATCGCCGCCTTTGGCGCGCCGCGCTTCGAGCGTCCGGCCGGCGGGGCAGGGGCAGGCGGCCGGGTCCAGCTCGGGGTTTACCGCCGGGCAGTCGCGAGGGATGCGGCCGGCTTTCAAGCTGGCCAGGCCGCCGCGCTCCAGCGCCTCGAACCAGCGCACCAGCCGATCGATCGTCTCGTTGGAAAAAACATGCTCGGCGGCGCAGGCGTCAACGCGCGCCTTCGCCTCGGAGACGCCCAGGACTTCGATAAGGAAACGGGTGATGAGCTCGTGGCGGGTGCGGACTCGCCGCGCCGTGCGCTCGCCTTCCTCCGTGAGTTCGACGAATTCCCGCGCCTGGTAGCGAACGAAACCAAGTTTGTGCAGCCGCTTCAAGGCCGGCGTCACCGAGGCCATGCGCACGCCCAGCCGTTCGGCGATTTCCTTGACGCGCGCCACCTTCTGCGTCTGCAAAATGTTGCCGATCGCCTCCAGATAATCTTCCAGGGCGGGGGAGAGGTCGGCGCGGCTGGCGGAATCGTCCATGGCGATCGTTTCGCTTCCGGGAATGCTCATATACGAGGGCAGCTTAACACGGATCGCGGGGGAGCGGCAAGGAGGGGATGCTTTATTCGAACGCCGCCCTTACGCTCTCGCCGCCATCATCTCGACGAACGCCTCCAGCCGCCGCGCCGTCTGTTCGCGGTCGTACTGGCGCGAGTCGGTCATGTCGGCCTCGACGACGACCACCGGCGTCTGGAGCCGTTCGTTGAGCATCCGCGCCATGTCGTACTGGCCGAAGCTGTAGGGCTTGCAGGAGCGGTTGGAGTGCATGACCACGCCGTCCACCTCGTAAAGCTTGGCGAGTTCGGCCATTTTATCGACCATCTTGGTCATGCTGATGTTGAGGTAAATGTCGGCGTAGGTCTTGGCCAGGCCAGCCACGATGTTGGAGAAATCGAGTTCGTTGTCGGCCCAGGCGTTGGTGTAGGTGTCGGCCACCATGCAGGTTCTGTGCTCGGCCAGAAATTCCGAGAGGAAGCTCATCTCGTGCCAGATCGGCAGGTTGTCCCAGAGGACGCGATACTTCTCCTCCGGGATCGCGCCGAAATCGCCGGCGATGCGCTCTCTGAGTTCGGCTTCCAACTTGACGTAGTAGTCCAGGCATTGCTGCGTGCCGCGCATGGTGACGATCGGCGCCATGTGCACGAAGGCGTCGAAGCACGACATCGGCGCGGGCTTGTGGCGGCAGAGGCGCAGGATGCGCTTCCACGCCTCCATGCCCTCCTTGGCGAGGTCCGCCACCTTCTGCATGCGCTCCGGATCGAACTTGCGGCCGACGAGCCGCTCGACCGTGGACAGGTAGGACTCCATCTGCGCGCGCACGAAGGCGTAGGCGTGCTCCGTCTGCCGGTCGTAGATGAACGGCGTATCGATGACGATCAGCGGCACGCGGTGGATGCGCGCCAGCTCCTCGTACCACTTGAGCACCGTGCCGCAGATGTTGGTGCAGCAGACGAGGAAGTCGGGTTTGGGCAGGCCCATCACCGGGCTTTCGCCGGTGGCGATCTGGCCGAAATCGGCGCGGGCGTAGGAGCAGACGTCGGGCGAGAAGCCGAGCTTCTCCGCCGCCTCGCAGAGCTTCGGGCCCATCTTCGCCGTGCCGATCAAGGCGCCGTGGTTCTCGGGGTAGATGGGGATCACGTCGAGCGCGTACAAAGGCTCCACCGGCGCGCCGGAAGTGACCCAGGCGATCTTCTGCTGGCCCTCCATCATCTTGGCGTTCATGTAGTAGAGCATGAACATCTCTTTCATCGCCGCGAACGACTTGAGCCGTCTGTCCTTCAGGTCCATCGTACGTCCCTTTCCTGCGCCCTTATGCGTTCAGCATCTCGATGAAGGCTTCCAGCCGCGTCGCCGACTGGCCGCTGCCCGACTCCCAGAGGTCGAATTCGAAGAAGAAGCTCTTGATGCCGTGTTCGTCGAGCCGCTTTTTCAAGAACGGGTAGTCGAAGGCGAAGGGCTCGCAGAACTTGAGTTCGGCGAAGACCACGGCGTCCGCGCCCGAACTGCGCACGGTTTTCAGGAGCCGTTCGGCGCGGTCCTCTCCCTGGCGGTATTTCGTGGCGTCCACCGGCCGCTCGAAGTAGAAGCGGGCCAGCGTTTCCAACGGGTCGCCCATGACGGCGAGGTGGCCCAGGAAGCTGTGCGACATGTTGGTCAGCACGTCGGCGACGACGCGCGCCCCGGCGTTCTCGATGATTTCGGCCACCTCGCGGGTTTCGAACACCCCCCCCCAGAACACCAGCTTCGGCCCCTTGGCCGGCTTGCCCTGGAGATCGCCGATCGCGGCCAGCGCGTCGTCCAGCCGGTCGGCGAACTCGGCGCGGTCGGAGAGCGTCGCCGCGCGAACCACGGCGATCGAGTCGGCGAAGGAGACGACCCCTTTGGCGCGCAGATCGATGATTTTCGCCACGCCCGCCCGGACGCGGTTGGTGGCGCGGATGGCGGCCGTCAGCCGCTCCGGGTCGTAGGCGACGCCGGAATGGGTGGCGAACTTGTCGGCCAGAAGCCTCATTTCCATGGCGAAGTATTCGTAGGCGGCGTCGGAGGAGACGTCGGCGGGGAAGTTGAGCACGGGGACGAAATCGTGGATCTTGTGATGCCGCCAGATCTCCACGAGCCGCTGCAGGGTGTCGCAGGCGTGGGTGAAGGCCACCCCCTTGAGCGCCACGAGGTCGCCGGCCATGCCGGCTTCCAGGGCGGTGCGCACCAGCGAGCAGCAATAGGCCTGCAGGCTTGCGTCGGCGTGGGAGATTTCCCGGTTGAAGCCGGTGAGGCGCACCGGCGTGTAGCCGAAGGCCATGGCCAACTCGACCGGGAAGTAGGCGGAGAAGTAGCCCAGGGGATTTTTGCCGGCCATGTCCAGGCGGTCGATGGCGCCCAGCGGATCGTCGGCCAGAGCATGAAAAGCGGCGAGATGCGGGTTCACGGCAGCCTCCGGAACGCAGATGTGGATCGGACGGAACTTCAATACCAGACGCGTAATGCTTACACGATCGGCGACGGATGCGCAAGACGGGAACGAACGGAAATCGCCGCATCGCCCGTCTTTCGTCGTCTCTCCTCCTGCCCTTTTCCCTTGCCCGGCGGGGCGTTGTAGGGTAAAAAGAGCGGCGCAAGAGAGGTCTGATTACTAAATGATCCTGTTTCGGCGGGTCGGGCGGACGCGTCCGGCGACGCCATCCCCAAGGAGTCAGGCGATGGACATTCTGGATCAGGCGATCGATTTCGAGTATCGGGGCAACAAGTTTTACGCCGAGCACGCCGCCAAGGCGACGCACCCGGCCGTCAAGGCGATCCTTTCGGACCTCGCCGCCGACGAACTGCGGCACGCCGACTTCCTCAAGCAGATCAAGGCCGGCGCGGCGCGGGAATTCAAGCCCACCCAGTCCTTCCACCACATCCGCGACGTGATCCAGCAGACGGTGATGAACAACCTCAACTTCCTCTCCGACGAGGTCGGCATCCAGGACGTGCTGATCGCCGCCCTGGCCTTCGAAGACAAGGCGCGCCGGCACTACGAGAGCGAGGCGTTCAAGGTTTACGACGCCGAGGTGCAGGGGCTCTTGAAGCGGCTGGCGCGCGAGGAGCAGCGGCATTACAACCTGATCGACAGCCTGCTCAAGTTCATCGACAACCCGAAAAACATCCTGGAGACCCAGGAATTTCAGCATTACGACGAATAGCGGCCCGATCCGTGCCTAGGTCCCTCGATACGGCCCCCTTGGGGCCTGCTCGGGACGAACGGAAAACCGTTCGCCCTGAGTGTCGCGCGGAGCGCGGCGTATCGAAGGGCGGACGATTGGGATCTCAAGCGGAATGATCCGGCGGCGGCCGATTCGGAGGTTTCGATGCTCAACGAGTTGCGGCGCGTGGACAAGGAAATCTACGAGGCGACCAAGGGCGAAGTGCGACGCGAGCAGGTGGACATCGAGCTGATCGCCAGCGAAAACTACACCTCCCTGGCCGTGCTGGAGGCCCAGGGAATGGTGATGACCAACAAGTACGCGGAAGGCTACCCGGACCGCCGCTACTACGGCGGCTGCGAGCAGGTGGACATCGCCGAACGGCTGGCCATCGAGCGCGCCAGGCGGCTTTTCGGCGCGGAGCACGCCAACGTCCAGCCGCACTGCGGCTCCTCGGCCAATCTGGCCGTCTACCTCGCCGTGCTCTCCCCCGGCGACCGGATCATGGGCATGTCGCTCGACCATGGCGGCCACCTCTCCCACGGCCACCCGAAGAACGTCTCGGCGAAGTTTTTCGACATCGCCCGCTACGGCGTCTCGCGCGAGACGGAGCGCATCGACATGGCCGAGGTGGAGCGGATCGCCCACGAGAGCAGGCCGAAGCTGATCGTCGTCGGGGCCTCGTCCTACCCGCGCCAGATCGATTTCGCCGCCTTCGCCGCCATCGCCAGGGACGTCGGCGCGTACCTGATGGCCGACATCGCCCACATCGCCGGGCCGGTGGCCGCCGGGCTGCATCCGGACCCCGTGCCGCATTGCGACTTCGTGACCACCACGACGCACAAGACGCTGCGCGGCCCGCGCGGCGGGGTGATCCTCTGCAAGGAGCGGTACGCCAAGGCGATCGACAGCGCGATCTTCCCCGGCCTGCAGGGCGGGCCGCTGATGCACGTCATCGCCGGCAAGGCGGTGGCCTTCAAGGAGGCGCTCGCGCCGGGGTTCAAGCACTATCAGGAGCAGATTCTGAGAAACGCCAAGGCGCTCGCCGAGGGGCTGGCGCAGCGCGGCTTCCGGCTGGTCACGGGCGGGACGGACAACCACATGGTGATCGTCGATCTTAGCAGCCGCAAGCTCAGCGGCATCGACGCGGCGCACATCCTCGACCGCGTCGGCGTCACGGTGAACAACAACCAGATCCCCTACGACCCGCTGCCGCCCACCAAATCGAGCGGCATCCGCCTGGGCGCGCCGGCGATGACGACGCGCGGCATGAAGGAAGAGGATTTCCGCGACCTGGCGGGGATCATCGCCGCCGCGCTGGACAACCCGCAGGACGAGACGCTCTTGCGCCAGCTTCGCAACCTGACCCTGGATCTCGCCGACCGCTTCCCGATCTATCCCGGCGTCCTGCGCCGCCTTTGCGAGCAGGACCAGCGCGCCGGCGCGTATGAGGTGGGAGGGGAGTAGGAATTCCGCTGTATTTATGGTAATTCAGGATGTGTGCCATGGCTTGCTTGCAAGCCATGTGTCTTTAACGGCCCTTTCATGCTTTGCAAGCAAAGCATGGCACACGATCTTATAACTTCTGTGTGATAGGAATAGGCTCCATGATACAAAAGCCTACGGTATTTATTCTCGGGGCAGGGGCGAGCAAGCCATATGGTTTTCAAATAGCTAGCGAATTGATGACCGAAATAATAAGTAAATCGTGGCATTCTAGAAACGAAGAAGACAAAAGAATGATAGGTATTTATTTTGGTACTGATAATCCTGGAAAACTTAAGGGCGAGTTTACTAGTGCTTTAAAATATTCTAAACCTTTGTCTGTGGATCGATTTTTAGAGGATCGCAAGGAATTTGAAAGTATTGGCAAGATGGCACTATCTGCAGTTTTACACCGATATGAATTCAAGGAGCCGCTTTTTATAAACAGTGAAGAAGACTGGTATGGCTATTTACTTAATGGTCTTCTTCTCAAGGGGTCTCCGCCGGATCGCCTGCCGGATAATAACATCTCATTTATCACTTTCAACTATGATCGATCCCTTGAACAGTTTCTATATACAACTATGAAAAATCGATCCAAGATGGCTGATGATATTGTTGCGGATATCTTGAAGAAATTAAAAATAATTCATGTTTATGGTCAACTCGGCGATATTGTGTATTCAGGGGAAGGCCCATATTTTAGCTATGATTTGCAGCAAAGCATGAGTAAGATCCGGATTATGACAGAGGAGAGAGCCGGGGAAAGCCCTGAGCTTCAGGAAGCCAAGGCCCTTATTGAACAAGCGCAGTTAGTTTATTTTCTTGGGTTTGGGTACGATGAGGTGAATTTAAACAGATTAGGTTTTGACGGCAAGAACAAAATTAAGGCAGATATATATGGGACAGCGTTTAACGTACGTGACCGAGAACTGATGACCGCTATAAGATTGATTTTCCCGGAAGTGGCAGATAAAAATTTAGACGATCCTCAAGTGAAAGAGATAGCGAACGGGAATTTTGACAGAAAGGCCGGGATAGCAAAATTTTTGCAAGACCGTCTGGAATTGGAATAGACGACAGGCCTTTTGGGGGTCTGCCATCACCACGCGCATTAACTCCAGGAAACGACGCGCAGACGCACCTACGGCGCTGCCCTATCGATCGGCCCGACGCTTTTGCCTGGCCTTGCCCTGGCCAGATCGTAGGCCATCTGCAAATTCATCCAGAATTCGGGAGTCGTTTTGAGCGCTCTGGAGAAGAGCCAGGCCGTCTCCGGCGTGACGCCCCGCTTGCCGCGAATGATTTCATTGACCCGCTGCAAGGGGATGCCGATGTGCCGGGCAAAAGCCACCTGCGTCAGACCGAGGGGCTTCAAAAATTCTTCCAGGAGAATTTCGCCCGGATGGGTGGGGATACGGTTTTCGGGAAGCATGCCGGCCTCCTAGCCGTGATAGTCCATCAATGTCACGTCCCACGCGGCGTCCTGCTGCCAGCGAAAGACCAGACGCCAACGGTCGTTGACCCGAATGCTGTAGCGCCCCTTGAGATCGCCTTTCAGCGCTTCCAGCCGATTGCCGGGAGGAGAACGCAAATCCTGGAGGTGCGCGGCGGCGTTCAGCATGTCGAGTTTTCGGAACGTCGCGAGAACCAAGTCGGAAGGCAGGCGGCCGACATCCCGGCTCATCTGGCCGTGAAACAGCGCTTCAGTGCGCCTGTCGCCGAAGGATCGAATCACGCTCACCCCCTGAAGAGGATTATACGATTTCCCGGCAATCATGCAAGACAGAAATATTCCCGACCTTCGGTCGTGAAACTATGCCACACGTCCATGGATGATAAATTGTAACACCGCTTCCGCTTAGATGCCCGCCCAGAGGAGCAGCTTATAGGTGAGCGCGCCGACGAGGGCCGAGACCGGGATCGTCAGCACCCAGGCCCAGACGATATGCTTCGCCACGCCCCAGCGCACCGCTCCCAGGCTGGTGACCATCCCCACGCCGGCGATGCTGCCGGCGATCGTGTGCGTGGTGCTCACCGGGATGCCGGTCAGGGAGGCCAGGAGCACCGTGAGGCCGCCGCCGGTCTCGGCGGCGAAGCCGCCGATCGGGCGCAAGCGGGTGAGCTTTATTCCCACCGTCCGGATGACCTTCCAGCCGCCCGCCCAGGTGCCGAGGGCGATAGCCAGCGTGCAGGAGGCGATGATCCAGGTCGGGATGCGGGCCGGAAAGCCGTCGCCAAGCGGCGCGGCGCCGGCGTAGAGGATCTCGGTCGCCCAGAGCGGCAGCTGGTGCTGCTCCTGAAAACCGGGAGTGAAGAAGCCCGCAGAGAAGAGGAGCACCGTAATGATGCCCATCGTTTTCTGGGCGTCGTTGGTTCCGTGGCCCAGGGCGAAGACGGCGGACGAAAGCAGCTGCATCTTGCGCGAAAGGGTCTCCACCTTCCGCTTGGTCACATTCCGGAAAATCCAGTGGCAGGCCACCATTAAAAGTCCCCCGAGCACCATGCCGATGATCGGAGACAAGACGATGAACAAAGCGACTTTGCCGATTCCAGACCAGACCATCGCGTCGAACCCGCCGCGCACGAACCCCGCGCCGCACAGGCCGCCGATGAGGGAGTGGGAAACGCTGATGGGAAGGCCGAAGGTGGTGCAGATGTGGGTCCAGACGATGCCTCCCACCAGCGCGCCCAGGATGAGCGTGGGAGTGACGATGGAGGGGTCGATGATCCCCTTGCCGATCGTGGCCGCCACCGAGACGCCGAAAACGAAAGCGCCTATCAAGTTGAACATGGCCGCCCAGAGCACCGCCACGCGGGGCGACAGGACGCGCGTCGAAACGACGGTGGCGATCGAGTTGGCGGCGTCGTTCAAGCCGTTGAGAAAATCGAAGCTCAGGGCGAGCAGCGTGCCGACGATGATGAGCGTGAGGGGTTCCATGGCGCAGCCCCGTCAGCCGACGTGCTCGATGATGATTCCCTCGACGACGTGGGCGACGTCCTCGCAGCTATCGACGGCCTCCTCCAGCATGCTGTAGATGTCCTTCAGCTTGATGACGGTGAGCGGGTCCACGTCGCCTTGGAAAAGGGCCACCAGCCCGGCGCGGTGCAGCCGGTCTCCTTCATTCTCCAGGCTGTTGATGTTCTTCAGGACGTCCTGGAGCTCCTGGGTGTTTTTCATGTTGCGAAGCAGCTTCATGGTCTTCAGCACCTCTTTCTGGGCGCGCACCAGCACGTCGCAGATCTCCTTAAGCTCCTTCGGCGCCTCTTTCACCTCGAAAAGATCCAGGCGCGTAGCCGCCGCGTCCACGTAATCCGCCACGTCGTCCATCTTCGAGATCAGATGTCGGATCTCCTCCCGGTCGAAGGGCGTGATGAACGTCTTGCGCATCAGCTCGATCGTCATATGGGCGACGTCGTCGCACTGGTGCTCGCACTCCTGCACGCACTGAATTTGGGCCTTGTTAGGAAGCGCCTTGAGCGCTTCCTGCATGGCTTGCGCGGCCTCGCAGGCGTGCTGGGCGTGGCGTTCGAAGAGGTCAAAAAAGCCTAAATTTTTGGGCAGCAGTCGGTTGAACATCGTCGCCTCGCGTTTTTTTCGTGGTCGGAAAGCCCCGACACCCCTTCTGATGACACGCGGACTCGGGAAGGAACACCCGAAGGAAGAAAAGCTTCGCCATAGGACAATAGTTAGATCCTTACTAAAGACAAGTTAGATTATTGTTAGGAATTGGAAGTATTCAGATGTGAATACAGTATTTGGGGGGTCGGGCTTGGATTCCCATTTACCTGCGGCTTTTTAAGTGGCTGGTTTTTCTAGGTAATAATCCGAAGTAGGCTCTGGCGCCTACTCCAGCCAGAGGCATTGAAACCGATGGGATATGACGCCAAAAAACTTACGCGTCTGCGCCCGTGTCCAGCCGCTCCGCGACCAGTTCCAGCACGTCCTTGATCTTGACGTTGTCCTCCATGTTGGCGTTCTTGGAGCCGTCGAGGATCATCGTCAGGCAGTAGGGACAGGACACGCCGATCAGCTTCGGGCCGCCCGTGGTGTCCATGATCTCCTTGAAGCGCATGTCGTTGACGCGCGGCTTGGCCTCCTCCATCCACATCCGCCCGCCGCCCGCGCCGCAGCAGAAAGAGCGGTGGCGCGCCAGGGACGGATCGCGCACCGTGGCCCCCGCCGCCTTCAACAGATCGCGCGGGGCCTCGTAGACGCCATTGTAACGGCCCAGGAAGCAGGGATCGTGGAACGCCACGTCGCCCAGGCCGTCGGCCTTGACCTTGATCTTGCCGTCGCGCAGCAGCTTGGCCACGAAGTCGGCGGCGTGCCAGACTTCCTCGAATTTCATCCCGAAGTCGGCGTATTCGTTCTTCAGCGTGTTGAAGCAGTGCGGGCAGAAGCAGATCACCTTCTTGACCTTGTAGTTCTGCATCGTCTCGATGTTGGCCTTGACGAGCATCTGGCCCAAAAATTCGTTGCCCAGCCGCCGCGCCGTCTCGCCGCAGCACTGTTCCTCCATGCCCAGCACGCCGAAACGGACGCCCGCCGCCTTGAGGATTTTGCAGAGCGCCTTGGTGACGCGCGTCGAGCGGTCGTCGAAGCTGCCCATGCAGCCGACGTAGAAGAGGTAATCGACGTCGGCGTTCTCGGCGAGCGTCTGGACGCCCAGGTCTTCGGTGATCCATTCGCCGCGCTTGTCGTAGCCCAGGCTCCAGGGGTTGGAGTTGCGTTCCCAGCCGCGGAAGGTGTTGTTCAACTCCGAGGGGATGTCGCCTTCCATCATTACCAGATGGCGGCGCAGATCGACGATGCGCGGCACCTGCTCGATGAGCACCGGGCAGCGCTCCTCGCAGTCGCGGCAGAGCGTGCAGGCCCAGATCGTTTCTTTCTCGATCGCCCCGCCGGCCGTCTGCGGCCCTTCGTACTCGGCGGCCTTGCCGTCCGGCCCCACCTTCTTGCCGAGCAGGTAGGGGGCGCGCTCGTACATGTGATGCTTGCTCTCTTTGTTGACGCGCTTGAGCGACAGAGGCTTCTGCGTCGCCCAGGCCGGGCAGAACGGCACGCAACGGCCGCATTCGGTGCAGGAGTAGAAATCGAGGATTTCCTTCCAGGCGTACTGCTCGACGTTCTTGTAGCCGATGGAGACGTTCGGGTCCTGGTCCATCTTTTCGAAACGCTCCTCGATGTCGAGGATCGGCCGCAGCCGGCCGTAAGGATTCAGGTTGGCGAAGAAGACGTTGGGAATGGCGGTGATGATGTGGAAGTGCTTCCCGAAGGGCAGGTAGTTCAGGAAGATGAGAATCATCACGCTGTGCGCCCAGACGCCGATCTCCCAGACCGTCTTGCCGTTGTCTTCGTTGAACAGCGGCGCAACCAGCGAGCCGAGGCCGGGGACGGTCTTGATGAAGCCTTCCTCGTGGAAGCCCATCGCATGCAGGCCGGCTTCGAGGAAAATGTCGGCCACCATCAAGCCGGAGATCCAGGTGAGAATCAGCACCGGCTCGACGACCGGGATGTTCTGCATCCGCACCGGCTTGGAGACGATGCGCCGCCAGGCGAAGCCGGCGCAGCCGATCAGCACGCCGATGACGACGAGTTCCTTGAGCGCGGCGTAAATCGGACCGAGGTAATAGCCGAGGACGGGGATGCCGTAAATCGAGAAGGCCGTTCCGCCGAAGCCCTGGCCGAAAATGACGATCGTGCGGATGGAAAGCGTCATGAAGCCGACGAAGATCAGGATGTGCAGGATGCCGGCGGAAAGCTCGTCGGGCATGCGCGCCTGACCGAAGGCGTACTTGATGGTGTACCAGATGCGGGTCTTGAGCAGCTCGAAGCGGTTGTCGGAGCCGCCCAAGAGCATAATCTGCAGGCGGTAATAGAAGACATACAAGAAAACGCCCAGGCCCACGACGAGCGCCGCCAGAAAGAGCCATGTGCTTGTCGTCCCCATCGTCAGGTGCGCCGCTTGTTCCATCCCGGTCCTCTCCTAATGGCTGTCTCCGCTATCGGCTTGGGCGCGGCAGCCGCGCCGCCGTAGGTGTCGCGGTCAACGCTTCCGCCGACCGCGTCGCGCCGCGCCGCGTTGGCGCATCGCATTATGGGTCTGCCTGAAACGAGAATTGTCTAAGAATCACACCAATCTTCCCATTCAAGTGGCCGTACTCTAGCACCGCGGGTCCGATGGCGCAATGATTTTTCGGTTTGCGCGGGGGGCGGGGCGGAGGAGCGTCGCGCCGCGCCGTCAGGGCTTGCGCAACACCACAAGCCACTGGTTCGCCGTGCGCGGCCCGACGGGATGCCGTTCGATCGGCTCGAAACCGGCGCGGATGAAATAGGGCAGGGCGTCCTCGGAAGTATGGTTGCGATAATGCTCGAAATGGGGTGCGCCGTCCAGCTTGGCGAGTCGGTCCCACGCCTCGGCCGAGCGGACCATGCCGTAAGCGGTGTTGTCAACGGCGATCAACCGGCCGCCCGGCTTGAGCGCGGCGAACAGCGTGGCGTAAGCCAGATCGAGGTCGCGGAAATGATTGTGGCTGCGCAAAACCAGCGCCCAGTCGAAGCGCGCCTGCGGCGCGGGGTATTCTTCGATGCCGATCGGTAAGAGACGCGCCGAGGAAGCATGGCGTTCGATGAAGGTGGTCAGCAAAGCCGGCGGCGAAGGCTCGATGGCCGTATAACGGATGCGACCCTCGGCGAGCAGCCGGCCGAATAAACTGGCGTAACGCAAGGGTCCGCCGCCGACGTCGAGGATTTCGCCGGAGAGCTGCTCCAGCCACGGC
The DNA here is from genome assembly GCA_003598065.1 of Myxococcales bacterium. GTDB lineage: Bacteria > Myxococcota_A > SURF-8 > SURF-8 > SURF-8 > SURF-8. The sequence goes on along the minus strand of QZKR01000152.1, from coordinate 15,566 downwards.
AGCAGTTTCGCCTCGGCGAGGGCGAAGACGTCCGCCGGCTCCCGCATCCAGACGCCCGGACAGTTGATGTAGGCCGGGCAGGCGACGCAGGCCGGGTGCGGGTGAAGCTTCGCCATCTCGACCTGGAAATCGGTATGAAGCGTCTCGCCCGAGAGGTCGAGGTAGATCTGGCCCAACTCGCGCCGCACGCGGTCTATTTCGGCGTCGGTGAAATCGCCGCTGTCGGTCTCGTACACATCGACGCCGTCGCCGTTGGCGAGGAAGAGCCGGCGAGCCGCGTTGCCGACCGGAATTTTGCCGTTTTGAATCGGGCAGCGTTCGATGTCGAACGGGGCGATGCGGCCTGTTGGCCGGTAGACGAAGGAATTCGAGCGTGTGGTCGGGATGGGCCGCAACTCGGCGTCGCCGGAAACGGCGAGGTAACGCGCCTCCACTCCCCCGCAGCGGGATTTTTCGGCGCAGCCTTCACAGCGGGCGGTTTTTATCCGGCCGGAAGCAGCGGCGGAAGCTTCCAGAAGCTCGGTGCGCCACGGCGCGATGTCGGCGTTTCGGTCCGGAAAAACATGGATGGCGCAGAGAGGGAAGCCGGAGAAGGCCAGTTCCGCGCCGTCCGGCCGCATGGGCGAATCGGCGAGAACGAGAAGCGCGGCGATCACGGCGCGCGCGGCCGCATCCAGCGGCGGCATCGAGCCCGTTGCGCCGGCTTCTTCGAAGGCGAACACGATGCGCAACGGCGCATAGGCGAAGAGGGATTCGGCGATGGCGGCCAGCCGCGAGAGGTTTTCGCGGCGCAGGATCACGCGCGCCTCGCGTTCCACGTCTCGCGCCTGCAACTGTTTAAGGACGTCGCGTGTCGTCTGGAAATCGGCCGCCGGGCTCAAGGCGTCATGTCGTACGGCGTCTTCGCCAAAGACGGGCAGCGAAGCGAAAGCCAGGCCCGAGCCGACAAGGCGCTCCAGGAAAGCGTCATCGCCGAGCCGGGAAATTCCGCCGGCGATCCCGGAGCGCAGGCCGAGCACGCCGGCGAGCGTCAGGAGTTGGAGCAGATCGGCGCGGGCTGTCGGGTCCGGCCCGCCGAAGACGACCATGTCCGTGTTTTGTTTCGCGGCCCAGGTCAGTTGAAGCGCCGCCTCCCGCCGCGTGCGATCCTGCGCCGCGAGGTCGTCGGGCGGAACGGAAGCAAGCTGAATGAGGGCGCGGCTCATCGACCACCGTCTAAGGCGAAGGCGGGCCCTGGTCGGGGCCGATCTTCCCCCATTCGGAAGGTTCCGGACCCATGTCGAAATGCAAGGTCGCGCCCTGGGCGATATCGCGGTGGAAGAACCAGGGGACATCGAGCGGCGCGCCGTCGAGCGTCACGCCTTGCACGTAAATGTTCTCCGGCGAAACGTCCGGCGCTTCGACCGTGAGCGTCCCGCCCGCCAGGGCCGCTTCGGCGTGCGGAAAGAGCGGTTTTCCGACGAGGTAGACGTCGCTGCCGGCGATAGGATAGAAGCCGAGCGAGGAGAAGACGTACCAGGCCGAGAGGGTGCCGCAGTCGTCGTTGCCGGCGAGGCCGTCGGGCGCCGTGGAATAGAGCGCGTTGGAGATCCACTCGACCCACTTCTGCGTCAGGTCGGGCCGCCCGCCTTGCAGGAAGAGATAGGCGGCGTGGATGTCGGGCTCGTTGCCGTGCCAGTAATAGGCCGGCGCGTCCAGCGCGAAGACCGTTCCGCCCTCGGCCTCGCGTTTGCCTTCCTCGAAGAAGGTGGTGAGTTTGGCGGTCATCGACTCCTGCGAGCCGAACAGGCCGAGCAGGCCGCGCATGTCGTGCGGCGCGAGCCAGATGTACTGCCACGCCGTCCCTTCCGTATACGGCTCCTCCCAGCTGTCGAGCGACAGGTCGGTGATCCAGGAGCCGTCCGAGTTGCGCGGGAAGAAAAACTGTTCGTCGGCGTACCAGAGATGGCGGTAGTTTTTGGAGCGCTCGGCGTAATAATCGGCCTTTTCGGTTTCGCCGAGGGCGCGGGCCAGATTGGCGATGGCGGAGTCGTCCACGCCGTATTCCATCGTTTTCGCCACCGAGCCGCCCTGTTTGTCGTCGGCGACGTAACCAAGCGTCATGTACTCTTCGATGCCGCCGCGGTCGCCGTAATGGCCGGCGGGCCCGCTGGCGGCGGCTTCGATCTTGGCGAAAGCCGTGTCCACGTCGAAGTCGGCGACGCCCTTCACGTAGGCGTCGGCGATCGCCACGTCGGCGCTCGTGCCGATCATGGAGCCGGAATCGCCCAGGCCCATCGGCCAGCGCGGCAGCCAGCCGCCCTGCTCGGCCATCTTGACCAAGGACGTCATCATGTCGCGCGTCCGCTCGGGTTTGAGCAAGGTCATCAGCGGATGCAGCGTGCGGTAGGTGTCCCAGAGCGAGAACGTATTGTAATAGGCCTCGCCTTCCGCCGTGTGCGTCTGCCGGTCGAAACCGACATACTCGCCGTTGACGTCGCTGAAGATGTCGGGGTGGATGAAGGCGTGGTAAAGCGCCGTGGCCATGATGACGCGCTGGTCGTGCGCGCCGCCCTCGAAACGGACGACGGACAGTTCGTCCTCCCAGGCCGCTTCCGTCGCGGCGCGCGCGCCGTCGAAGTCCCATTCGGGCATTTCGGCCTCGCGGTTTTCCCGCGCGTTGTCGATGCTCACGTAAGAGACGCCCACCTGCGCCTCGACGGGTTCGCCGTCGCCGAGGTCGAAGCCGAGGTAGGCCCCGAGGATGTCGCCCGACTGGACGGGCGCGCCGTCGTTGAGCGTCTCGTGCGAGCCGGCCCACGTGCCCCAGTGATCGAAGGGGCGGTTGAAGCGGGCGGCGAAATAAATAGGCATGCCGCCGTAGCGGCCGGAAAAATCGCCGCTTGAAAGGACCCAGCCTTCCACCGTCCGTGCTTCGGCGTCAACGGCGATCCCGCCGTCGGTCACGCGAGTGCTGGGCACGCCCTCATCGAGGTCGATGAGGAGGTAGCCGCGACCGTCGGCGGGCTCGGCGGAGAACGTATAGCGATGGTGCGCGGCGTGTTCCGTCGCGGTCAGCTCCGCTGTTGTCCCCGTGGCGTCGAGCGTCACCGCATACCAGCCGGGCTTGGCGTATTCGTTCGTTTTCTGGAACGGGCTGCGGTAATTCATGGGGCGGGTCTTGTCGGGCGTGATCGGGCCGAGAATCGGCATGAAGCGGATGTTGCCGAGGTCGGCCGCGCCCGCGCCGTAGATGTGGACGTGGCTGAAACCGTCGATGATCGTATCGTCGGCATGGTAGCCGCTGCAATGGTAGAAGGGCGGCGCGCCCGTCTCTTTCTCCGTATCCGGTGAAACCTTGACCAGTCCGAAAGGCGCGAGCGCGCCCGGCAGGCCGCTGCCGACCGAATAGCCGAGGCCGCCCGTGCCGATGAACGGGTTCACCAGATCGACCATCCGCTCGGGGGTCTCGTCTCCGTCCGAGGGCTCGCTCTCCTCGTCGCCGTCCGTTTCATCGCCGTCCGAAGGCGCGGTTTCCTCGTCCCCATCCGTATCGCCGTCCGTCGCCTCGCCGTCGGCGGATGGATTGGAATTGCGATCGGAACACGCCGAGAATCCGAGACCCAGCAGCAGCAAAGCGGTCCATCCCAACCAACGTGACATGACGAACCTCTTTCGTGGAAGATCAGCCGCCCGACGCGCCGGGCAGGTTCTTGAGCACGGACAGCTTGTCGCGATACAGCGAACGGACGGCGAAAAAATCAACCTGACTGAGTTTCAGGGACACACTGATTTGGCGGATGCGCTCGTTTTCCTCGCTGCTGATCTCTTCGTCGGCGGCGGCTACGGCGAACAGGCAGGAGAGGATAAGTTTCTTCTGGTCTATCGGAGCTTCCTCGTTCAGGATTTTGATGTAGGCGTCGTCTTCCAGTCCGGCCAGCGCCGGAGCGGCTTCGCGGATGACGCCCGCCACGACGGCCGCCTCGGGTTTAGGCAGTTCGGCGAACGAAACGAGAATGGCGCGGATGCGGGCTTCCTCGTCGGCGGAGAAGTCCAGATCGGCGCGGGCCGCCGAACCCAGCAACCCGGCGAAAGCGGCGAGCGCTCGTCGCCGCGCCGGATCGAGTTTCGGCAGGCGCTCCGCGATCGCCGCTTCCAGTTCCGAGGAAAACGACTGGCCTGTCGCCTTCGTTCCTTTCAATCGTTCCAGCAGAGTTCGCATCATGCCGACAGCATAACGGCGGCGGGATGGACCGGCAAGGGTTTTCGTGCGTTAATGCGAACTCTTCGGCGCGCTTTCGCTTGCGACGCCGTCCCGAATCCGTTAGGGTGGGCGGCATGGACGAGTTGAGCATACTCCGTTACAGCCTCAGCGACGAGCGCGCCGCGCGCCTCGAACGCGTTCTCGCCGCGCGCACGCGCCAGATCGCCGTGCTCGTCGTCGAGTTCGACAAGCCGCACAACCTCATGGCCATTCTGCGCACCTGCGAGGGTTTGGGTCTTCAGGACGTGCACGTCGTGCCGCTGCCCGATCGGCCGAAGGACCCGGTCACCGAATCGATCACGCGCGGGGCCCACAAATGGCTGACGCTGCACATCCACCCGACGTGGAAGGACGCCGTGGCTCATTTGAAGCAGGCCGGCTATCGTCTTTACGCGAGTTGGCTGGACGCCCGCGCCCAGGCGCTCGAATCGCTGCCGCTGGACGGCAAGATCGCTCTCGTTTTCGGCAACGAACTTAATGGTCTGAAGCCCGGATACGTCGCCGACTGCGACGCCGCGTTTATCCTGCCGATGGTCGGGTTTTCGCAGAGCTACAACGTCTCCGTCGCCTGCGCGATGGCGCTGCAACGGCTTTTTCTGGAACAGGAGCGCCGAGGGATCGCGCGGGCCGGCCTATCCGACGCGGAGCAGGCGGACCTGCGTTTGGAGTGGTACAGGGAAGCGGTTCCTCACGCCGAAGCACTCGTGGCCGAAGCACGGCGGCGCGAAGCGGAAGGACGGCCGGTTTTCCCGGCCGCGCGGACGCTGCGAGGTCGCTAGCCTATTTCTAGAATTTTACCCTTGAAGCGTAGAGTTTCGCCGGCGAGCGGATGGTTGAAATCGACGACCACCCCTTCGTCCACGAGTTCGACGACGGTGACGATGACCGTGCCGCCGCTCTCGTCCTCGAAGAAATAGTCTTCCCCCTCGACGATCTCCTCGCCGAAGGCGTCGCGCGGCATGACTTCGATGCCATCCTCGTTATAGTCGCCGTAAGCGTCATTCGGTTCGAGCGTGACGTTGAACGGATCGCCGGGTTTGAGGCCGGAGAGCGAGCGTTCGAGGCCGGGAACGACCTGCTTCTGACCCATGACGAACGTGAGCGGCCCGTCCTCCGCGCTGGAAGAGATCAACTCTCCGTCGCTGGTGTGGACGTCAAGTTCGATGGTCACCGTGCTGCCTTCCTGGATCACCTGTTCCTTGGCGGACATGGCGCTATCCTCTCCCGGCCGTGGGCCGCTGGTTCGAGCATGGGCGCTATTGGACTCGAACGGCCGGTAATTTGCAAGACAATTTGCAGGGCGGAAAAGAGTAAATGCTTCCCTTGGCGCTGTTTTCCTTTCTTGTGAGAGGAAAGCGGCTGCGCTACACTAAAGCCAGATTTCGCGATCATCGACGGCGCGCGGACGGATAGGGCCGCGCGAGGAGGGAACGATGCGAACCATCCGAGCCATCCGAGCCATGACGGTCCTTTCCTTTTTGGCGCTCCTGTCGGCATGCGGCGGAGGCGGCGGCGAAGCGGACGGCGACTGGTTCGTCTCCGATTACGAAGTCGAAGACGACGGCGACGCCTGGCCGCCGCTCGACGGCGATGAGATCGGCGACGGCGACGGCCTGCCGGATGGGGACATCCAGCCGGACGGTGACCCGCCCGTCGATGGCGATGTCCTGCCGGATGGCGATGTTTTGCCGGACGGCGACGACCAGCCGGACGGCGACGAAACGACGGATGGCGACGACGCGACCGACGGCGATGAACCGACGGACGGAGATGAAATTGCGGACGGCGACGAGGCGGCGGACGGCGATATCGAGATTCCGACGACCGACTTTCTCGTTCATCTTTACACCGGCTGGGCCCAACCCTACCTCATGTACAACGCCGAAGGCGGAGTAACCGGCCAATGGACGGCTTTTCCCGGCGTCGCGTTGGATCGCGGCCGCGCCGCGGACTGGTGGAGCGCGACGGTTTCGATCCCCGAGGGTTATCCGCTCGATTTCCTGTTCACCGACGGCGCAGGCACGGAGCAGACCGCCGACTGGCACTACCCCTTCGGCTGCACGGGTTACGGCTGCTATTTCTCAACGACGATGGCCGAGCTTTTCGTGCGCGATGGCATGATCTATGAAGAAATGCCGCCCGACGCGCCGGACGGGGATGTGGATGTCGAGGATGTCCCGCCGACGCAGTACACGGCTCACTTCTACTCCGTTTGGGAGCAGCCCTATCTGTATTACAACTCCGCCGGCGGCGCGAGCGACGGCTGGACGTCTTTTCCCGGCCTGCCGTTCGACTGGGAGGAGGGTTCCTGGTGGGAACGGACGGTCGGCGTCGAGGCGGGTTTGCCGCTGTTTTTCTTGCCCAATAACGGCCAGGGCGACGGTTTGCCGCCGGAAACGATCTGGCATTATCCTTACGGCTGCCAGAGCTTCGGTTGCAGTTTTTCCACGACGCTGACCGAGTTCTGGCTTTTGGACGGCGTGCTCTATGACGAGCAGCCCGCCGATCCGGACGGCGACACGGACGCGGACCCCGACCCGGACCCCGAACCGGAGATCGATGAAGGCCCGCCGCCCGAGGTCGTTTTCATCGTGCATTTCTACTCCGGGTGGACGCATCCTTATCTGCATTACAGCAACGCGGCCGGCGCGCCTTTTTCATGGACGGATTACCCGGGCGTGGCGATGACGTCGGAGGGGGCGCAATGGTGGCGCAAGGCCGTGGCCATTCCCGAGGGATACGAGCTTGTGTTCCTGTTCAATGATGGCGCGGCGACGCCGGCGCTGGCCGATTGGCATTATCCTCACGGCTGCAACGCCGCCGCCCCCTGCAATTTTTCCACGGCTGAACAGGAGGTGTGGGTGAAGGACGGCGTGATCTATGAGGGCCTGCCGGTCGATGGCGATCTGGATGTCGATCCCGATCCCGAACCGGAACTCGAACCCGATCCAGAGCCGGAACTCGAACCCGACCCGGAACCGGAACTCGAACCGGAGCAGGATCCCGAGCAGGTTTCTTTTACCGTTCATTTCTTCAGCGGCTGGTCGCATCCGTATCTGTATTACAGCCGCGACGGCGACCAGGGCGGACCATGGTCGCCATTCCCCGGCGCGCTGATGATCGCCGAGGGCGGCGACTGGTTCGAGGCGACGGTGTCGCTCGACGAAGGCGCGAATTTCGTCTTTCTGCTCAACGACGGCAACGGCGCGCCCGAAACGGCAAGCTGGCATTACCCATATGGTTGCAGCGCCTCCAATCCCTGCAACTTCCTGACGAACGATCCCGAGGTGTGGGTGAAGGACGGCGACCTTTACAACGACCGTCCGACGTCCTACTCGATCCGCACCGTGTATTTCCGCTCCGGCTGGGCGCAGACTTATCTCTACTACGCCATGAACGGCGACGCCGGCGGCGCGTGGACCGCTTTCCCCGGCGAGGTGATGGCGAACATAGGCGGCGGATGGTGGATGAAGCAGGTGCAGATGGAAAGCGGTCTGCCCCTGATCTTCCTGTTCACCGACGGCCAGGGCACGGAGCAGACGGCCGACTGGGGCCATCCCTTCGGCTGCCCGACCTGCAACTTCGAATCGGACCTGGAGACGCTGTGGGTGAAGGACGGCGTGATCTACGACACGTTGCCCATCGATCCGCTCACCACGTACACGGTTCACTTTTTCAGCGGCTGGGAGACGCCTTATCTGTATTTGGCGTTGGAAGGCGACGCCGACGGCCCGTGGACGGCCTTCCCCGGCGTCCCGATGGACATGGAGGACGCGCCGAGCCTCGATCCCCAATGGTTCGTGACGACCGTCGATCTGCCGGAGGGCGCGCCGCTGATTTTCCTCTTCAACGACGGCGGCGATCCCGCCGACTGGCACCACCCCTTCGGTTGCACCACCTGCAATTTCGAAACGGAGGAATCGGAGACCTGGGTGAAAGACGGCGTGCTTTACGAGAGCGGCCCGCCGGCAAGGTGAGCGGAGGAGAGCGAAAAATATTTTCATGTTTGATTTATAGTTCTTGCGCCGCGGCTGATCGCTTTATACAATAAGCTCCGCTGTTTGGTATCTGTCAGCGTAAAAACTTATTCATTTGAGGGAGCGTGACATGAAGGTGTCGATTGGCGTACTCTGCGTATTTCTGTCGGCCTTACTGTTGTCGGCGTGCCTGGGCGGCTCCAATGGCGGCTCGTCCGGCGACGGCGACACGCCCAATGACGGCGACGCGCCCAACGATGGCGACAATTATTACAACGATGGCGACATTGTCATTCCGCCCTATCCGGACGGCGACACGCCCAACGACGGCGACGCACCCAACGATGGCGATGCGCCGAACGACGGCGACGCGCCCAACGATGGCGATTGCACCTGCATTCCCAACGGCGACGGCGACACGCGGGAAGTGGTGCCGAGATGGGTGCTGCGGGATAAGGACGGGAAAGCGGTGAGAGGGGAATGGTGGGGCTCCCCTTATGAGGAAGAGCCGACGGCAAGGAAAAGGAATCTGGGTGAGACGAGAGAGGTAAATTGCTTTTCGGAAAGCAACCGCAATCTGGGCTCATACTCCTTATCGACCGGGAAAATGAGTGATTGCTACCATGACTATTCTAATTGGAAAGAAACCTCTGGTGAGATTAATGCTTATTATACCAACAGCAATTGCACGGGAGATCCCTATTGGGGTTACTCTCCATACCTTGATTATTCATCTTTCGTTCAAGTCGGAGGTAGGTTGTATGCCGTGTGGGGAATGCCAGAATTTCCATATCCTGAAACATATTATTTTTGGGGGGAAAATTCGGACGGTGTTGTTGAATGCAGGGAAAACGATGGCACTAACCTTCGTGATGCTGGTTGGTTTTTTTGGAAATACCGCCCCGTTCCCGACGACATTCTCAATCTCTTCCCCGACGCGCCATATACGCTGGAAGTTGAATATTGAGAGGGGAGGGAACGACCGGATCATGTGATCCCGATTGGTGTTCCGCGGGTAAGAGCGTAGGGGCGGATGAAGCGGAGCGGAATCCGCCCGTGCTTTGCGGGAGGATTCCGCACCTTTGGTGCTTCATCCTCCCCTACGTTTCTTTGATGAACGGAAGATCAGCTTTCCCGCCGTCCGAAGAGGCCGCCGAAGATCAGGGCGACGACTGTCGTCGTAATTCCCGCCGCGAAACCCACGGGCGAGACTTTCAGTAAGAAGAAGGCGACGGCGATCAGCAGGCCGACGAGGCCGTACTTGGCCAGGAAGCGCAAGACCAGCCCGCGCCGCTCCTCGGGCGCGAGCAGAAGCTTTCTCAGCATCACCGCCAAGAGCCAGAGATTGAGTGCGCCAATAGCCGCGCCGACGCCCACCCCGAGGGCGTGCGCCGGCGTCCAGACGGTAGCCGCCATCGTCAGGGCGACGCACAGGATGAGGTTGACGAACAGAATGCCGTTCACGTCGCCGAGCTTCATGCGGCCAGTGAAACGCTTTTCGCCGAAAAAGGCAAGCAGACGGGCAAGATGATTGTTTGAGGCAACGTTACCTGTGTCCTGTGTTGGAGCAGGTTTTCCAACCTGCTCCAAGCATTTCCCTAATGCCGGCGGACAAGAAAATGTGATGGAGCAGGATACAATCCTGCTCCAACCGGAGGTCGGGAGGCTATGAGGTGGGCGGCCTATCTGAGGTGTGCCATGCCTGGAGTTCACGACAGGCATGCGCTATTAAGCATGCTTGTCGCAAGCTCCAAGCATGCCACACCCGCATAAACATGGTAGAGCACAGTACAACTGTGCTCCACCACGGGTGACCTGGAATTTGTCTGTAGGCAGTAGGTTCTTAGGCCGCGTCCCGCCTAAACGGCCGGCGCGACGACGACGATCTGCCGCGATGGGAACCGTAGACGACGGACGGCGCGCTGTTGCGTCTCGCCGGCTGCGATGGCTTGGCGGCGATCGCCGGCCGCGTGGACTGGTTTTCGGAGGCGGCGCGTCCGGAACGGAAGGGGTGGTCGCTCACGACGTCCAGCCGCTGGCGAATCAGCCGTTCGATGGAGGCGAGCAGCGGGCGCTCGCTGTAGCCGCAGAAAGAAAAGGCCGCGCCCGACGCCCCGGCCCGGGCCGTGCGTCCGATGCGGTGAACGTAGGATTCCGCATCGACGGGAAGGTCGAAATTGACGACGTGGCTGACCTCGTCGATGTCCAGGCCGCGCGAGGCGATGTCCGTGGCCACCAGCACCCGCGCCGCGCCGCGTTTGAACGCAGCCAGGGCCTGCTCCCGCCGCGACTGCGATTTGTTGCCGTGGATCGCCGCCGCCGGGATGGAGGCTTCCGCGAGCTTGCGCACCAGTTTGTCCGCGCCGTGCTTGGTCCGCGTGAACACCAGCGCGCGGGTGATGCTCTGCCCCTCGCAAAGCCGCACGAGAAGGTCGATTTTGTCGGATTGTTCGACGAAATAGACCGATTGCGCGATGCGCTCGACCGTCGTGGCCGAGGGCGCGACGGACACCGTTTCCGGCTTGTCGAGCAGGCCGCCGGCGAGGTCGAGAATGCTGGGCGGCAGGGTGGCGGAGAAAAGCAGGGTCTGCCGCTTGGCCGGCAGGGCGCGAACGACGCGCCGGATGTCGGGAATGAAGCCCATGTCGAGCATCCGGTCCGCCTCGTCGAGGATGAACGCCTCGACGCGCGACAGATCGACGTAGCCCTGGTTCATCAGGTCGAGCAGCCGGCCCGGCGTGGCCACGAGGATATCGACGCCGCGCGTCAGGGCGCGGGTCTGCGACGCCTGCCCCACGCCGCCGAAAATCACGGTGTGCCGCAGGCCGGTGTGGGCGCCGTAGACCGCGAAGCTTTCGCCGATCTGCGAGGCCAGTTCGCGCGTCGGCGCGAGGGCGAGGGCCCGAATGGGGCGTCGGCCGTCCCGGCGGGGGGCGGCGGAGAGACGCTGAAGGATGGGAAGGGCGAAGGCGGCGGTCTTCCCCGTGCCGGTCTGGGCGCAGCCCAGGACGTCGCGTCCCGCCAGGACGTAGGGAATGGCCTTCTGTTGGATCGGCGTGGGCGAGGCGTAGCCTTGCGCCCGCACCGCCTTGAGCAAGGCGGCGTGAAGATTCAATTCATCGAAAAGCATATGTACCTGTTCTTTCCTTGGTTCGTCCAAGGTTGACGGCAAACGCAGCCTCTATGGAGTGATATCTGGGGATGGTTCGGAAAACCCAGAAGCGCTCACCAAACGCGGATTCGTCGGAGGGACGCCTGCAATTTGATTGCTTTTACAGGAATCGCCTGAGAAAGTCAAGTGTTTTCTAAAGCCGGTTGTCCATTGGGTTTCAGGGGAGTCGTTCGTGGAATGAAGACGATCTTGACGAATGACCGAACTCGAAAGACAATCGACCCCTCCTTTCTATGGAACGCCGTCGAACTCCGAGGGTTCGCTTGTATCGGTCTCGCGGGGAGATGCGCAGCTTGGTCGGAGATCAGGGCCGTGGTGAAATCGAACGTCATCGCTCCTAAAATTTCGGAATGGGGCGACGTCGCTATCCTCGCGATCGCGGTTTGCCTGTTTGAAATGCTTGCCCTTCGTCTTCCGGGCGCTTTCCCCGATGACGCGTTTATTTCCTTCCGCTACGCCGAACACCTGGCGGACGGTTGGGGGCTCGCCTTCAATCCCGGCTCCTCGCCGGTGGAAGGGTACAGCAACTTTCTCTGGGTTCTGATTCTTGCCGGCTGTCGAGCGTTGGGATTCGACGTTCCGACGGCGGCGACAACGCTCAGTCTCGCCTTCGGTCTTGCCGTCGTGGCGCTGGCCTGGGGCCTGTTTAGAAAGCGAGGCTATTCGGGTTTCCGCCTGCTCGTTCCGATGGTCTTGGCGGCGACATGCGGGCCGCTGGTGCTTTACAGCGCCTCGGGGATGGAAACCTCCCTGCACGCGCTGCTTCTTCTCGGAATCGTTGCGGCGGTTTCCCGGATCGCGGCCTCGCCAAACGTCTGGGCGTTCGTGCTCTTTTCCGTCCTGGCGACCTTGCTCGCGCTCAACCGCCCGGAAGGAGTTCTCGCTCCGCCGCTTCTGATTTTTTTCCTTTATTGGCAAAGACCGGCCGATTCCCATCGCCGACGATATCGGTATGGGCTGGGTTCGAGCCTCGTTCTCTTTCTGCTCTTTTGGGGCGCTTATTCCATCTGGCGCGTTGCCTATTTCGGTTCTTTTTGGCCCACGCCCTTTCTCTCCAAAGGCGGGTTCACAACCTCGCTGCTGGAAGCGATACGGACCAATATCCAGTTTTTCTTTTCCCGTCATAACAACCATTTTGCGCCGCTGGGATATTATTTCGGCCTCCTGTTTCTTTTGGCTTCCATGAACTTCTTGACGAGGGAGACCCGGAAGCCGGAACAGGCTGCGGATTGGATTGGCCTGATTTTGTTTTTGATTTACGGAGCGGCCTATCTCGCCTTCGTGGACTGGATGCCGGGCATGCGCTACCACGCGCCCCTGCTTGTTCTTCTTTTCCTGCCCACGGCCGGGCTATCGGGAAAGATCATCGACTCTTTTCGGCATTACGGCGAAAAGCGTCGCGCATGGGCTTCCTGGGTTGTCGTTTTAACGGTGTGCCTTATGGGACTTTGGACGACAGCCCAACTGGAACTCGACGTTGCAAGCCTGACGTCCACCAAACAAACCTATGCCGCCGTAGGACAGTGGTTGGACCGCGAACTCCCCGCGAACGCCTGGATTGTCGTCAGCGACGTCGGAATCATCCCCTATTATGCCCGCCGCCCGACGCTGGATTCCAATCCCCGCTCGCTCACCGATGCTCATATGGCGCGTCACGGCCTCGATACGGACTATATTTACTCGCACAACCCGGCTGCGTTGCTGTTCATCTCTTTTTCTTCCGCCGAACCCCGTTTTTACTCGCAGCACGAGGCGATCGTCTCGGATCCCCGTTTTTCCGCCGATTACCGCCGCGTCGGGGTCGCCAGAATGGAGTGGTATCTCGATCGTTCGATTTGGGTATATCTCCGAAACGACATCCCATCGCCCCCTGGCGCCGTCGAGCAATTCCCTAAAGGCTTGTTCTAGGGTGTCTTTTTTCGTTCTTCGGGCGCTTCGCCAGGACGAATATCGACAACGGTTGAGAGGCGATGCCGCCTCGGTCGGTTCCCGCCCGCTGCGCATTTCGACGCGGGAATCGCTTCAAAAAATCCCTTGCTTTCCCTTCTTTCGTCTTTTATGGTAATGACCCGCCGGCTTGGAACGGCAATGGTTTCCGGCTTTCGGAGAGGTGACCGAGTGGCCGAAGGTGCACGCCTGCTAAGCGTGTGTAGGGGTAAAACTCTACCGAGGGTTCGAATCCCTCCCTCTCCGCCATGACGACGACAGCGCCGGTCCTTAGGTGGACCGGCGTTCGTTTTTTCAAAATTCGCGCTTTTTGGGAATTAGCGCCTTGGGTTACAGGTCCATAGAGGCGAACAAGGCAAACATAAATCTGCTCATGCGACCACCGCGAACCATTCCAACGCACACGTAGCAAAGGTGAGGGAGTCATGCCGAACGCGATAAGCCTGGAATACTTGGGTCTACGCAACCCCGGAACGATTCACCGCAACCTGCCGGTCCCGGCGCTCGTCGAAGCCGCGCTGTCCAAGAACGAGGGCGTTCTGGCCGAGAACGGCAGCCTGATCGTCCGCACCGGCGATCGGACCGGCCGCTCGCCCAACGACAAGTTCTTCGTCCGCCGCTCGCCGTCCGCCGAGCAGATCTGGTGGGGCGACGTGAACCAGGCGGTTTCGGAAGATGTGTTCAACAAGATCTGGGATCGCGCCAAGGCCCATTTGCAGAGCAAGGAATTGTTCGTTTTCGATGGCTTCGTCGGCGCGGACAAATCCTATCGCCTGCCCTTGCGCGTCGTGACGCCCTTCGCCTGGCACGCGCTGTTCGCCGAAACGCTGTTCATCCGACCCACCGCCGCCGATCTGGCGGCCCACGCGCCCGAGTTCACCGTCGTCAGCGTGCCGACGCTGCGCCTTAACGGCAAAGCGGACGGGGCGAATTCGGAAGTTTTCGTCGCCGTGGACATCGAGACCAGGCTGGTGCTGATCGTCGGCACGGGCTACGCCGGCGAGATCAAGAAGTCGATCTTCACGATCATGAATTATCTCCTGCCCCTCAAGAACGTGATGACGATGCACTGCTCCGCCAACGTCGGCCGAAACGGCAAGACGGCCCTGTTCTTCGGGCTTTCCGGCACCGGCAAGACGACGCTCTCCGCCGACCCGGCGCGGCGGCTGATCGGCGACGACGAGCACGGCTGGACCGACCAGGGCGTGTTCAATTTCGAGGGCGGCTGCTACGCGAAATGCATCCATCTCTCCGCCGAGGCCGAGCCGCAGATCTACAACGCCATCTGCTTCGGTTCCGTCCTGGAGAACGTCGATTACGACCCGCAGACGCGCCGCATCGACTACGACAGCGACAGCATCACCGAAAACACCCGCGCCACCTATCCTGTCACCTATATTCCCAACTGCATTCTCGAAGGCACGGGCGGGCATCCCTCGGACATCTTTTTCCTGGCCGCCGACGCTTTCGGCGTGCTGCCGCCCATCGCGCGGCTGGACAACGCCCATGCGCTGTACCATTTCCTCTCCGGCTACACGGCCAAGCTCGCCGGCACGGAGGCGGGCGTGACCGAACCCAAGGCGACCTTCTCCGCCTGCTTCGGCGAGCCGTTCATGCCGCTGCACCCCGGCCGCTACGCGCAGCTTTTGGGCGAGCGCATCAAGAAGCACAACGTCCGGACGTGGCTGGTCAACACCGGCTGGACGGGCGGGCCTTACGGCGTGGGACGC
Source organism: Myxococcales bacterium (assembly GCA_003598065.1). Taxonomy (GTDB): domain Bacteria; phylum Myxococcota_A; class SURF-8; order SURF-8; family SURF-8; genus SURF-8. The sequence goes on along the minus strand of QZKR01000152.1, from coordinate 497 downwards.
CGCATGTCGATCAAGCACACGCGGACGCTGCTGAACGCCGCGCTCAACGGCGAGCTGGACAACGTCGCCTACCGGGAAGATACCGTGTTCGGCCTCCAGGTTCCCACGGCCTGCCCCGGCGTGCCGGAGGACGTACTGAACCCGCGCAACACCTGGAAGGACAAGGACGCTTACGACAAGAAGGCGCGCGAACTGGCGGGGCTGTTCATCAAGAACTTCGCCAAGTACGCCGACGGCGTGAGCGAGGACGTCCGCAAGGCCGCGCCGAAGGGCTGAGGCGGTTTCTATTTCTCGTGGTCGGCGTCTCTTTGTTTTGTACCTCCCGCATCAGGAGCGCGCCATAGTCTCACGACCGAAGGTCGGGAGGCTGTGTGGCGGTCCGATTTGTGTTTCCCATTGTGTGCCATAGTCTCACGACTAATACCATTCACTTAATGAGGTAAAGACCAATGGTCGGCGGCAACCGGCGGGAGCCGTGGCGGGGTGGGCAGGGAAAT